>JBIIUJ010000146.1:0-5798 GCA_044340025.1 Caulobacterales bacterium
GGGGGGGGGGGGGCGGGCGGGGGGGGCCCCCCCCCCCCGCGCCCCACCGTCCCATCCCCCCTCAGTCGCTTCGCGACAGCTCCCCCGTGAACGGGGGAGCAAAACCCGACCAGAAAGCCCCCATGCCCATCACCCCTCTGAAAATGCCGAAGTGGGGCCTCTCCATGCAGGAGGGGCTGGTCCAGAGCTGGCATGTCGCGCCGGGCGCTGCGATCGCGGAGGGGATGGAGCTGGTCGATGTCGAGACCTCCAAGATCACCAATGTGTTCGAGGCGCCCTTCGCCGGCACGCTGCGGCGCATCGTGGCGCAGGAGGGCGAGACCCTGCCCGTGGGCGCGCTGCTGGCCGTGTTGGCCGATGAGGCGGTGAGCGAGGCCGAGATCGACGCCTTCGTCGCGGACTTCCAGGCCAGGTTCACGCCCGAGACCGAGGATGGCGAAAGCGGCGGCCTGACCGAGAGGAGGCTGAGCCTGCCTGATGGCCGCACGATCCGCGCCACGCTGGCCGGCGAGGGCGAGACGCCGGTGGTGTTCCTGCATGGCTTTGGCGGCGATCTGAACAATTGGGCGCTGGTGCAGCCGGCTGTGGCGGCCGCAGCCGCCACCATCGCGCTCGATCTGCCGGGCCACGGCGCCAGCGCCAAGGATGTGGGCGCAGGCGACCTTGCGGCGCTGTCGGGGGCGGTGCTCGAAGCCCTCGACGCCTTAAGCGTGAGCAAGGCGCATCTGGTCGGCCATTCGCTGGGCGGGGCTGTGGCGCTGGCGGCGACGCTCGCCCAGCCGGAGCGGATCGCCACGCTCACGCTTGTGTGCCCGGCCGCTCTGCCCGGCACGGCGCTGAACGCCGACTATCTCGACGGCTTTATCGCCGCCGGCCGCGCGCGCGCGCTGGCTGAGGTGTTGGCGCTGCTGTTTGCAGACCCCGCGACCGCCACGCGCGACATGGCCGAAGACATCCTGAAGTCGAAGCGGCTGGATGGGGTGGAAGAGGCGCTCTCCGCCATCCGGTCGGCCATGGCCGCGCCGGCCTTCGCCGCCCTGGGCGCGCGGGTGGGCGAGGTGACAGCCCCGCTTCTGGTGCTGGCGAGCCGGCAGGACCGGATCGTCGGCGAGCCGGACGCAGCCGCCTTGCCCAGCGGCGCCAGACTGGTCTTCGTGGAGGGCGCCGGCCACATGCCCCACACCGAGAAGGCCGATGCCGTGAGTGTGGCGATCCTCGCCCACGTGAGCGCCTGATGCTGAAAGGTCTTGATCCCTTGCTGTCGCCAGACCTGCTGTGGGTGCTGGCGGCCATGGGCCATGGCGACGATCTGCTGCTCGCCGACGCCAACCACCCGGCCGAGACGATCGCGCGCGCCACCACCACCGGCCGGTTGATCCGCCTGCCGGGGGTGAGCGCCGACCGGGCGCTGCGCGCCATTCTCACCGTGCTGCCGATCGACGATTTCACGCCCGATCCCTTGCGCGTGATGCAGGTGGTGGGCGATGCGGCGGCGGTCCCGCCGGCGGTGGCCGCGATGGCGCAGGAAGCAGCGCAAGCCGGATTCTCTGGCCCGATCGTCAGTCTGGAGCGGTTCGCCTTCTATGGCGCGGCCAAGGCGGCGTTCGCCGTGGTGCAGACCGGCGACACCCGCTTCTACGCCAATCTCCTGCTGCGCAAGGGCGCGGTGGAGGCCTGATCAGTCCAGCAGGCGCAGGCGCGGCAGGCGCGGCTGCGGCCAGGCTGGAGCATCCAGCACGCCCGCCCCCTCCTCCGCCTCATCGGCGCCGAACGCGATGGTGACGCCACGACCATCCGGGCCGAGCGCAACGCGAAATACCTCCCGCTCGGCCGGTTCGGCCTCGCTCTGGGGTGCGTTTGCATAGTCCACGCCGGCCAGGCTCAACAACAAGGCCAGAAAGGCGTCTCTCAGGGCGATCAGGGACTGCAGCATCGATGGGACTCCGCCGCCCAATCTGCGCTCGCCCAAAAGCCTGCGCAAGAACCCTGACCCTGAACTCCTGGTAAGGTGGCTGCCTAATGGCCGGTCCAGGCGGGCTTGCGCTTCTGGGCGAAGGCCATCGGCCCCTCGATCATGTCCTGCGAGCGAAACATCGCCTGGATCGCCGGATAGGCGCGCTGGCCCTCATAGGCCGCCCGCAGCGAGGGCTCGTCCAGCCCGCGATAGACCGCTTGCTTGGAGGCGCGGATCGACATGGGCGACAGCTCCAGGATCTGATCGGCCCAGGCCCGCGCGCGCGCCATCAAATCCTCGGGCTTGGCCACCTCATTGACGAAGCCCAGCGCCTGGCCCTCCGCGGCGCTCACGCGCCGGCCGGTCAGGATCATGCCCATCGCCTGTTTCTGGCCGATCATGCGCGGCAGGCGGTGCAGCCCGCCGGCCAGCGCGGCGAGGCCCACGCGCGGCTCGGGCAGGGCAAAGCTCGCCGTTTCGGCCGCCACGATCAGATCGCACGCCAGCGCGATCTCGAAGCCGCCGCCCATGGCCAGCCCGTTGACGGCGGCGATCACCGGCTTGTCGAGATCCCAGCGCGAGGTGAGGCCCGCAAAGCCGCTGGCCGGCACGCTCATCTTGCCGCCCATGGCCTGATATTTCAGGTCGTTGCCGGCGGAAAAGGCCTTGTCGCCAGCACCCGTGATGATTGCGACCCAGAGGTCGGGGTCGGCGGCGAAAGCGTCGAACACCGCGGCGAGTTCGGCGTTGGCCGGCGGGTGCAGGCTGTTCATCACCTCCGGCCGGTTGATCGTGACGATCAGCAGCTTGCCGTCGGTTTGCGTGATGCAGAATTCGCGCGCGCTCATCGCCTTCCTCCCCGATGTTTTGCGCGTTTATGGCGGCCCTCAGCCGCAGGGGGAAGCCTGACGCGGCGGCACGCCTAGAGCGCAAAGCGGGCCAGCACGGGGACGTGGTCGGACGGCTTTTCCCAGGCCCGCGCCTCGGTGAGGATGGAAAACCGCTCCGGCCCCGCCGCCTCGAACGCCGCGCCCAGATCATGCGTCGCCCAGATGTGATCGAGCCGCCGGCCGCGATTGTTCACCGTCCAGTCCGGGCTGCGATAGCTCCACCAGGTAAAGAGCTTCTCGGGATCGGGCCGGGCGATGCGCGCGAGATCCAGAAAGCCGCCCTGCGCGCAGACCGCGCCGAGCGCCTCGGTCTCCACCGGCGTGTGGCTCACGACATCCAGCAACGCCTTGTGCGACCAGACGTCATGCTCGCCCGGCGCGATGTTGAGGTCGCCGACCAGCACAAGACCGCCCCCGCCCGCCTGCGCGCGCGCCGCATAATGCGCGCGCATCCGCGCCATGACCGCCAGCTTGTGGGCGAACTTTTCGTTGACGGCGGGATCGGGCTCGTCGCCGCCGGCGGGAACATAGAGGTTGTGGATCTCCACCCCCGCCACGCGGGCGGCCACCACCCGCGCCTCGCCACGCGGGCACAGATCCGGCGCGGCCGCCTCCTCCAGAGGCAGGCGCGACAGGATGGCCACGCCATGCCAGCCCTTCTGGCCCATGATGGCGGCATGCACATAGCCCAGATCGGCGAAGGCAGCCGACGGGAACTCGCCTGTGCGGCACTTGATCTCCTGAAGGCAGAGCACGTCTGGCTGCGCCATCTCCAGATAGCGCCGCACGATGGGCGCGCGCAGGCGCACCGAATTGATGTTCCAGGAAGCGATGGAGAGCGTGGCCATGCGCAGGCCTTACCCGCGCCCGGCCCCAAATAGAAGCGCCCGGCCGAGGGGACGACCGGGCGCTTCCGCTGAGGCATCCGCGCCTCACGCCGGGAGGGGATAGTGCCGGCGGGGGGATGGGTTGGCCCTGAGGATCGGCAAGCGGGGGGACGACGCTGATCCGGGGACGGGCCTCCCATCCACACGTGGCAATATAGACACACCGCCAAATTTTTTCAAGATTAAACTTCAGCCAGACTTGCGTGTTGTCGTTTCGCCACACCGCGCAGAGGGCGGCAGCGAAGCCCTAGCGGCGCGGGCGGGCAAGGCGCATATGCGGGCCAACGCCTCTTCGGGAGCCTTCGCCATGACCGCCGCCAACCCAATCGTGACCATCGGGGCCGGAAACGCCGCCGTTCGGGTGGGCAATGCCTTGCCGCTGGCCTTCATCTGCGGGCCCTGCGCCATGGAAAGCCGCGCCCACGCGCTGGAAACGGCGCAGTGGCTGAAAGAAACGTTCGGCAGGCTGGGCGTGGGCTTCATCTACAAGACCAGCTTCGACAAGGCCAACCGCTCCAGCCTGTCGGGCGCGCGCGGCGCGGGGCTGGAAGGCGCGCTGCCGGTCTTTGCCGAGATCCGCGAGAGCCTTGGCGTGCCGGTCCTGACGGACGTGCATGCGCCCGATCAGTGCGCGCTGGCGGCGCAGGCGGTGGACGTGCTCCAGATCCCCGCCTTCCTGTGTCGCCAGACCGATCTGCTCGTGGCCGCCGCCGAGACGGGCAAGCCCGTGAACGTGAAGAAGGGCCAGTTCCTGGCCCCATGGGATATGAAGAACGTGGTCGCCAAGATCACCGGCAGCGGCAATCCCAACGTGCTCGTCACCGAACGGGGCGCGAGCTTTGGCTACAACACGCTGGTGACGGACTTCCGCAGCCTGCCCATCATGGCCGAAACCGGCGCGCCGGTGGTGTTTGACGCCACCCATTCGGTGCAGCAGCCCGGCGGCATGGGCGACCGCTCCGGCGGGGACCGCACGATGGCGCCGGTGCTCGCGCGCGCTGCCGCTGCGGTGGGCGTGGCCGCCATCTTCATGGAAGCCCACCCGGACCCGGACAAGGCCCCCTCCGACGGCCCCAACATGGTGCGGTTCGATGATCTGGCCGAGATCGTGGAGACGATCCGCGACCACGACCGGATCGCCAAGCGCGCGGCCTGAGGCCGGCTTTCGGGCCTATTCCGGCGGCCGGCCCGTGCGGCGGGCCTCTCGGATATGGCCGCGCACCAGCAGCGCGGTCTCGTTGACCGGATCCAGCGCCAGAGCGGCGGCCACATCGGCCTCCGCCAGGTCCAGCTTCAGGCGATAGACGCGGGCCTGCGCCCGCAGCGTCAGGGCCAGCCCATCGCGCGGGCGCAGCGCCAGCGCCTGATCGAGATCGCCCTCCACCTTGGGCCAGTCGCGCGCCAGCGCCCGGGCGCGGGCGCGATCGATCAGCAGGTCCGGCTCGCGCGGGGCGAGCGCAATGGCGCGGTCAAGCGCGCTGGCCGCCGCCTCCGCCCGCCCGATCAGCAGCCAGGCGTTGGCCGCCCGGCTGAGCGCGGCCACCTGCTGGAAGGGGGACAGATCGGGCGCCTCGGCCAGCGCGGTCAGGCGCTCTGCCCCGGTCTCGACATCGCCGCGCGCGATCTGGGCGACCGCCACGCACTGGGCGGCGAGCGATCCGCCGCCTTCGCGCCGCCAGATCAGCCCATCTTCATAGGCCGCGTCCGGCGCGGTGGCGCTGCGGCTGAGGCAGGCGTCGAGCCGGGCGAGATCGCGCTGATCCTGCGCCAGACTGGGACCAGACTGCATGAAACCGCACAGAAGCGCAGGAAGGAGAAGCCGCATGACCGCGACCTAACAGGCTGCGGCACGGCGCGTCCATCGCCGCACGGATTACGGTTTGGTTGGATGGGCCCTCGCTACGCGGCGGCGGCGGGGCTATAGCCGCAGGCATGGCGCAAGCGCGCACCGCCCTTTTCTTCGGCTTTGGCTATGTTGCGGCGGCGATGGCGTCGCGGCTTGCCGCCTCGGGCTGGGCGATCGTGGGCACAAGCCGCAGCGGCGCCCCCCAGCCGGGCGCCCAGATG
>JBIIUJ010000023.1:0-25452 GCA_044340025.1 Caulobacterales bacterium
ATGGCGAAAGCGAAGTTTGAGCGGACGAAGCCGCACTGCAACATTGGCACGATTGGTCACGTTGACCACGGCAAGACGACGCTGACGGCGGCGATCACGATGACGCTGGCGAAGTCTGGCGGCGCGAAGGCGATGGCGTATGCCGATATCGACGCGGCGCCGGAGGAGAAGGCGCGCGGGATCACGATCAACACGGCGCACGTGGAATATGAGACGGCGAACCGTCACTATGCGCACGTCGACTGCCCTGGCCACGCTGACTATGTGAAGAACATGATCACGGGCGCGGCGCAGATGGACGGCGCCATCCTGGTGGTGAGCGCGGCCGACGGCCCGATGCCGCAGACGCGCGAGCACATCCTGCTGGCCCGTCAGGTGGGCGTGCCGGCGCTGGTGGTGTTCATGAACAAGGTCGACATGGTCGACGACGAGGAGCTTCTCGAGCTCGTCGAGATGGAAGTGCGCGAGCTGCTTTCGTCTTATCAGTTCCCCGGCGACGACATCCCGATCACCAAGGGCTCGGCGCTGGCGGCGGTTGAAGGCCGCGACGCCAAGATCGGCGAAGAGGCGATCCTCGCGCTGATGAAGACGGTGGACGAGTATATCCCGCAGCCGGAGCGTCCGATCGACCAGCCCTTCCTGATGCCGATCGAGGACGTGTTCTCGATCTCGGGCCGCGGCACGGTTGTGACCGGCCGGGTGGAGAAGGGCATCGTGAAGGTTGGCGAGGAAGTCGAGATCGTCGGCATCCGCGACACGCAGAAGACGACCGTCACGGGCGTGGAGATGTTCCGCAAGCTGCTCGACAGCGGTCAGGCGGGCGACAACATCGGCGCGCTGCTGCGCGGCATCGATCGTCTGGGCGTGGAGCGCGGCCAGGTGCTGTGCAAGCCGGGCTCGATCAAGCCGCACAAGAAGTTCACCGCCGAGGCCTATATCCTGACGAAGGAAGAGGGCGGGCGTCACACGCCGTTCTTCTCCAACTACCGGCCGCAATTCTACTTCCGCACGACGGACGTGACGGGGATCATCAAGCTGCCGGAAGGCACCGAAATGGTGATGCCTGGCGACAACATCTCGGTGGAAGTCGAGCTGATCACGCCGATCGCGATGGATCAGGGCCTGCGCTTTGCGATCCGCGAAGGCGGCCGCACCGTCGGCGCGGGCGTCGTGGCAAAGATCATCGAGTGATCTGAAAACACAGCGTCAGAAACACGCAAGGCCCCGGGGGAAACCCCGGGGCCTTTTGCGTTGGGGGGGCTCTAAGGCGCCGGGGCGCGATGTCGGGCGGCCCAGCCCAGCCTGCGCGCATAATGATCGATGCGATGGTTATCGAGCAGCACGTTCCGCCCCAGGATGGCAAGGCCAAGCCCAGCAATGTTCTGAGCCGCGCGGGCCGGCCAGGATCGGTCGCGCCGCAGTGGAACCCGCGCCTCTCCGCTCAGAAGCCGGGGGTCGCCGGAGTGCCGGAAGGCCGCTGGAAACGGCGGCGGCAGCGTGGTCACGAGATCCCAGCCATTGACCACGCGATAGTGCGGACACTTCACCACTTCATCGAACCGCCCATCGCCCACCCGGGGGGCGCCAAACGTGTAACAGGCCGCCAGGCTATCGCGCTCGAGCATGGCGGCCGCGATCTGGGCGAGAGCGCCGCCCAGAGAATGGCCGGCGATATAAAGTCCCAGCTTGGGGCCGACCTTGCTTTCCAGATCGGCGCGCAGCTTCTGCTCAAGCCCGGCGAAAGCGTCCAGAAATCCGGCATGAAGGCGCACGACGCGCCCGCCCGGTGTTTGCACAGGGGTAAGGCGGGCGCGAAGATTGACGCCCCAATCCGCCTCAGAGCTGGTTCCCCGAAACACGAGGGCTGCGAAATCCGCGCTTTTGGCGAGGAAACCCTGGGTCAGGCCATCGTCATAGGTCGCCGCGAGGTCGAACCCTGCCGGGCCCAGTTTTTCGGCAAGAGCAAGGCTGTCGAGGTAGGCCAGGCCTGCGAGCCTCGCCATCAGGCTGGCGGTGCGGTCGGAATAGGCTGCGCGCCAAGTGGGGATCGCATCAGCGTCGCCAGGCGAAAGCGTCAGGGGATCGTCGGTCATGGCGCCACCCTACGCGAGGCTGCGCGCCCTGGGGATAGGTCCGCCTTGCCAGCCGATCCTGCGCGCGCCATGTCCTGTCTGGATCCGCCGCTGTCATCAGGAGCACCCATGGCCCCGCCCCGCCGCGTAGTGAAAACCGAAGCCGAATGGCGCAGGATCCTGACGCCCGAGCAGTTTCGCGTTGCCCGCCAGGAAGGCACGGAGCGGGCATGGACCTCTCCGCTCAACAATGAGAAGCGCAAGGGCGTCTATGCGTGCGTTGGCTGCGGAACCCACATCTGGGATTCAGACGACAAGTTCGACAGCGGCACCGGCTGGCCCAGCTTCACGCGGCCCATCAGCGCCAACGTGGTCGGGACCAAAACCGACTGGAAGCTTCTTTATCCGCGTACGGAGGTGCACTGCGCTGTATGCGGAGCGCATCATGGCCATGTCTTTGATGATGGGCCGCCGCCGACTGGTCAGCGATGGTGCATCAATGGCGTGGTGCTGACGTTCAAGCCCGGCCTCGAACGCTAGCGGCCCTGAAACGACATCGGCGCCGGATCAATCACGCGCGAGCCCGCGCCTGTGGCTTCATGGACGGCGAGGCCGCGCTCGGTCGTGCCGTCCGCACGGAAACGAAACAGGCCATCGACCCCAACAAAGCCCTCAGGCTTTTCAAGGCTCTGGCGCGCCAAGCCTGCAACATCCCCTCGCCGGGTAAGGCGCGCCACAATGGCGGTTGCATCATAGCCCATGCCGGCGAGCCGGGTGGGCGGACGTTCGAACGTCTGCCGGAAGCGCCGCTCGAAACTCCCGCGGACGGCGGGGTCGGGCGCGGCAAACCAGGCGCCCGCCAGACCGCGCGCTTCGGTCACTTCCGGATCCGCCCACAGACCAGTGCCCAGAAAGCGCGTGCTCGCAGGCGAAACGCCGACCCCGGCCAGCGGCGCGGCAAGGGCGCGGACAAGACTGCCTCGTTCCGGGATCAGGATCGCGCCCTGACCCACAGGAGCGGTCAGGGCGATCCGTCCGGCGCGCTCGGCCGGCGGCGCGAGATTCTGCACCCCGCGTGGATACACCTCCTGGCCAGCCAGCGTCATGCCGGCGCGCTGCGCCTCGTTGCGGGCAGCCGCCGCCACGCGCGCGCCATAGTCGGTATCCGGCGTCAGGGTGACGAGTTGGCGAATGCCGGACCGGGCGGCGAACCCGACGATCCGCTCGGTCTCCTCTTCAGGCAGGAAGCTCAGCATGTAGACGCCGCGCCCTGCCACCTCCCGATCGGAGGAGAAGGTGATGATCGGAATGCCGGCGTCGCGCGCGGCGGGCGCTGCGGCGGCCACAGAGGAGGAAAACAGCGGCCCGAGGATCACGTCCGCCCCGTCCTGAACTGCGGCGCGTACGGCGGCGACCGCCTGATCGGGCGACACGCCGGCATCCTTGGGGATCAGCAGGAACGTGTTGTCGGCGTTCTCGAACAGCGCAAGCTCCGCTGCGGCGAGCAAGGCGGCGGCTTCCTCCCGCACGGGCGGGCTCGCGCTGGAAAACGGCAGCAGCAAAGCAGCGCGGATCACCTTGCGGCCCTGCATGTGCGGGGGTTTCAGGGCGGTGGGCGGCAGCGGCCGGCTGGGCGCGGCGGCAATGGGCGCGGGCTCGACGACCACCGGCGCTGGCGGCGCCGCCGGCGCTGTGGCGCATGCCGTCAGCAGACCGAGCGCAGCCAGGCTGGCTGCGGCGCTGGCTGCTCGCAACCTATGGGCTAAGCTCGCCGGCGCCATGGCTGATCTCCCGAATCCATCCCCCGACCCTAGAAAGCGTCGCGATCACCCGCAATCGCTCGCGGCCGGCCTCCATGTTGTCGCCACCCCCATCGGCAATCTGCGCGACGTGACACTCCGGGCGCTCGATACGCTGAGCGCCGCCGATCTGATCCTGGCGGAAGACACGCGCGTGACGCGCCGTCTGCTCGATGCCTATGGGATCCGAACAGCGCTGGAGCCCTATCACGAACACAATGCCGATCGCATGCGCCCGAAGGTGCTGGCGCTTCTGGGCGAAGGCAAGGCGGTGGCGCTCGTGTCCGACGCGGGCACGCCGCTTGTTTCCGATCCGGGCTACAAGCTGGTGCGCGAAGCCATTGCGGCGGGTGCGGCGGTGAGCCCGCTGCCGGGCGCATCGGCGCTTCTGGCCGCGCTCGTGGCGGCTGGCCTGCCGACGGACCGGTTTCTGTTTGCAGGCTTTCTGCCCGCCAAGGCCGGCGCGCGGCGCGGCGAGCTGGAGGGCTTGGCGACCGTGGAAGCCACGCTCGTTTTCTACGAGACCGGGCCGAGGCTTGCCGAGAGCCTGGCTGCGATGGCTGAGGTGCTGGGAGACCGGCCGGCGGCTGTCTGCCGGGAACTGACCAAGCTCTACGAGGAGGTGCGGCGCGGCGCGCTCGCCTCGCTGGCGGCGCATTATGCGCAGGCCGGTGGGCCGAAAGGGGAGATCGTGGTCGTCGTGGGCCCGCCTGCGCCCTCCGCTCCTCCGAGCGCTGAGGATCTGGACGCGCTCCTGCGGGCGGCGCTGGCCGAGGGCGGGGTGAAGCAGGCTGCGGAAGCCGTTGCTGCCGCCACGGGCGCCCCACGCCGGGCGCTCTATGCCCGCGCCTTGCTTCTTGCAGGCAAGGCGTGACCAGACGCGCAGCGGCGGAGGCGCGCGGCCGGCGTGGGGAGCGGCTCGCCGCGCTCTGGCTGATGCTGAAAGGCTATCGCATCCTGGCGCGCCGGGTGCGCACGCCGGTGGGCGAGATCGATCTGGTGGCGCGCAAAGGCCGGCTGATCGCTTTTGTGGAAGTGAAGGCGCGCCGGACGCCAGGAGGCGCCGCCCTTGCCGTCACGCCCGCCGCGCAAATGCGGATCGCGAAAGCCGCTGAAGCCTGGCTGTCGCGAAACGAATGGGCGTCGGGCAGCGACTTGCGTTTCGATCTTGTCGCCATCATGCCGGGGCGCTGGCCCCGGCATGTGCGCGATGCGTGGCGGGCCGCCTAGGCCGCCGCGGCAGCCCGGCTGCGCCGACGGAGCTGCTGGGCGATCAGCCCAAAGCCGAGGATCATCAGCATCCAGCTCGCTGGTTCTGGGACCTCTGTGACTGGCGGCCGCACCGTGCCGAGGCCGATGCCGTTCACAGATTTCGCGGGTCTGGATCGCGAGGCGCCAAGACTAGAGTGTTAGGCTATACCGCTGTGTTCTGGTTACCTTTCGTCAACCATGATGGACGAGACTGTGGTGCATGCGATATCCTCTGCTCTCCCTCGCTCTTTTGACGACACTTCCGCTTGCGGCCTGCGCGCCCACCATCGTTGGCGGCGTCGCAGCAGTCGGCTTGGCCGCTGGTCAGGAGCGCACGATCGGGCGGGCGATCGATGACGCGACAGCCTCCCAGGAAATCAAGCTCAAGCTCCTGAACCGCGAAGGCATGGATATGCGCGCGGTCGATGTGGAAGTGGCGGAAGGCCTTGTGCTCCTGTCCGGCCGTGTCCTCACCCCGGAAGAGCGGGTGGAAGCCGAGCGCATCGCCTGGAACGTCGATCGGATCAGCGCCGTCTCCAACGAAATCGTCGTCAGCGGGCCAGACGGCCTGCGCCGCAATCTGCAGGATGAGTGGATCACCGCCCGGCTGCGTGCGCGGTTGATCGGCGATCGCGGCGTGCAGTCGATCAATTACAACATCGAGACCCATAATGGCGTGGTCTATCTGATGGGCGTCGCTCAGGGCCGCGAGGAGCTTGAAGCCGCCACTCGCCACGCCAGCACCGTGCCGGGCGTCTCGCGCGTGGTGTCTTATGTCCGGCTGCCGCAAGGCGCGCCGGAGAGCCGCATGGCGCAGGGCGCCGCCCCCTGATCCCGCGCGGGCGGGAGGACGCGGCCCACGCGCTCGCCGCCCTGGGCCGGAAAGAAGACGACGCGTTCGATCTGCAGGCCGCCGTTTTCGCCTGCGCGCTGCACGAGATCCCGGATCGCGATCTTGCGCCGGCTGAGCGCGTGATGGCCGAGATCGCCCACACGCTCAGGGCCGATCCCCGGCCGCTGGAAGAGGCGTTGCCTGGCGTAATGGTCGAGGCGTTCGGGTTTATGGGCGCCCAGGCGGAAGCCTATGACGCACCCGAGAGCGCCGATATCCCCGCTGTTCTGGCGTCTCGGCGCGGCCTTCCAGTCGCGCTCGCCATCATCTGGCGGATTGCGGCGCGCGCGATCGGCGCGCCCTTCGCCATTACCAGCACGCCCGGGCATGTGCTCGGCCGGCTGCAGACGGAGGAGGGCCCCGTCATCCTCGATCCGTTCAATGGCGGCCAGCGGCTCGACGATCGCGCCCTCTACCAGATTGCAGCGCGCGCCGGACTGGAGGAGGCGCCCGCGCTGGCCTTTGCTCCAGCGACCGATCGCGCCGCCGCAATCCGGCTTCAGACCAATCTGTGGAGCCGCGCGCGCGCAGCCGGCGGCTGGCAAGCGGCCGAGCGCGCCGCCCATCGGCGCGCCCTGCTCGCCCCTCAGACGGCAGGCTTCCACCTCGATCATGCCGAAGCGCTGGCCGGGCTGGAGGCCTATGCCGGGGCGAAAGCCGCGCTCGACCGGCTGGAGGCGCTGCCGGCGGAACCGGCGCTGCGCGCGGAGGCCGCGCGTCTGCGTGCGGCCGTCAGCCGCCGGCTGAACTGAGCTCTGCGCGCTTCGGGCCCCTTGCGCGCGGGCGGCTCGCAGCGCACCTAGCCCTCACAGGGGGCTGCCATGAGCTTGCGTGTCGGGGTCCAGATGGACCCCATCGAGACCATCTCCATCGCGGGCGACACCACGTTTGCGATGATGGAAGCCGCACAGGCCCGCGGCCACACGCTTCATGTCTTTCAGCCGGACGCGTTGAGCTACCGCGAGGGGCGGGTCTTCGCCACGGCTCGCCCGGTGACGGTGAAACGCCAGCAGGGCGATCATGCTGCGCTGGGGCCGGCTCAGACCCTGGATTTGGCTGACGATCTGGATGTGATCCTGATGCGTCAGGACCCGCCGTTCGACATGCATTACATCACGGCGGCTCATCTGCTGGAGCTCGTCCACCCGCGCACGCTGGTGGTCAATGATCCGTTCTGGGTGCGCTCCAGCCCGGAAAAGATTTCCCCGCTGCTGTTTCCGCAGCTGCAGCCGCCCACCCTCGTCACCCGCGATCTCGCCGCGATGCGGGCTTTCCGGGCCGACCACGGGGACGTGGTGGTCAAGCCGCTCTATGGAAAGGCGGGCGAGGGCGTGTTTCTCGCCAAGGCGGATGATGGCAACTTCGCCGCCCTGATCGAGCTGTTTCTGGCCACCAGGCGCGAGGCGATCCAGCTTCAGGCCTTCATCCCCGCCGTATTCGAGGGCGACAAGCGGATCATCCTGATTGAGGGGGAGCCCGCGGGCGTTCTCAATCGCAAGCCGCAAGGTCGCGATATCCGCTCCAATCTCGCCGCCGGGGGCGTGGCGGAGGCGACTGACCTCTCCGAAGCCGATCGCGTCATCTGCGCCGCCATCGGCCCCTCCCTGCGCGAGCGGGGCCTTGTTTTCGTTGGGATCGATGTGATCGCTGGCCGCCTGACCGAGATCAACGTGACCTCTCCCACCGGCGCCCTGGCGATCCGCGGCCTCGGCGGGCCGGACCTCATGCCCGCTTTCTGGGAGGCTGTGGAGGCGCGCCGCGCCCGAACTTGACGTCCGGAGGGCGGACAGAGAGCAAATGTTTGCATCTTGTTCATTCTTTGTTCTGGCCTTGATCCAAGGCCGGGGATAATGTGGATAAGGTATCCAACTGGCGGACAAGTCGACGCGTCGACGGGGCACAGCATGACAGCACGCATCGTCACCTGGGCGTTCGAAGGCTGCGCCGCGCGGCGGGTGGACGTGCAGGCGCAGCTGACGGATGGTCTGCCCAGCTTTGTGCTGGTCGGTCTCGCCGACAAGGCTGTAGGCGAGAGCAGGGAACGTGTGCGCGCCGCCTTTGCCGCCCTTGGTCTTGCGTTGCCGCCCAAGCGCCTGATCGTGAATCTTGCCCCGGCCGACCTGCCGAAGGAAGGCAGCCATTATGATCTGCCGATCGCGGCGGCCGTTCTGTGCGCCATGGGCGTGCTGCCGCAGGATGCGCTCGATGGTCTGTCTGCGCTTGGGGAACTCTCGCTGGACGGGCGCATCGTGGCCACCAACGGCGCTTTGCCGGCAGCTATCGCGGCCGCTGACGCTGGCCTTGCTCTCCTGTGCCCGGCTGATTGCGGCTCCGAGGCGGCATGGGCGGACGGCGCGGTTCTGGCTGCGCCCAGCCTCATGGCTTTCATCAATCATGTGCGGGGACTGACCGTTCTCACGCCGCCGGCGCCCGGCGTGGTCGAGGAGGGGCCCGCCCTGCCTGATCTGGCCGACGTGCGCGGCCAGGAGCGCGCCAAGCGCTGCCTAGAGATCGCTGCGGCCGGCGGCCACAACTTGCTGATGATCGGGCCTCCCGGCTCGGGCAAAAGCATGCTGGCCGCACGCCTGCCGGGACTGCTCCCACCGCTCACGGCGTCGGAATTGCTCGATCTCTCCATGGTGCATTCGGTCGCCGGGCTGATCGCCAAGGGCGCCCTCACCCGCAGCCGACCGTTTCGCTCGCCGCACCATTCCGCCTCCATGGCCGCCCTCATCGGCGGCGGGACGAAGGCCAAGCCGGGGGAGGCCTCGCTTGCGCACCACGGCGTTCTGTTCCTCGACGAATTGCCGGAGTTCAACGCCCAGGCGCTCGACGCCTTGCGCCAGCCTTTGGAGACCGGCGAGATCCAGCTGGCGCGCGCCAATCGTCATGTCGTGTATCCTGCTGCTTTCCAGCTCGTGGCGGCGATGAATCCGTGCAGATGCGGCGGCGCGCCCGGCGCGCTCTGTCGCAAGGTTCCCCACTGCCAGGCCGACTATCAGGCCCGTGTTTCCGGCCCGCTGTACGATCGCTTCGACCTGGTGATCGAAACTCCCCCCGTCACGCCGGCTGATCTCGCCTTGCCGCGCGGACCGGAGGGCACGCGGGAGGCGGCTGCGCGGGTGGCGGCGGCGCGGACCCGCCAGAACGATCGGGCCGAGGCGCTCGGGGCGCAACCGCCTCCCCTCAACGCACGCTTGCAGGGCGCCGTGCTGGAAGCCGCCGCCCCGCTGGATGCCGCCGGCCGCTCTTTGATGGATCAGGCCGCGCTGCAGCTGCGGCTTTCTGCGCGCGGTTATCATCGCACGCTCAAGGTCGCCCGCACGATCGCCGACCTCGATGGGGCGGAGCGGATCGCCCGGCTGCACGTGGCCGAAGCGCTCTCCTATCGGCGGGTGGAGCCTGCGGTGGCGAAGAGTTTTGAAACCGCCAGGCTTTAGGCTGCCCGCCATGTCTTTGCCTGACGCGCTTGCTCCTTTCGCCGGCTGGTCTGATCCAGTCTTCCTGCTCGATGCTGACGGGGGCCTGATTGCATCCAACAGCGCTGGGCTTGGCTTGGCGCCGGGGCCTGCTGATCAACGTGCGCCCTTGCCGGGCGGGCGCGCACTGG
This sequence comes from Caulobacterales bacterium, assembly GCA_044340025.1. Taxonomy (GTDB): domain Bacteria; phylum Pseudomonadota; class Alphaproteobacteria; order Caulobacterales; family Aquidulcibacteraceae; genus JBIIUJ01. Next base: position 9,625 of record JBIIUJ010000023.1, read on the forward strand.
CGTTCCGCCGCAACGAGGGTGAGGATGCGCGCGCCAAGACGATGCTGTTCGCCACGCTCAGTCATGAGATTCGCACGCCGCTGAATGGCATTCTCGGCATGGCAGGGCTGCTGGACATGACGCCGCTTGCCGATGCGCAGCGGTCCTATCTTGCCGCGATCCGTCACTCCGGCGATCATTTGCTCGGCCTTCTCAACAACATCCTCGATTTCGCCAAGCTGGAAGCGGCCACGATCGAGCTGGAAGAGATTGCGTTTGACCCTGCCGCGACCCTTCAGGCGGTGGCCGAACTCATGAGCCCGCGTGCGCGTGAAAAGGGCCTCGATGTGGAAGTCGCGCTTGCCTCCGACCTGCCCGCGCGCTTGCGCGGCGACGATGGCCGTCTGCGCCAGATCGTGACAAATCTGGTCTCCAACGCCGTCAAGTTCACCGAGACAGGCGGCGTTCTGGTCTCGGCCTCCGCCGAGCCAATGGCGGACGGCAAGGTCGGCCTTGCCATTGCGGTGCGCGATACCGGCATTGGGATCCCGGCTGACAAGCTCGCCCATGTTTTCGAGGAATTCGCCCAGGCGGACAGCTCCCACACGCGCCGGTTTGGCGGTACGGGCCTGGGCCTCGCCATCGTGCGCAAGCTTGCCGCCGCGATGGGTGGAACCGTCGGGGTGGAAAGCGCGCCGGGGGCAGGGGCCGTTTTCACCGTGCGCTTGCCGTTCGCGGTCGATGTCGGACCGCAGCCGTCGATGGATCTGTCGGGCCTGACCATCGGGTTGGTGACCCGCTCCGGCATTGTCGCCGATGCGGTCGCGGCCCTGCTGGCTGGCACAGGAGCGCGCCTCCTGACCTGTGCACAGCTTTTGACGGTCGGACCGGTCGATCTCCTGCTCGTCGATCACGAGACAGGGGCGCTGGAAGAGGCGATCGCGCTGGGCGCGCCGGTTGTGGCCCTCCTGCCACAGGAAAGGCGTGACGCGATCGAGGCTGCCAAAGCCGCCGGCGTTGCGGCCTATCTGGTCAAGCCGTTGCGCCCGGCGGCGGCGATCGCGCGTCTGGCCAAGGTTGTGCGCGGCGGCGGCGAGCAGGCGGAAGATGAACGCGCCCGGGCCACGGCGGCGCGCGGCGCGCGCGTGCTTCTGGCGGAAGACAATCCCATCAACGCCTTGCTGGCGCGCGCGCTGCTTGAGCGCGAAGGGTGTGCGGTCCTGACAGTAGGCACAGGCCGCGAGGTGCTCCGCGCGCTTGCCGACGCCGCCTACGACATTGTCTTTCTTGATCTTCACATGCCGGAGATGGATGGGTTTGAAGCTGCGGCAGCGATCCGCGCCTTGCCTGCCCCGCGCGGGCGAACACCGCTGATCGCGCTCACCGCCAATGCGATGGAAGAGGATCGCCGCGCTTGTCTCGATGCGGGAATGGATGATTTCATTCCCAAGCCTCTGGAAGCTGAACGGCTTCATCAGCTGATCGCCCGCTGGACGGCGCACGCAGAACGCGCCACGGTCGCAGCCTGACGCAATCGCGAGTCCCGGCCCCTGCCGGGGCGCGCCCTCACGAGTGCTTGCATGGCCGACGCCACTTTCGACACGCCAGCGCCCCGCTCCGGGATCGCCGCCTTTCTGGAGCGCTCCGCGCTCGTGATGTTCGGGCTCGGCTTCGCCGCCGGCATGCCGAACCAGCTCGCCAACACCGCTCTGGTGATCTGGCTGCGCGAAGCCGGGGCGTCGCTGGCGCTGATCGGTCTCATCACGCTTGCGACCCTGACCTACGCGCTCAAGTTCCTGTGGGCGCCGGTCGTCGATCGTGTCGCCATTCCCGTTCTCGACAAAGCATTGGGCCGGCGCCGGTCCTGGATGCTGGTCACGCAGGTGGCCGTCATCTTTGGGCTTTTGCTGCTCGCCACGCGCGACCCCGCGACCGGCTTCACCGCAGCAGGGGACGCCACCGCCGCCTTCATTCCCTTTGCCGTCATCACGGTGCTGATCGCGCTGGCAGGCGCCACCCAGGACATCGCGATCGACGCCTGGCGTATCGAGGTCGCCAAGGACGACGCCCGCCTCAGCGTGCTGACGGCCACCTATCAGTGGGGCTATCGCATCGCCATTCTGTTGTCGGGCGCGCTGCCGCTGTTCATCGCGCAATGGATCAATGGCGACGACTACGCCTGGGCCGGATGGGCGGTGGCCTATGCGGCCATGGCCGGGTTCATGCTGTTTGCCGTGTTCGCTACGCTTTCAGCGCCGCGCGAGGATGCCGCGCCAGCCCCGCGCTGGGTGGCGCCGGCCGATATCCCCGACCGGCCTGCGTTTGAGGCGCTGGAGTGGGCAGGCCGGCTGGCGCTCATGGGCTTTGCCGCCTGCCTGCTGGGCGCGGGTCTTTCCGGGCGGCCAGACCCTATCGCCTGGCTGGTTGGGGGGCTTTATGGCGGGATCGAGCCGATGCGCGAGGCCTTCGCCGCGCGGCCCTGGGGAGTCTGGCAGCAGTTTGGCTATGTGATCGCCGGCCTTGGGCTGCTGGCGACCGCCTGCATGGCGATCCCGGGGGTGCGCACCAAACCCGCCGCCTATTTCAACGCGGCCATGGGCGAGCCGTTGCGCGATTTCTTCCGTCGCTATGAAAGCGTGGCGACGCTGATCCTCGTTTTCATCTGCGTCTATCGTATCGCCGACTTCATTTTGAACCTCGCTTCCACCCTGTATCTCGACGCAGGCTTTTCCAAAGACGAGATCGCCACGGTGCAGAAATTCTTCGGGGCGGCGATGTCTGCGCTGGGGGCGGGATTTGCGGCCTGGGCCGTGCTGAAGATCGGGCTCTTCAGATGCCTGATCATCGGCGCGTTTCTCCAGCCGCTGTCCAATCTCTGCTTCTGCCTGATCGCCCTGAATGGGGCCCAGACCCACCTGCTCTATCTGGCCATCGCCGTCGACAACATCTCCAACATGTTCGCCGGCACATGCCTGATCGTCTATATGTCGCGCCTGACCCAGGAGGGCTTTACCGCCACCCAATATGCTTTCTTTTCATCGCTCTATGCGATGCCAGGCAAGCTGATCTCGGCCCTTTCCGGTCGGGTGGTGGAAGGCGCAGCCCAGGCGAGCAACGGCGGTTATCTCAGTTTCATCACGCCCTGGTTTTCCAACCTTCCGGCCGACGCCTTCGTGGAAGGCGCAGAGAAGCTGGGCGTTGCGCCGGCGAACCTCGCTGCGGGCTACGCGACATTCTTCTTCTACTCGGCCCTTATCGGGATTGTCGGCGTGGTGGCGGCCTTCGTGATCGCCAATGGCCGGGCCCGCGAGGTGATGGAGAAGCGCGCCGCCCCCGCATAAAGGCGTGGCGCGCCTTATTTGCGGGGCGGCGGGTTCACATTGTAGGCGGCAAGCGTCGCCATCGTGACGATGTCGGAAACCGAGGCCGAAAGCGGCGCGATCTGGATCGAGCCTTTCAGTCCCACCAGGAGCGGGCCAACCACGGTCGCCCCGCCCAGGCTCGCCATCAGTTTCGTGGCGATCGAGGCTGAATGGATCGCCGGCATGACCAGAACATTGGCAGGCTCGGACAGGCGCGAAAACGGATAGAGCCGCCGCGTGTTGGGGTTCAGCGCGACATCGGCGGCCATTTCCCCCTCATACTCGAACTCCACATCCTCGCGCCGATCGAGAATGGATACCGCCTCGCGCACCTTTTCAGAGCGCTCGCCCATCGGCCGGCCGAAGGTGGAGTAGGCAAGAAAGCCCACCCGTGGCGTGAAGCCCAGCTGACGGGCGGCCCCTGCCGCCATCATGGCGATCTGGGCGAGTTCCTCCCCGCTCGGGAGTTCATGCACGTTGGTGTCGGCGATGAAGATCGGCCGGCCGCCGGCGATCACGATCGACATGCCGATCGGCTTGGCCCGCCCGGCGGTGTCCACCGCCAACAGAACATCGGTCAGCGCCTGATCGTAGGTGCGCGTAACCCCAGTCACCATGCCATCGGCATCGCCGAGCGCCACCATGCAGGCGGCGAAAACGTTGCGGTCCTGATTGACGAGCCGCTGGCAATCGCGGGCAAGATAGCCGCGCCGCTGCAGCCGGCGATAAAGGAAGTCGGCGTAATCCGGATTTCGGTCCGAAAGCCGGGCGTTCATGATCTCGATGTCGGAACCTTCCGGAATCCCTGAGAGTTCCATGTTGCGGCGCACCAGGTCTTCGCGCCCGATCAGCACCGCCTTGCCAAGCTCCTGGCTCTGGAAGGCGTAGGCTGCGCGGATCACGGCAGGGTCCTCCCCTTCGGCGAAGACGATCGTCTTCGGCCGTAGGCGGACGGTCTCCTGGAGCCGCTGCATCAGAGAGGCCGCCGGATCGAGCCGCTGGGCGAGGGCCGCCTTGTATCGCCCCATATCCTCGATCGGCTTGCGCGCCACGCCGGTATCCATGGCGGCTTGCGCAACTGCCGGGGGCACATGGCTGATCAGGCGAGGATCGAACGGGGTCGGGATGATGTAGTCCGGGCCAAACACCAGCCTGCGGCCATGATAGGCGGCGATCACCTCGTCGGGCACATCTTCGCGGGCGAGATCGGCGAGCGCCTTGGCGGCCGCAAGCTTCATCTCCTCGTTGATCGTCCGTGCCCGGACATCAAGCGCGCCGCGGAAGATATAGGGAAAGCCCAGGACGTTATTGACCTGGTTGGGATAGTCCGAACGCCCCGTAGCGACGATGGCGTCGGATCGAACCGCGCGCACGTCTTCGGGGGTAATTTCCGGGTCCGGATTGGCCATGGCAAAGATGATCGGGTTCGGCGCCATGGAGGCGACCATCGCCTGCGTCACTGCGCCTTTCACCGAGAGGCCCAGAAATACATCCGCGCCCACCATGGCGTCGGCGAGCGTGCGGGCTTTGGTCTCCACCGCATGGGCGGCCTTGAACTGGTCCATCCCCTTCTCGCGCCCGCGATAGACCACGCCCTCGCGATCGGTGACGAGCACATTGTCGTGCGGCACGCCAAGCGTCTTGATGAGCGAGATGCAAGAAAGGCCCGCCGCACCAGCGCCCGAGACCACGACCTTGATGTCGCGGATGTCGCGCCCGGTGATGCGGCAGGCGTTGATCAGGCCGGCGGCGGCGATGATGGCGGTACCATGCTGGTCGTCATGGAAAACAGGGATGTCCAGCAGCTCTTTCAGCTCGCTCTCGATGATGAAACACTCCGGGGCCTTGATATCTTCAAGGTTGATGCCGCCGAAGGTGGCCCCGATATTCTTCACCGTCGTGATCAGTTCGTCAGTGTCTCTCGTGGTCACTTCGATATCGATGGAATCGATATCGGCGAACCGCTTGAACAGGACAGATTTGCCCTCCATCACGGGCTTGGAGGCGAGCGCGCCGAGATCGCCAAGGCCCAGAATGGCCGTCCCGTTGGAGATCACCGCCACCAGGTTGCCTTTGGACGTATAGTCGTAGGCGGCTTCCGGGTTTTCCGCGATCGCAAGCACAGGCACGGCCACGCCCGGCGAATAAGCCAGCGACAGGTCGCGTTGCGTCGCCATCGGTTTGGTTGGCGTGATGGCGATTTTTCCGGGCTGGGGCGACTTGTGAAACTGGAGGGCTTCTTCGTCGGTGAACGTTTTACGCTCGGTCGTCATGCAGGCCTGGCCCTCGTTCTCTCGTCGCCACACCCCTAAAGGCGTGCGCTTGGCGGAGCAAATGCAAAGGCGGGGCCGTGCGGCGAAGGCCATGCGCCACCCCCTCCCGCCAGCGCGCCCCGACCGGTAGTGTGGCGCCATGCCTTCGGATTCGAACAGCGGCGCCACGCCGGTCATGGCGCAGTTCCTCGCGACCAAGGCCGAACACCCCGATGCGCTCGTCTTCTTCCGGATGGGCGATTTCTACGAGTTGTTTTTCGACGATGCGGTGGCCGCCGCGGCTGCGCTCGACATCACCCTCACCAAGCGCGGGCACTATCGCGGCGAGGATATTCCCATGGCCGGCGTGCCGGTGCATGCGGCGGAAAACTACCTCGCCCGGCTGATCCGCAAAGGGTTTCGGGTTGCGATCTGCGAGCAGCTCGAAGATCCCGCCGAGGCGAAGAAGCGCGGCTCCAAAGCGGTCGTGAAGCGCGGCGTGGTGCGGCTCGTAACCCCGGGCACCCTCACCGAAGAGGCGCTGCTCGATCCGCGCCGCGCCAATCTGCTGGCGGCTATCGCCTTTGGCTCGGGCGGCCTGGAGGCTGCGCTTGCCTGGGCTGATGTCTCCACCGGCGCTTTCCAGGTGATGGCGCTTGCTCCCGTGCGGCTGGCCGATGAGGCCGCCGGCCTCAGCCCCAGCGAGTTGCTGATCGCCGAGCGCGATCTCGATCGCGCGGCGGCAAAGGCGGCGGCGGAGGCTTGCGCTGCTGCGCTCACGCCGCTGCCGGCGGCCAAGGCTGATCCGCGCGGGGCCGAGCGCCGCCTGAAAGAGGCCTTCGCCGTCGCCTCTCTGGAAGCCTTTGGCGCGTTCAGCCCGGCCGAGATCGCCGCCTGCGGCCTGCTGCTCGATTATGTCGCCCTCACGCAGGCTGGCGCCAGCGCCCGCCTCACCCCGCCGCGTCAGATGCAGGCGAACGCCGCCATGGCGATCGATGCGGCGACCCGCGCGAGCCTGGAGATCGAGCGCGCGGCCCGTGGCGGACGGGAGGGTTCGCTGCTCGCCGCGATCGATCGCACAATCACCCCGTCCGGCGGGCGGCTGCTCGCCGAGCGGCTGGGCCGGCCGCTGCTGGATCGCGCCGAGATCGAAGCACGGCTCGATGCGGTGGACTTCTTCCGCGAGGCGCGCAGCCTGCGCGAGGAGGTGTGCGCTGCGCTCAAAGGAGCAGGCGACCCGGCTCGCGCGCTCGCCAGGCTGGAGCTTGGCCGTGGCGGCCCGCGCGATCTGGTCTCCATCGCTGCGGCGCTCGCCGCAGGGGACGCCATCGCGGCCGCGCTTGCGGCTGCATCGCCGCCATCTGCTCTGGCGGATGCGGTTCAGGCGTTGGGTTTGGGCGATCTGCCGGCGCTCGATGCGCTTCAGCATCGCCTTGCCCAGGCGCTTGTGCCCGAGCCGCCGCCCGGCGCGCGCGATGGCGGCTTCATCGCCACGGGCGTGGACCCCGCGCTCGACGAGGCGCGCTCCCTGCGCGACGACAGCCGCCGCGTAATCGCCGCGCTCCAGCAGCGCTACAGCGAGGAGACCGGCCTTGCCGGTCTTCGCGTGAAGCACCACCAGGCGTTCGGCTACCTGATCGAGGCCAACCCGAAACAGGCCGAAACCCTGCTGCGGCCGCCCTGGAGCGCGGTGTTCATCCACCGCCAGACACTGCCGGCCGCGGCGCGCTTCACCACCGCCGAGCTGGTGGAGCTGGACGGCAAGATCGCGCGGGCCGCCGAACGCGCCATCGCCATCGAGGCGGCCCTGTTCGAGGCGTTGCGGGCGCAGGCGCTGGCCTCGGCGCGGGAAGTGCGCCTCGCAGCCGACGCCATGGCCGCCATCGATGTCGCCGCCGGCCTTGCGCTTTGGGCCGACGAGACCGGCGCCTGCCGGCCTGTGCTTGATGACAGCCTGGTCTTCGATCTGGAGGCAGGCCGCCACCCGGTGGTGGAAGCCGCCGTGCGCGCCAAGGGCGAGCCCTACACGCCCAACGCCCTTCAGCTGGACGGCGCGGGAGAGGCCGGCCCTCGCCTCCTGTTCGTCACCGGGCCCAACATGGCGGGCAAGAGCACCTATCTGCGCCAGTGCGCGCTCATGGCCATCCTCGCCCAGGCTGGGTGCCCCGTTCCGGCGGCGCGGTTGCGGCTGGGGCTGGTGGATCGGGTTTTCTCGCGCGTGGGGGCGTCTGACGATCTCGCGCGCGGGCGGTCCACCTTCATGGTGGAGATGATCGAGACGGCGGCCATCCTGAATCAGGCGGGCCCCCGCGCGCTGGTGGTGCTCGACGAGATCGGCCGTGGCACGGCCACCTACGACGGGCTCGCCATCGCCTGGGCCACCGCCGAGCGTCTCCACGACGTCAATCGCTGCCGGGCGCTGTTTGCGACCCATTATCACGAGCTCACCAGCCTGGCGGCCCGGCTCGACGCCTGCGCCAACGCCAGTCTGAAAGCCCAGGACTGGAACGGCGATCTCGTCTTCCTGCACGAAGTTCGGCCCGGCCCGGCTGATCGCTCCTATGGCGTGCAGGTCGGCCGGCTTGCCGGTTTGCCGGGCGACGTCGTGGCTCGGGCGGGGGAGATTCTCGCGCGGCTGGAGGCGGGGCAGGGGCCTCAGCGCCCGGCGGTTCTGGAGGATCTGCCGCTGTTTGCCGCATCCCGCCCGCCGCCGCCGCCGACCGACCATGCCGCCGTGACGCTCCTGCGCGAGATCGATCCCGATCGGCTCACCCCGCGCGAAGCGCTGGATCTGATCTACCGCCTCGCCGAGGAGGCGCGTCGCGGCTGAGCCGCGTGCAAACGCGCGGGATCGCCGCAAGGTTTTCAGGCGTTAACCACAGCATTTAACCCCTCGTTCACCCTCCTCTGCGCCCTTGGCGTGGTTGGGTGGGGCGGTCGCATGCAGCCGCGACATGGCCCGGGAGAGGGCGACGGAGGCAGCCATGAAGGGCGTGCGGGTTGCAGTCTTGAAGGGCGGCTGGTCGCCGGAGCGCGAGGTCTCCCTCGTCTCGGGCGCGGCCTGCGCAGAGGCTGCCCGAACCCTTGGCTATGACGTCGTCGAGGTCGACGCCGACCGCAATGTCGCCGCGGTGCTGAAAGCCGCAAGCCCCGATATCGTGTTCAATGCGCTGCATGGCGAGTGGGGCGAGGACGGGCGCATCCAGGGCGTGCTCGACCTTCTGGGTGTGCCCTACACCCATTCCGGCGTGCTCGCGTCTGCGCTTGCGATGGACAAGGCCAAGGCGAAGGCGGTGCTGGGCCTTGCGGGCCTGCCGCTGGCGGCCGGACGGCTGATGCATCGCGCGGACGCTGCGCGCACCCACCCGATGGACCCGCCCTATGTGGTCAAGCCCAATGCGCAGGGCTCGTCTGTGGGCGTCTTCATCGTGCGTCAGGGCGACAACCGCCCGCCGGAAGGTTTGCTCGCGTCCGACTGGAGCCTCGGCGAGGAGGTTCTGGTCGAGGAATTCATTCCGGGTCGGGAGCTTGCCGTCGCGGTGCAAGGCGATCGCGCGCTGGCTGTTACCGAAATCGTAACCTTAAGAGAGTTTTACGATTTTGACGCCAAATATGCGGAGGGAGGGTCGCGGCACGTGGTGGATCCAGCCGATCTGTCGCCGGCAGTGCGCAAGGCTGCGATGGACGCCGCCGTGGCCGCACATGCCGCGCTGGGCTGCCGCGGCGTGACGCGCTCGGACTTCCGCTACGATCCCGCCACCGGCCGCCTCATCATCCTGGAGGTCAATACCCAGCCCGGCATGACCCCGACCTCGCTCGCCCCCGAGCAGGCTCAGGCCACGGGCCAGACCTTTGAAGGCTTCGTCGGCTGGATGCTGGAGGACGCCTCATGCCCGCGGTGAGGGCTGCAAGCCGCGCCGGCGCGCGCACGGGCGCCAAGACGCGCACGCCATCGCGCGCCCGCCGCCGGAGCCGCGCCACGCTCGGCATGAAGCTCGGCGCCTGGGCGCGTGCGCAGGTCCGCTCGGTGCACTATCGCAAGGAATCGCGTCTGGCGGTGGCCGCGCTCGCCATTGCCGCCGTTCTTGGGCTGGGCGGGCTTCTGGCTGTGGCCTCGGGCGCGGCCGATGACGCCGGCAAGGCCATTGCGTCCGCCACCGCCGGCGCAGCGCGCGGCGCTGGCCTTGCGGTGCGCCAGGTGACCCCTCAGGCCCCTGATGGCGGCCCCCTGACCGAAGCGCGACGCGCCCAGGTGCTGGAAGCCGCCGCCGTGCCGCCGGGCGGGGTCATGTTCGCCATCGATCCCGGCGCCATCCGCGCCCGGGTGGAAAAGCTCGCCTGGGTGGAGAGCGCCCGCGTGCTGCGCCTCTGGCCCGATCAACTGGTCATCATCGCCACGCCGCGCCGCCCCGTGGCGCTGTGGCAGAAGGATGGCCGCTTCGCCATGATCGACGGATCGGGCGCTGCGCTTTCGGGGTTTGCGGCACGCCCGGTCAGCGGCCTGCCGCTTGTCGTCGGCGCCGAAGCCGGGGCGGCGGCGCCGGCGTTGCTGGCTGCTCTCGGCGCGCGCCCGGCCATACAGGAGCGCACGGCCGCCGCCATCTATGTCGATGCGCGCCGCTGGACCCTCCAGCTCGCTTCGGGCGCCAGTGTTCTCCTGCCGGCTCAGGGGATCGAGGGCGCGCTCGACCAGCTCGTTGCGTTGCAGGCTGACATGGGTCTGCTTGATCGCCCGCTCGATCGCATCGACCTGCGCCACAAGGGCGCGCTGCTTGTTCGTCTGCGGGGAGAAGAATCCCCCGCCGCGCCCGCCCCCAATCCTGTCTGAGATATCGATGTCCTCGCTCCAGATGCGTCAATCAGTTCCCGGCCGCCAGCCCGCGCCGCGCTCGGGCGTGACGGCGGCGCTGGATATTGGTTCCACCAAGATCGCCTGCTTTCTGGCCAACCCCGCCGGCGGCGAACCCGGTCCCATGCGGATCGCGGGCGTCGGCCATCAGCCCGCACGCGGCGTGCGCAATGGCGTCGTGATCGACCGGGCCGCCGCGGCCGCCTCGATTGGCGCGGCGGTGCGCCAGGCCGAGCGGATGGCCGGGGCGGCGGTGAGCGAACTGGTCGTCTCGGTCTCCGGCTTCGGTCTGAAGGCGGCGCGGCTTGCCGGGGAAACCCATGTCGGGCCCGGCGACATTGCCGAGCGCGACGCCCGCCGCGTGATCCAGGCCGCGCTGGCCCAGCGCCGCCATGACGGCCGTCAGGTGCTTCACGCCGCGCCGGTCTGCTACGCGGTGGATGGCGCGCCCGGCGTGCGCGATCCGCGCGGCATGGTGGGCCAGCGCCTCGACGTGTCGCTGTCCATCGTCACGGCGCCACAGACTGTTTTGCGCAATCTCTCGCTCTGTGTGGAAGATGCCGGCTATCTCGTGCGCGCCGCGGTCGCGGCCCCCTATGCGGCGGCGTTGAGCGCCCTTGTGGACGACGAGCGCGAGCGCGGCGCGGTCTGCATCGACATGGGCGGCGGCCTGACGACTGCTGCTGTTTTTGCCGATGGCGCGCTCGCCCATGTGGACGGCGTGCCGCTGGGCGGGGCGCATGTGACCGGCGACATCGCCCATGGCCTTGGCGCAAGCTTTGCCGACGCCGAGCGGTTGAAGACCATGTTCGGTACTGTGCTTGCCAGCCCTTACGAGGATCAGGAGCACGTCGACGTGCCCGTGATCGCCGATGATGGCGGCCAGAGCGTGATCCAGCAGCCGCGCTCGCTGCTGACGGGGATGATCCGCCCCCGCGTGGAGGAAACGCTGGAACTGCTGCGCGACCGGCTGCGCGTCGCCGGCGTGGATCGGTCAGCCGCCGGCCGCCGCATCGTGCTGACCGGCGGGGGCGCGCAGCTGACCGGCGTGCGCGAGCTTGCCGCCCGCGTGTTCGAAACGCAGGTCCGGCTCGGCCGTCCGCTCCACTTCCTGGGGCTCGCCGATGCGGTCAGCGGCCCTGCCTTCGCCGGGGCGGCCGGCCTCCTGCGGTGGGGCGCTGATCGGCCATCCGATCTGGCCCAGCGCGCGCTGGAAGAGGCCCGGACGCCGGCTGGCATGGTTGGACGTGCAGTCGCCTGGGTGCGCGATCACTTCTGGGCCTGAGCTGATCGCCGGCGCCTAGGGCAGCGGCGTGCTAACCGCCGCCGGCGTCTCGCCAAACAGGACCCGATGCAGCAGTCGGCCCGGCGTCAGCGTGAAGATGAAGGCGATCATCAGCGCGCCGGCATAAAGCGCCAGCATCACGTTGCGGTGGAGCAGGACATCCCCATTGCGGATCGCATGAATGGCGATGGGCAGGCCGATGATCGTGCCCACCGTGAGCAGATGAATGAGGCTGTAGCCGCCCTCGTTCAGGTTCTGGATGAACAACGACGTCAGCGCGGTGACGACGGCGCTTGCGACCCAGCTCCAGCCAAGCGCGCGATGCAGGGTAGTTCCCTTGCGCCCTACGAACTGGGCAAAACCCAGCACGATCGCGAGCGATGCCGCGACCAGATGGGTCTGCACCAGCAACCCGGCTTCGGCGAGCGCTGCTAGGCCCATGTTCAAGCGTCCTCCCCAGGTCGCGGACGCCACCCTTATGCTGCTCCTTTGCCCGCGCCAGTGCGCGGATTTGTCGCCAATAGTTGCTTCTTCTGGCCAAGGTGCGGATACGCTTGTGCGACCAATGCGCGTTCGTGTTTTTTTGCATCTGGCGATGGCGGCGCAGAGCAGCCAAAGTAGTGGGGATGATCCGCCCCCAGGATGTGCTGCAACCGCGCCCGGATGGGCTCTTCTGTCCGCCTGGCGGCTTCTATATCGACCCGATCCGCCCGGTAGATCGCGCCGTCATCACCCATGGCCATGCTGATCACGCCCGCGCGGGCCACCGCGCCGTGCTGGCCACGCCCGAGACGCTCGCCATCATGGCGGCCCGCTACGGACCTGCGCACGCAGACGCAGCCGAAGCCCTGAAGCTCGGCGAGCGGCGCACCATCGGCGATGTCACGGTCTGGCTCGCCCCGGCGGGCCATGTCCTGGGCTCGGCGCAGGTGGTGGTGGAGTGGAAGGGGCTCAGGATGGTCGTCTCGGGCGACTACAAGCGCCGGCGCGACCCCACCTGCGCGCCGTTCGAGCCGGTGGCCTGCCACGTCTTCATCTCGGAGGCGACGTTTGGCCTGCCTGTGTTCCGCCATCCCGACGATGCGGCCGAGATCGCCCGACTTCTGGCGTCGATCGCCCAGTTTCCCGAGCGCACGCACCTTGTCGGGGCCTATGCGCTGGGCAAGGCGCAACGCGTGATCGCGCTACTGCGGGAAGCTGGGTATGACGAGACGCTCTATCTCCATGGGGCGATGGGGCCGCTTTGCGCGCTCTATGAGGCCCAAGGCGTGGCGCTCGGCCCGCTTGCGCCCGCCACGATCGAGGGGCCTTCCGGCAAACGCGATTTTGCAGGCGCTGTCGTGCTTGCTCCGCCTTCGGCGTTCGCGGATCGATGGTCGCGCCGGTTCGCCGACCCGCTGGACTGTTTCGCATCGGGCTGGATGCGCATCCGCCAGCGCGCCAAACAGCGCGGCGTCGAGCTGCCGCTGATCCTCTCCGACCACGCCGACTGGGACGAACTCACCGCGACCGCGCTGGAACTGCGCCCGGAAGAATTGTGGATCACCCACGGCCGGGAGGAGGCGCTGGTGCGCTGGGCCGAGCTGAACGGCATCCGGGCGCGCGCCCTGGCGCTCACCGGCTATGACGACGAGGGGGAGTGACGTGGGCCTGGCGCCGCATCGTCATCCCTGCCCAAGCGCAGCGAGGAACCAGGATCCAGGCGGGGCTTGCGTCCTGCGAGATCCCGGATCGGGGCGTCGCCCCGTCCGGGATGACGCTTCGGGCTGGCGCGCATCGCCATGATCGCCTTCGCCGCCTTGCTCGATCGTTTGATCCTGACGCCGCAACGCACAGCCAAGCTGCGGCTGCTGACGGACTACTTCCGCGCGACGGAAGATCCCGAGCGCGGCTGGGCGCTGGCGGCCCTGACAGGCGCGCTGAGCTTTCCCAACGCCAAGGCCGGCACGCTGCGCGCGCTGATCGCAGAGCGGGTCGATCCCGTGCTGTTTGAGTTGTCGTACGATTATGTCGGTGATCTGGCCGAGACGGTGAGCCTTCTGTGGCCGGCGGCGCCAGGGGCCAATCGGGCGCCCAGCCTGAGCGATGTGGTGGAGGGCCTGAGCGAAGCGACGCGGGCCAGCGCTCCGGCGCTGATCGCGCGCTGGCTCGATGGGCTTGATCCGCCTGCGCGCTGGGCGCTCCTGAAGCTCGTCACAGGCGGCTTGCGGATCGGGGTTTCGGCCCGGCTCGCCAAGCAGGCGCTGGCCGATCTCGGCGGGCTGGAGGTCGGCGCGGTCGAGGAGGTCTGGCACGGCCAGAGCCCACCCTATGGCGCGCTGTTCGCCTGGGCGACGGGGCAGGGGCCGCGCCCACCGGCCCGGGCGGCGGGCGCCTTCCGGCCGGTGATGCTCGCCCATCCGCTGGAGGAGGCGGACTGGCCGGTCATCGCGCCAGACCAATTCGCCGCCGAATGGAAATGGGACGGGGTGCGCGTGCAGGCCGCCAGCGAAGGCGGCGAACGCCGCCTCTACACCCGCACCAGCGACGATATCAGCCAGGCCTTCCCCGACGTGCTCGCCGGTCTGATCGATGGCGCGGTGCTGGATGGGGAATTGCTGGTGCGCAGCGCAAGCGGCGGCCCGGCGCCGTTCAACGATCTCCAGCAGCGCCTGAACCGCAAGATGGTGGACCGCAAGCTGCTCGACGCCAGCCCCGCCTTCATCCGCGCCTATGATCTCCTCAGCCTTGATGGGGAGGATCTGCGCGCCCAGCCCTTCGCCGCCCGCCGGGCGCGGCTGGAAGCGCTGCTGGCCGAGCGCGCGAGCCCGCGCATCGACCTTTCCCCCCTCGTTGCGTTCGCCGATCTCGACGCGCTGGCCGTCTGCCGCGCCGCCCCCCCGGACGCGTCGATCGAGGGGCTGATGCTGAAGCGCTGGGACAGCCCCTATCTCGCCGGGCGGCCGAAAGGCCCCTGGTTCAAGTGGAAGCGTGAACCGTTCCGGGTGGATTGCGTGCTGATGTATGCCCAGCGCGGCCATGGCAAGCGCTCCAGCTTCTACTCGGACTTCACCTTCGGCGTCTGGAAGGGCGATAGCCTCGCCCCCGTCGGCAAGGCCTATTTCGGCTTCACCGACGCCGAGCTGAAAGAGCTCGACCGCTTCGTTCGCGCCAACACGACCGAGCGCTTCGGCCCCGTGCGCGCGGTTGCGCCCCAGCTGGTGCTGGAGATTGCCTTCGAAGGCTTGCAGCGCTCGGCCCGCCACAAATCCGGCGTCGCCATGCGCTTCCCCCGCATCGCCCGCATCCGCTGGGACAAGCCCGCCGCGGAAGCAGACCGGCTGGAAGCGCTGGAGGCGCTGTTGCCATGACTGGCGACGGCGTTAGGCTTCCCGAGCCTTGTGTTCAGGAGTGGTCTCATGCGCCGTCTCGTTCAATCATTCGCCGCCTTGTCCGCCCTCCTCACGCTCTCCGGCTGCGGGATCAACACGATCCCCACCTATGAGGAGGCGGCCAAGGCCCAGTGGGCGGAGGTGCAAAACCAGTATCAGCGCCGCGCCGATCTGATCCCCAATCTGGTCGAGACCGTGAAGGGCTTCGCCGCCCAGGAGCAGGAGGTGTTGACTGCCGTGGTGGAAGCCCGCGCGTCGGCCACCCAGGTGCGCGTGGATGCCTCCACCCTGACCGATCCGGAGGCCTTCGCGAAGTATCAGGCCGCGCAGGACCAGCTTTCAGGCGTGCTCGGCCGATTGCTGATGGTGACGGAAAACTACCCGGATCTGAAGTCCAACCAGAACTTCCTGGCGCTCCAGAGCCAGCTTGAGGGCACCGAAAACCGCATCGCGATCGCCCGGCGGGACTATAATGAGGCCGTGCGAGTCTTTAACACGGAATTGCGGACCTTTCCGGGCGCGATCTGGGCGGGCACGGTGCATTCCGGTTCCAAGCCCATGACGCTGTTTGAGGCCAAGGCTGGCGCCGAAACCGCCCCCACGGTGAAGTTCTAGGCCCGGCGCCATGGCGCAGGCCGCTCTCCCGCCGCCCATTCCCTGGCGAAGGTCGGGCCCGACGTCGGACGACCGCTCGCTCTGCCATCCGGGCGCCGGCGCTGGCCGCAGAGCG
>JBIIUJ010000024.1:0-25311 GCA_044340025.1 Caulobacterales bacterium
GCGGCACGAGCACCAGCCGGACCGCGACCAACGCATCGTCGAGATCGGCCTGCGCCTTGCCCAGCAGCCCCGCATGGGCGCGCGCCGCCCGCACGGCCAGCAGGGGCGCGCGCAACGATGCGACACCCAATTGCACAGCCGACTCGCACAGCGCTTCCAGCACGCCTTCCGCCAAGGCTGCGACAGGCGCGGGCCGGTAAGGCGCGCTGGAAGCGGCCTTGGGCGCGCGCGGGGCGGCGGCAAGGTCAATCCAGAAGGCGCAACGATCGAGCAGGGTCGCCGAGACGCGTTCCTCTTCGCTTGCGCCTTCGTCGAACGCGACAATGGCGAGGCGTGCGGGCGAGGAGAACGAGAGCCCTTCGCGCTCGGCGCTCACCATGCCGCGATCGAGCGCGCTCGCGATGCGCCGGGCCGGACCCTCGCCCATGCGCTCCGCCATGGGCAGCAGGAGCGCCCCGCCGTCGCTTTCGGCGATCACGCCCGCTTGCGCGACCGGCCGGCCGAAAGCGAGCGTAGCGGCCAGATCCAGCCCGCCGAGCAGGCGATCATCTTCAATTCCCGCCGGCGCCCGCCGGACTGGAGCCGCCCGCCCCAATCGTGCCGTGAATTCGTCAAGCCATGCGTCCCGCGCGGGCCCTGGGAGTCCACGCAGCACCGCTCCGCCGAGGCCCGCGGGATCGACCGCGAGCAGCCTTGCGGCCAGCATGGCGTCCGCCCATGCGCTCGCCTCGCTCATGCCCCGTAAAGCTCGGCGAGCGCCTTCTCGATCCGGGCGGTGGAGCCCACCTCGTCGAGCACGTTGCGGCGCAAGCGGTGGCGCAGGGCCATGGGTGCGACGCGGCGCAGATGGACATCCATCACCCGGCGCGAGCCGTCGAGCGCCGCAAAGGCGCGCGCGGCGCGCATCAGCGTCAGTTCGCCCCGCAAGCCATCGGCGCCCACCGCCAGGCAGAGCGTCGAGGCCTGCTCGAGGGCGGCATCGGGCGTTTCGACTTTGCCGAGCTTGTCGCGGGCCTTCGCCAGGCTTGCGCGGACCTCGGCGTCCTTTTCCCGCCACGCATCGAGAAAGCGGTCGGGATCGCGATCGAACGCGTCGCAGCGGCGCACCACTTCGATCCGGTCGGGAAGATGGGTGGGCGTGCGCACGTCCACCGAGAGGCCGAACCGATCGAGCAATTGCGGGCGCAGCTCGCCCTCTTCCGGATTGCCGCTGCCGATCAGGACAAAGCGCGCCGGGTGGCGCACAGACAGACCCTCGCGCTCGACCACATTCTCGCCGGAGGCCGCGACATCGAGGAGGAGGTCCACCAGGTGGTCCTCCAGCAAGTTGACCTCATCGATATAGAGAAAACCGCGATGGGCGCGCGCGAGCAGGCCCGGCTCAAACGCCTTTTCCCCGCGCGTCAGCGCCCGTTCCAGATCCAGCGCGCCCACCACGCGGTCTTCGGTCGCGCCGAGCGGCAGATCCACCACCGGCACGGGGGTCATCTCAGCCTTGGGCTTGCCCTTGGCCGCCCGCGCTGCGCAGACGCTGGCGCAACCGCTCGCATCGGCCTTCGGATCGCAGTGAAAGCGGCATCCAGAGACCACGGACATCGGTGGAAGAAGTGCAGCCAAGGCTCTGACTGCAGTGGACTTTCCAGTCCCGCGGTCGCCGAAGACCATCACCCCGCCGACCTTGGGGTCGACCGCTGCAATCAGCAGGGCCAGCTTCATGTCGTCCTGGCCGACGATGGCGGAAAAGGGAAAGGCCTTGCGCATGTGCTCCATCAAACCCTGTTGCGGGCCTTCGCGCCCTGCCGCGCGACGCCGCAGGGCTGGACAGGAAGGCCATGCTGCGGCGCGCGCGCCGCCTGGGGCGATCCGACGCCACGAACCATCTTGCCACGCAAGCTGACACATCTAATGTCAAGTTGCGATGACACTTCTTGCCGAACGACCCCGCGCCAAACCGGCGCCAGACCTTCGCCCCCATGCGCTCATCATCGGCTCTGGCTTTGGCGGCCTCGCGGCGGCCGCCCGGCTGGGCGCGCGCGGCTATCGCACCACGGTTCTGGAGCGGCTTGACCGGCCTGGCGGTCGGGCGATCGTCTATGAGCAGGACGGGTTCCGCTTCGACGGCGGGCCGACCATCATCACTGCGCCGCATCTGCTCGATGAGCTCTTCCGGGTCTGCGGCCGACGGCGGGAAGACTATGTCACGCTCGCGCCGCTCGATCCGTTCTACCGGATGATCTTTTCCGATGGGGAGACCTTCGACGCCCATGGCGACAAGGACCGGGCGCGCGCCGAAATCGCCCGCCTGAGCCCGAGGGACCTGCCGGGCTATGACCGCTTCATGGCCCATTCGGAAGCCATCTATCGCTATGGCTTTGAGGAACTGGCCCATATCCCGTTCGGCGCCGTCTCGGAAATGGCGCGAGTCACGCCGGAGCTGTTGCGTCTGGGCAGCCTCAACAGCGTGCATGGCCTCGTCAGTCGCTATCTCAAGGACGAGCGGCTGCGCATCGCCTACTCGTTTCACCCGCTCTTCGTCGGCGGCAATCCGTTCAAGGCGACGGCGATGTATTGCCTGATCTCGTATCTCGAGCGGGCGGGCGGGGTGCATTTCGTGATGGGCGGCACCGGGGCGCTGGTTCAAGCCCTGGTCCGGCTGATCGGCGAGCAGGGCGGCGCGCTACGCTGCAATGCGGACGTAGACAAGATCCTGGTCGAGGGCGGCGCGGCTGTCGGGGTGCGGCTGGCCGGGGGCGAGACGATCCGCGCCGATGTGGTGGTCTCGAACGCCGACGCGGCCGTCACCTTCAACCAGCTCCTGCCGAAGGGCGCGCCGGGCCACTGGGACGACGCCAAGGTGGCGCGCGGGCGCTATTCGATGGGGACGTTCGTCTGGCACTTCGGCACGAACCGCCGCTACGAGGACGTGCCCCACCACACGATCCTGCTGGGTCCGCGCTACAAGGGCCTGATCGACGACATTTTCGATCACAAGGTGCTTGCCGACGACTTCAGCCTCTATATCCACCGCCCCACCGCGACCGATCCAAGCCTTGCGCCGCCCGGCTGCGACGCCTTCTACGCCCTCTCGCCTGTGCCGCATCTGGGCTCGGGAACGGATTGGGCGGCGATGGCCGAGCCCTATCGGCAGAGGATCGAGAAAGCGCTGGAAGAGCGGCTGTTGCCGGGGCTTTCGGGCGCGATCGTCTCGTCCCATGTCGCAACGCCGGGCACGTTTGCCGCCGATTTCCGGGCGCATCAGGGAGCGGCCTTCGGTCTCGAAGCGCTCCTGACCCAATCGGCCTGGTTCCGCCCGCACAACAAGGCCGACCGGGTGGCCAATCTCTATCTCGTCGGCGCGGGCACCCATCCCGGCGCCGGGGTGCCAGGCGTTCTGTCGTCTGCGCGCGTTCTTGATCAGGTCTGTCCCCATGCCGCAGCGCTTCGCTAAGTCATTTGCGACTGCGGCCGACCGGGCCGCCTGCGCCGCGATGATCCAGACCGGATCACGCTCGTTTCATGCAGCCTCGCGGCTGCTGCCTGCGGCGATGCGCGAGGCGGCCTATGCGCTTTATGCCTTCTGCCGGATCGCCGATGATCTCGTGGACGGCGAAGGCGGAGGGGCGGGCGCCCTTGAAACGCTCCATGGTCGGATTGCGTCTGTCTATCGCGGTGCCCCGGAGGATGACGCGGTCGACAGGGCGCTTTGTGATGCGGTCCGTGTCTTCGCAATCCCGCGCACCCTGTTTGACGCGCTGCTGGAAGGCATGGCCTGGGACGTGGAGGGCCGCCGCTACGAGACGCTGAGCGATGTGACCGCTTATGCGGCCCGCGTGGCGGGCACGGTGGGGGCGATGATGGCTGCGCTGTTCGGCGCCCGCTCCTACGCCATGGTGGCGCGGGCCTGCGACCTCGGCGTTGCGATGCAGCTCACCAATATCGCCCGCGACGTGGGAGAGGACGCGCGCAATGGCCGCCTCTATCTCCCGCGGGCCTGGCTGCGCCAGGAGGGCCTCGACCCGGACGCGTTTCTTCAGGATCCGAGGTTCACGCCTGCCCTGGGCCGGGTGACCGCCCGGATTCTGGAGGCGGCCGAGGCGCTCTATGCCCGCTCGGACACCGCGATCGCCCGGTTGCCGTGGCAGGTGCGCCCCGCCATCTTCGCGGCTCGTCACCTCTATGCCGCCATCGGGCATCGCCTCGCCGCCTGCCATGGGCTGAACAGCGTTTCCGCAAGGGCGGTGGTTCCGGGCGGGGCAAAGCTTCGCCTTGTGGGCCGGGCGCTTGCCCGATCAGTCCTGATCGCGCCTTCGCCCACTGGACCAGCGCTGCCTGAGACCCATTTCCTGGTCGAGGCGGTGACGAGCGCGCGAGCGCCCACGACGGCGAAGCCGATCGAGGATGATGTCGCCTGGGTGATGGACTTGTTTATCCGCCTCAATGTGCGCGATCGGGCCGCCGCCGCGCAACGCTGAAGCGGCCAGCGCAGGAGACGCGGCGATGACGATGTATTGGCCAGGGCTGATCCTGTTTGCGGCCGCCGCTTTGCTGGTCTGGCAGGCCCGCGCCCACAAGGCCAAGGCGCTGGCGGCACAGGCGGCCCGTGGGGCCGAGCCCGAGCCGCGCCTCCACCCCTCGCTGGAAATCATGGCCGACGCCATGCCCTTTCTCACGGTTGTGTTCACCGGCTTCACCTGTGCGCTGCTTGCAATCGCCTTTTTCATCACCGGCGCGCAGAGGTACTTCTCCCTGTTCGATCTCGCGGGCGTCCTGGCGGCCGCGGCAGCCTACGGCCATTGGATCGTGGTCAAGTCGAGCTATCGTTCCGCCTACGCCACCGGGCCGCAGCCGCAGAGGGAGCTTCATGGACGCCGTGACCTTCAAGCTCGCTGAGCTTGTCCTGTTCTTCGTCTTTTTCGGAGTCTGGATCGTCTATAGCCTCTGGAATGCGCGTTTGACGCCGGAAGAGAAGGCGGAACTCGCCCGGCGGCGCGGCGGCTAGCGCGGTTCAGATCACCCCGGCGATCTTGGCGGTCTGGAAGGCGGCAAGCCCCAGCACCAGAAAGCCCACTGCGCGCATGATGATCATCGGCGGGGCGAGCTTCACGACATAGCCCGCAAAGGGCGCTGCTGCGAGGCCGCCCACGACGAGCCCCGCGACAGCGGTGAAATGGTCCTGGAGGCCGCCCGCTTCCTCCCAATGGCCTGTGACCAGCGCCACGATGAAGGCGGCTGATATGGCGCTTGTGACGAAAAACTCGGCGGTGTTGACTGTTCCGATCACGTGGCGCGGGGCGCCGCCATTGGCCACGAGGCTGGACGTGACGATCGGCCCCCAACCGCCGCCGCCCACCGCGTCGAGAAAGCCGCCGATTGCGCCAAGCGGGGCCGCCCCCATGCCTGGCGGCTTTGGCTGGGCCGGCTTGCGAAACGCCCGCCAGAGGATCAGCCCGCCCATCAGCGCCAGATAGGCGGTTACGAACGGGCGGATCGCATCGCCGTCGATCGTGGTGAGAAGGTAAGCGCCGGCCGCGCCCGTGATCGCGCCGGGGATCACGATGCGCCAGAAGAGCGCCCAATCCACATTCTTGTGCGCCACGTGCGATGCGCCAGACGCTCCGGTGGTGAACACTTCGGCTGCATGAACCGAAGCTGAGGCCTGCGCCGGCGGCACGCCGAAGGCCAGCAGCACCGTGGAGGAAATCACGCCATAGGCCATGCCCAGCGCGCCATCGACGAGCTGGGCGAAAAAGCCTACGGCGGCGAACATGAGGAAGGTCTCGTCCATCGGGCTCTCCTCGCCATCCCCGCAGCCGGGAGAGAAAACTGGTGGTGCGGCGCGGTCAAGGCGCGAAGGCTCACTCTCGGCTGACGTCTGGATATAGCTGGGCGCGTGTCGTTGCTCTCCGCGCTGGTCTGGGCCCTTGCCCCCGCCGGCGTCCGGGGCCATCTGAGCAGCGGCCGAACTGATACGGCCTAACGCATCGGGCGCCACCTCATGACCTCTTCACCCCGCGGCGTTGACCGCCGGCTTCCTGTCACCGTGCTTTCGGGCTTTCTGGGCGCTGGCAAGACTACGCTGCTCAATCACGTGCTCAACAATCGCGAGGGCAAGCGCGTGGCCGTGATCGTCAACGACATGAGCGAGCTGAACGTCGACGCCAATCTGATCCGCGACGGCAGCGCCCAGCTCTCGCGCACGGAAGAGAAGCTCGTGGAGCTGTCCAACGGCTGCATCTGCTGCACGCTGCGCGATGATCTGTTGCAGGAGGTGCGCCGTCTCGCGGCCGAGCGGCGGTTCGACTATCTGCTGATCGAGAGCACGGGCGTGTCCGAGCCGATGCCGGTGGCGGCCACCTTCGAGTTCGAGACCGAGGATGGGGATCGGCTGGACGAGGTCGCCCGCCTCGATACGATGGTCACGGTGGTGGACGCCGCCAATCTGCTCGCCGATTTTGCGTCAACCGACTTTCTGCATCAGCGCGGCGAGAGCGCCGGACTGGGCGATGAGCGCAAGCTGGTGTCGCTGCTGACCGAACAGATCGAGTTCGCCGATGTGATCGTCGTCAACAAGACTGATCTGGTTGACGCCGAACGCCTGAGGGAGGTGCTGGGCGTGGTGAAGGCGCTGAACCCGGAGGCCCGCGTCATCACCGCAGAACGCTCCAGCGTCCCGCTGGACGCCATCCTCAACACGCGGGCGTTCCGTTACGACCGGGCGGAGGAAATGGCTGGCTGGGCCAAGGCGCTCGCCGGCGACCATCTCCCCGAGACGGAGGAATACGGGATCACGAGCTTTGTCTGGCGCGCGCGCCGGCCGCTGCATCCCAAGCGCTTTGCGAAATTCATGGCGCGCGAGGTGAAGGGGCTCTTGCGCGCCAAGGGCTATGTGTGGCTGGCAAGCCGCATGGAATGGGTGGGGGCCTACTCCGCCGCCGGCAGGCATGGCGAGCTTGAGCCGATCGGGCGCTGGATGGCGGGGGTGCCGAAAGAGCGCTGGCCGCAGGACCAGAGCCAGCTTCAGGAGATCCTCCAGCACTGGCAGGAACCTTATGGCGACCGCCGTCAGGAGATCGTGTTCATCGGGCAGAAACTCGATGAGGCCGGGCTCAAGCGCCGGCTTGCCGAATGCCTGCTCGACGAGAAGGAGATGCGCCGCGGCCCGGCAGGCTGGGCGAGCCTTGAAGACCCCTTCCCGTCATGGCGTGCAAGCTGAGGCGGCCTGACGCGCCTAGAAGCGCGGGGTAAGCGCGGATCGATCCAGATCTTCGCTCTCGGCCATATTCTCGGTCCTGCCAGCTTTGGCGACAGCCTCCTCCAGAAGCCGGCGCACCGCCTCTGACTGTTCAGAGGAGGCGCCCATGTCCCAGATGGACACCCGCACGCTTTCAACCAGCAGGTCATTGCCCGGGAAGGTTTCGATTTCAGCCAGTGCGGTCAGGCCGCAAACCTCGGAATGATTACGCAGGGCGGTGAACACGCTGCCGCCGACCACGGGCTGACAGCGCTGGAAGAATTCCGGCGCCAGCCGCTGGTCTGAACCCGGCGCGTAGCGCCATGAGAGCGACCGCCCCACTGGCAAGGCCGAAACGGGGTCTGGCTCGCCATACTTCGCGCGCAGCGATTGTTCGATGCTGGCAAGGCTTGGGGCCGTCGGCCGGGCGAAGCGCTCCTGGCGCTGAATGCGGAGAACCCGTGCGTCCGGGCCAAATCCATCTACCTCGAACAGCACGGACTCGAGCCGATCGATGCTGAGCTCCTGTGTCAGGCGGAACGTATCCGGCTTGTTGAGGCCCTTTGCCTCCGGCACCACCCAGTTGAGGGCCGCCAGGGTGGCGGCCGGCAGCGCGCAGCCGAGCCTCCGCTTGGCCTCTGCGACGGGCAATCCGGGATAGACTTCCAGAACATTATAGCGCTGCATGCCGGTTGCGGGCGGCGGGGGCGTGCAGTCCGCTTCCGACTGCGCCACCGCGCCGGCTGGCAGTTCGTTGAAGGGTTGGGGTCTGTCGGAACAGCCCGTGATCAGCAGGGCCAATCCAAGGAAGACGCCCATCGCCACCCGCGCCGTCCCCTCGCCCGGTGGCCGCACTGTGGTTCGCCTCGCCGACATCGCTCGCCCTCTTCGCCTCTCTGGATTGCTCGGTTACAACTGCACAATGCCAGACGGAATTGCTCTCGCCCGCGCCCCAGCGATTAATCCCGAAGGCCAGCTTCTGGACTGCTGGTATCTCGCGTGCCTATCGTCTGCGCTTCGCCCTGACAAACCGTTGCGGCGCATGATCCTGGGCGAGCCTGTTGTGATCGCGCGGGGCCAGGACGGAGCGGCGTTTGCGCTGCGCGACATCTGCCCCCACCGCGCCGTGCCGCTTTCAGCGGGCCGCGTGGTGGAGACAGACGGCGCAGCGACGCTGGAGTGTCCCTATCATGGCTGGCGGTTCCGGGCGAACGGCGCGTGCGCGCTGATCCCGTCGCTCGTGGAAGGCCAGCCCTATGAAGCCTCCCGGATCAAGGTGCGGGCTTATCGCACGCACGAAGCCGATGGGATGGTGTTTGTGTATGTCCCGGCCGATCCGCGCGATGCAGGGGAAGACGCGCCGCCGCCGCCCGACTTCGGCGAGCCGCTGGGCCGGCCGAAGTTCGCGGTCGAACGGGTGTTTGAAGCCTCGATGGACAACGCCGTTGTCGGTCTGATGGACCCCGCCCACGTGCCCTTCGTACATAATCAGTGGTGGTGGCGCCCGCCGTCGACCGGCTTGCGGGTGAAGGAAAAGCGGTTCGAGCCGCGCGGGAAGGGCTGGGCGATCGGGCGGCATGCGCCGTCGGGCAATTCACTGGCCTATCGGATGCTGTTTGGCGGCGCCGTCACCACCGAGATCGTCTTCAAGCTGCCCGGTTATCGCTGGGAAGTGGTGGAGAACGCACGCGCCTACCTGTTCACGCTCACCTGTTTGACCCCGGAGACCGCGACCGCCACCCGCATCACGCAAGTGACCTATTGGCGCCGCGCGCCGCTGCTGGATCTCGCCAGGCCCTTCCTGATCCCCGCCGCGCGCGAGTTTCTGGATCAGGACGGCCGGATGGTGGACCTCCAGAACACGTCGCTCGTTTTCAAGCCGACCATGCTCTGGATCGACGACATCGATGTTCAGGCGAAATGGTATCACAAGCTGAAGCGCGAATGGGCCGCAAGCCGCGCCGAGGACAGGCCGTTTGAGAACCCCATTCAACCAACCACCTTGCGCTGGCGCAGCTAGCTTGCGCGAGCCGCCTGCGCGCCCTAGAGCCCCGCGCGCCGATGAACGCGCCAGCCTTTCCCAGCCTTGCTCAAGACGCCCCTGCTCATGATCGGGCGGTTGAGGCGCTCTACGACCGGGTGTTCGGGCCGGGCCGTTTCGCCAAGGTTTCCTATCGCGTGCGGGAAGGGGCGAACTGCCTCTACGGACCATCCCGGCTTGCCTGGCGGGAAGGGCTGCTTGTCGGGGCCTGCCGGCTCTGGAGCGCCCGCTGTGGTGGGGAACCGGTTGTTTTTCTGGGGCCTTTGGCCGTGGATCCCGGCGAACGCGGCGGCGGGCTGGGCGCAGCTCTCACCATAGCGGCAAGTGAGGCCGCCGAGGCGCAGGGCGCGCGCACGATCCTGCTTGTGGGTGATCTTGCCTACTTCGCGCGGTGTGGGTTCGAGCGGGCGCAGGCGGGCGCCATCATCCTGCCTGGCCCTGTGGACGGGGCTCGCGTCCTGCTGCGCGGCGCGCCGGTGACGGGGCGCGTAACGGGCGCTCAGTCGATCTGATCGCGGTAGCGATTGGTGATGGGATAGCGCCGATCGCGACCGAAGCCGCGCTCGGAAATCTTCACCCCAGGCGGCGCCTGGCGGCGCTTGTATTCGGCAGCGTAGAGCAGGCCCTGCACCCGCATCACCGTCTCGGCCGAATGGCCGCGCGCCAGGAGGTCTTCCACCTCGCCCTCGTGATCGACGAGGGTGCGCAAGATGTCGTCGAGCGCGGGATAGGGCGGCAGGCTGTCTTCGTCCTTCTGGTCGGGGCGCAGCTCGGCGCTGGGCGGCTTGGCGTGCACCCGCTCGGGGATCACCAGACCATCCGGGCCAAGCGCGCCCTGCGGCTTGGCCAGATCGCGCCAGCGCGAGAGCGCGAACACCTCCGTCTTGTAGAGGTCCTTCAGCGCGTTGTAGCCGCCGCACATGTCGCCATAGAGCGTGGCGTAGCCAACCGCCATTTCGCTCTTGTTGCCCGTGGTCAGCACCATGGGCCCGAACTTGTTGGAGAGCGCCATCAGGGTCACGGCCCGGGCGCGCGACTGGATGTTTTCTTCCGCCAGATCCGGCGCTCGGCCGGCGAACACTGGCGCTGTCATGGCGGCGAAAGCCTCCACCGCCGGGGCGATGGAGATCGTTTCGAGCCGCACCCCAAGCGCAGCAGCGCAGGCCGCCGCATCCTCCAGGCTCTCCGCGCTGGTGTAGGCCGATGGCATCATCACGCACCACACCTTCTCCGGCCCCAGCGCATCCACAGCCAGCACGGCGGAGAGCGCGCTGTCGATCCCGCCCGACAGGCCCAGCACCACGCCGGGAAAGCGGTTCTTGGTCACATAGTCGCGCAGCGCCAGCATGGCTGCGGCGTAATCAGCCTCCAGCCCCTCCTCGATGCGCGCGCTCTGCGGGGCGCCCACGCAGCGCCAGCCCGCCGCCTCGCGCCGCCAGCGGGTGAGGGCGTAATCCTCCTCGAACCGGCGGCTGGCATGGGCCAGCGCGCCATCGGCCTGCAAGACGAACGAGCCGCCATCGAAGCAGAGTTCGTCCTGGCCGCCCACCTGATTGACATAGAGCAGCGGCAGGCCGGTCTCAGCCACCCGGGCACGGGCAACCGCAAGGCGCTCCGCCCGCGCCTGACGGCGGTAGGGCGAGCCATTCGGACTGACGATCAGCTCGGCGCCGCGTTCCTTCAGAACGCCAGCGACCGTCGGCAGCCAGATATCCTCGCAGATGGCCACGCCGATCTGCACGCCCGCCACCTCGATCGGCCCCTGGGGCGGAGCCGACGCAAACACCCGCTTCTCGTCGAAGACGGCGTAATTCGGCAGCTCATGCTTGGCCCGGCGCTCCGCGATCCGCCCGCCCGCGATGAGCGCGGCCACATTGTAGAGCTTTCCGTCCTCCGCCCAGGGCAGGCCCAGCAGCATCGGCGGGCCTTCGGCGTCGGCGGCGAAGGCCTCCACGGCAGCGCGCACATCGGCGATGCAGGCAGGCTTCAGCACCAGGTCTTCGGCGGGATAACCCAGCACCACCATCTCCGGCAGCACCACAAGATCGGCGCCGTCCTGCCGGGCGCGCGCGAGCGCGGCGCGCGCCTTGTTCAGGTTTCCGGCGATGTCGCCCACCACGGGATTGATCTGCGCGCTGGCGATGGAAAGCTCGGCCATGCCCGCCTCTTAAGCGCTCCAGCGACCCCGCGCCACGGGCATCACCCCATCGGCGGGATAAAGAGCGCGCGCCGGTGCGCATCCCGGGACAGCGCCTCCAGGATCGCGCGCTCCACGGCATGGTCTCGCGCGGCTTCGGCAGCCTCATGCAGCGCGATCAGCGCCTCCTGCATCCGCGCGCGCTGGGCGGCCAGAGCCGAGACCCGATACCCTGCGAGTGGTTCGTCGGCCAGCGCGCCCAGGCGCGAGGCAAGACCAGCCGAGGTTTGCGATGCGCTGCGAAACAGCGCCTGCATCTCCTGGATCGTGAGCGCATGGTTTTCCGCAGCCCGGTCGTAATCCTGCGCCACGAAAATGCCGAGCATCGCGGCCGCTCCGGCATGGCCCACCGCATAGGGCTCGCTGATCGCGGGGATCACTTCTGCTCCGATCGTGCCGGCGAGGCCGGCCAGCACCTGTTCCACCGCAGGCTTCATGACGCGATCCTTTCCAGGAGCCGGTCTGCGACGATCTTGTTGTGCATCTGGGTGCAATACCACGACGACCAGGCAAGCACGGGATCGGTGTTCTTGCCGTCGGTGTAGGAGCGCCCGGCCGAGGTCCAGATCACGAGGCCCTTCACGCTGGCAAACAGCTCCCACCAGGCGAAGGCGGCCGGATCGCAGGCAAGGCCGGACGCCGCTTCCCAGAGCGCGATCGCCTCGGCGCGCGTCACGCCTTCCAGCGTCCGGCCCGGATCGGGCCCTGCCCACATCGGATCGAGCGCCCAAGCGAGATCCTCCAGCGGATCGCCGACATGGGCCATCTCCCAGTCGAGGATGGCGAGGATGCGCCCGGCCTGATCGTGCAGGAAGTTGCCGGAGCGATAGTCGCCATGCACGACGCTGAGCTTCTGCGCTGGCGGCGGCGGCGCCCGCCGCAGCGCGCGGATCGCGGCGCGCAAGATCGGCATCGGCTCCATGGCGTCCTGATCGAGCACGCGCTCCCAATAGTCGAGTTCGCGCGCCCAGCACGTCTCTGGCGCGGGCGTCTCCACCACGCTGGCGAGGGGTGTGGCGGCGGCGTCTGTGGCCGCGATCCGGCCCAGGATCGTGAAGAAGTCGCGCGAGAGCGCGTCGGCG
The DNA here is from genome assembly GCA_044340025.1 of Caulobacterales bacterium. GTDB lineage: Bacteria > Pseudomonadota > Alphaproteobacteria > Caulobacterales > Aquidulcibacteraceae > JBIIUJ01. Next base: position 12,552 of record JBIIUJ010000024.1, read on the forward strand.
TGCGGCGCATAGGCGCCGGGCTGGAAGGGGCTGCCTGTTACCCCGCCGTCCACGCGCGTCATCACGAAGTAGGGGCTGCCAAGCGTTTCGGCGGTTTCTTCCAGCAGCAGCGGGCACGGCGCGGGCACGTCGGAGCCTGCGAAGGAGAGATAGGCGGCGTATTCGAGCCGCCGCTCGGTATCGATCAGACTGTCGGCGGGGTCGCGCCGCAGGATCAGGCCATGCGTCTGGCCTGCGCGCGCGGCGTCGAACCGGTAGGTCTGGCGCGAGGCGCCGCCATGGATGCGCGCCACGCCCGAAAGCGAGACTGCGCCCTCCCCGGGCAGCACTGTTTCAAGCTGGAAGGCGAGGCGGGAGAGATCCTGTTCGCTCAGCATGGGGTTAGGCTGCCGGGTCCAGAATGTCTTTGAAGCCAGACGGCGCGTGCGGGCCGATGATCAGCTGCTCCAGCACGCCGATCCCATCCGAGGAAAGACCGTCGGGTCCCTCGTGGCGGGCGGCGCAGATGGCCTGCACATGCAGATTGGGCACAAGCATCGCATCCAGCGCATCGGGCCTGAAGTCCTCGCGCGCCACAACCAGCGGCCCCTTATAGCCGCCATGGGTCCAGTCCGGGTGGCCGTAGCCGATCCCCTTCATCTGGAAGATGGCCTGCGGCGTCCAGACGACGCGATGGTCGCGGCCCTGTCCGTCCTGGGCTTCCAGCGTCGCCATGGTCGCCCGGCGCGTGCCGGAGGCATAATCGAGCCGGCAGGCGGGAAAGCGCAGGGCGGTTTCCTCCTCCCGGCCGGCGCCGTCGAGCGCGAGGGTCCCGCGCGTGTTCCAGGCGTGGCCCGCCTTGTCCTCGTTGACATGGAAATAGAGCGACAGATTGGGGAAATTGGTCGGCGCCCAGAGCCAGTAGAATTGCGGCAGGCTGAGGGGGACCGCCGGCTGGGGATCGGCCGCCCCGATCGGGCGCACCCCCCAGGACCGGTCGCGCACGCCCACCGCGCCCGCCCCATAGGTCTGGCGAACGCCATCCACTTCCACCCAGCCGCTCCAGCGCACGGTCTGGGTCATGCGTGTCACGTCCATGATGGTGCGCGGACCGTTGCGCAGCTGGAAGCGCGGCTCCTCGATCGGGAAGGCCCGCCCCTCGCAGACGAGATCAGCGCTGACGCCATCCTGCCCGGAGACAGTCACGCGCAGCCGTTTCAGCGGCTCGATCACCTCGATGGAGATGGGGCCGACGGTCAGGTCCAACCGCTCGCTGTGCAGGATCTTGCTGGCGTGGATGCAGCTCTGCACCCCGCCACGCAGCACCGAGAAATGCGCGTCAGCCACATTCAGGTGCGGATAGACCCCGAATGCGACCGCGAAGAAGCCATCCCCGTCCGGCAAGGACCCATTGAAGAAATACCGGTCGTAGAAGTTCCGGTCCGTGCCGGCCGTCGCCACCGGTTCCGGGGTCTGATGGATGGGATAATCGTCCCCCTTGGTCAGCATCGGCGTCCTCCCTGAATCTATGGTTTTGGCGCAGGATGGACGGGCAAGGCCGCGACAGGCAAGCAGGTGTGCGCCGCCTTTCCCCTACGCCAGCCCGCGTCCCGCTGCACGAAGCGCGCTGGACGAGACCGGCACATGGCGCGCGGCGAGATGGATCCAGGCGGGCGGCCGGGTGTGGGGCAGTGCGCTTTCCCGTCCCGCAGGGAGGCGGCTGGCGCGAAAGCGGCTTGCGAACGGCGAGCACAAGGCGCGAACGCCGCCGCTGGGCCGCGAGACAACACAGAGTGAAACCAGCCCCGCAATCGCCCGCCAGGCCCGCCAGCGATGAAGCTGGGCCAGATTGTCGCCGCCCACGATCAGCACAAAGCGCACGCCGCGATAGCGCCGCCGCAGGGCGACCAGCGTGTCGTGCGTGAACCGCAGGCCCAGCCGGCTCTCGATATCCGTAACGACCATCGCCGGCCCGCGTGCTGCAGCGCGTGCGCTCGCCAGGCGCGCCTCCAGCGGGCTTGAGCGCGGTTTCAGCGGGTTCTGCGGGCTTGCCAGCCACCAGACCTTGGCGAGGCCGAGCCGCCGGCGCGCCACAAGGGCGGCGTGCAGATGGCCTTCATGGGCAGGATCGAACGAACCGCCGAGCAGCCCGACCGTCATGCCCGGAAAGGCGAGCGGGAGGCCGCGCATGCGCTGGTCGGCGCCCGGACGCGTCAGGGCCTGATCTGCCCCACGCCGCGCACCACATATTTGTAGGTGGTGAGCCCTTCGGCCCCCACGGGGCCGCGCGCATGAAGGCGGCCCGTGCCGATGCCGATCTCTGCGCCGAAGCCGAATTCGCCGCCGTCGGCGAACTGGGTGGAGGCGTTGACCAGCACGATTGCGCTGTCGACTTCCTTCAGGAAGCGCTCGGCGGCGTCGGCATCTTCGGTAACGATGCAGTCTGTGTGGCCTGAGCCAAAGGTTGCGATGTGATCCATGGCCGCGTCGAGCCCGTCCACCACCCGCACCGAAAGGATGGGCGCGAGATATTCGGTGCGCCAGTCTTCCTCCGTCGCCTCGGCCATGGGGAAGAGCGCGCGCGCGTGCGCATCGCCGCGCAATGCGCAGCCCAAATCCACCAGCGCCTGCGCGATGCGGGGCAGCATGGCCGCCGCAATGCTCGCGTCCACCAGAAGCGTCTCGGTCGAGCCGCAGATGCCGGTGCGGCGCATCTTGGCGTTAAGCGTGAGCGCCATCGCCTTGCCGGGATCGGCGGCGGCGTGAAGATAGGTGTGGCACAACCCTTCCAGGTGGGCGATCACCGGAACCCGAGCCTCGTCCTGCACACGCGCCACAAGGCTCTTGCCGCCGCGCGGCACGATCATGTCCACCGCCCCGCCGAGCCCGCGCAGCAGCGAGCCCACGGCGGCGCGGTCTGTGGTGGGCACAAGCTGGATGATGTCCGCCGGCAGGCCCGCAGACGCGATCCCCCGCCGTGCAGCGGCGACCAGCGCGCTGGAGGACTGGAACGCATCCGATCCGCCGCGCAGGATCACCGCATTGCCCGCCCGCAGGCAAAGCGCGCCAGCGTCGGCCGTCACGTTCGGGCGGCTCTCGTAAATGATTCCGATCACGCCCACAGGGATACGGATGCGCGCGATGTCGAGACCGTTGGGCCGGGTCCAGCGGGCGAGTTCTTCGCCGAGCGGATCGGTCTGGGCCGCAATCGCATCCACGCCAGCTGCAATCGCCTCGATCCGGGCGGGATCGAGCTTCAGCCGGTCGAGCATCGGCGCCGACAGACCGTCGGTTTCGCCTTTGGCCATGTCCTGCGCGTTGGCGGCGAGAATGGCTTGCGCATCGGCGCGAATGGCGGCGGCGATCGCGACGAGCGCGGCCGTGCGCGCTTCGGCGCTTGCCTCGCGGGCGGACTTGGCGGCGGCGCGTGCGCGCGCGCCCATCGCCAGCATCTGGGTCTCGAGAGGGGAAAGGGGCGCGTTCATGCCGGATGTTCTAGCCGCGCGCGCGCTCCCAGGAAAGCGTGCGCATCCATCGGATGGGCAGCCACAGGCGGCTACCGCCCCCCCGGCGGCGCGTAGCGCTCGATCCAGTCGCGGACTTGCCCATACCAGAACACCGAGTTCTGCGGCCTCAGGATCCAGTGGTTCTCGTCGGGATAATAGACCAGCCGAGACGGGACGCCGCGCTTTTGCAGCGTATGGAACAGCTCGATCCCGTGGTTCACTGGCACGCGATAGTCGAGCTGGCCATGGATCACGAGGGTAGGCGTGTTGAAATTGCCCGCCGCCATGTGGGGGGAGTAGCGATGGAACTCCTCCGGCCGCTCCCAATACTCCCAGAACCGGTCCACGCCGCCGCCGTAATCAGCCCCGACCTGCGTGTAATTGTTGTATACTGCCGCGTGGGCGATCAGCGCCTTGAACGGATGGGGCCGGCCAAGCAGCGTGGAGGCAAGATAGCCGCCATACGAGCCGCCGCCGGCGACCATGCGCTCGGGGTCGATCCAGGGCTGACTGGCGAACCATTCGGCCGCTTTGATCGTGTCCTGATAGGGCAGATCGGCGCGATTGGGATTGATCGAGTCTGCAAAGGCCTGACCGAAGCCGGACGAGCCATGGAAGTTGTGCCACGCAACGACGTAGCCCCACGCCGCAAAGACGTGTGCATTCCAGCGGAAGGTCCATGAATCCGTGATCGCATTGTGCGGCCCGCCATGGAGCAGCAGAAACAGCGGATACTTCCTGGCCGGGTCGAAGTCCGGCGGCTTGACCACCCACATCTGGATCGGCGCGCCATTGGCCCCGGCATAGGTGACGCTCTCCACCGAACCCAGCGCGGTTGATCGCAAGGCGGCGTCATTCACCCCGGTAAGCGGGGTCGCCGCGCCTGTCCGGGGATCCACCCGCACAAGCGTGCCGGGGTCGTTGAACGACTGGCGAAGCGCCACAAGCGTGGACCCCTCCATCGCAAGAGCGCCGAAATCACTGGACGTTGTGATCGGCTGGGGCGCGCCGCCGGCAAGACTGAAGCGGTAGATGCGCCGCGTGGCGGCGTCATCGATGGCGCCCAGAAGCGCGCGCGAATCCGGGGTCCAGACCACGCCGCTCGCCGATCTGTCCCAGTCGCCGGAGAGATCACGAACGCGTCCGCTGGCGACATCGCGCACCATCAGGCGCACGCGGTCGGCATAGAAACCGTAGATCTTCTGCTGGCCGAAAGCGAGAAAGCGGCCATCCGGGCTGAACAGGGGGGCGGTATCCGGCGCTGTGTTGTCTGCGGTCAGATTGACGAGCCCGCCGCCGCCGGCCGACCAGGCATAGATGTCGAGGTTGGGCCGGGTCCCCGTTGCGTCTGTGTCGGACACAAAGACGATCGTGCGCCCGTCCGGCGAGAGATCATAGGCGTCCGAGCCGTCATCGGGCGGCGAGAACGATACAGGCCGGCCGGATCCCAGCGTTCCGGGCCGGATCGCCCCTGTCGCGATATCTGCGAAATAGACGTGCCACTGGCGGTCATCGACAAAGCGATCCCACGTCGTCACGGGCGGCTTGTCCCAGACCCGCGCGGTCATCCTGCTTTCGGCGCGCTGCTTGAGCCGGTCTGCCTGCTCCGGCCAGGTCGCAAGCTCGGGCCAAACCCGGCTGAGGAAGGCGATGGAAGCGCCGTCCCGGCTCCATTTCAGCGCCTGGACGCCGGTCGGCACGCTGGTCAGGCGGCGCGCTTCACCGCCGTCCGCCGCAAGCAGGTAGATCTGGGGCGCGGTATCGCCCTCGCGGCGCGTGACAAAGGCGATCGTCCTGCCGTCGGGGCTCCAGGCGACGTCGCTTTCCGGGGTGGCGTTGCTCGTCAGCTGTTTGCCCGGACCGCCCGCGGTGGGCAGGGCGAAGAGGTCCGAGCTTGGCCGGTCTGTCGTCAGATCGAAGCGCGCCACTGGCACGATGGCGGTTGCGCCATCCGGAGACAGGGCGGGCGCGCCTACACGGGCCAGCGCCCACATGCTTTCCGGCGTCAGCGACTTCTTGTCCTGGGCGATAGCGGGCGCGGCAAGCGCCAGAGCCAACGCGCCTGCGATCAGCACTCGGATCATCGTCTCCCCTCGAATGGCTGGTTTCGCCCTTGGCATGCCGCAATTCCCGCGGCAATGGCTGCTGAAGGCCTCAGGCGCTCTGGCCCATCAAGCGCGCGCGCGCTTTTTCCGGCCCGATCAGCGCAAAGAGGGCGGCCATATCCGGCCCGTGATCGAGGCCGGTGAGCGCCTGGCGCAGCGGCATGAACAGCGCCTTGCCCTTGGCGCCGGTCTTCTCCTTCACCGCGCTGGTGAAGGCTGACCAGCTCTCCGGGCCATAGGGGCCGGGCGGCAGGCACTCGGCGGCTGCTTGTGCAAAGGCCGGATCGGTCAGAACCGGCGTGACCGGCCCGTCCACGATTCCAGCCCAGGCGACCGCCTCGCCCAGAAGCGTGATGTTGGCGCGGATCGCCTCCCAGAAGGCAGGCCCGCGATCGGCGCCCAGCGCGGCAAGGCGCGGCTGCGCTGTTTGGTAGGGCATGGCGTGCAGGATCTGAGCGTTGAGGCGGCGCACATCGGCCGGATCGAACCGGGCGGGCGCGCGGCCGATCTTTTCGAACGCGAAGCTCGCCGCCAGTGCATCCAGGTCCGATACCGCCTCCACCGGATCGGATGTGCCCAGACGCGCCATCAGCGAGGAGACCGCCATCGGCTCCACGCCCTCCGCCCGCAGGCTTTCCAGCGAGAGCGATCCAATCCGCTTGGACAAGCCTTCGCCATCGGCGCCGACCAGCAGCGGGAAATGCCCGAAGGCCGGCGTCGGGCCGCCCAGCGCCTCGAAAATCTCGATCTGCGCGCCTGTGTTGGTGACGTGGTCCTCTCCCCGGATCACGTGCGTGATCGCAAGATCGAGATCATCGACCACGCTGGGCAGGGTATAGAGATAGGCCCCGTCTTCGCGGATCAGCACCGGATCAGACAAAGAGGCGGTGTCCACCGTCTGTTCGCCGCGAATGAGGTCCTGCCAGACGACGCGCGCGCCGGAAAGCTGGAAGCGCCAGTGCGGCTTGCGCCCCTCCGCCTCGAGGGCTGCTCGTTCCTGCGCCGAAAGCGCCAGCGCTGCGCGGTCATAGATGGGCGGTCGCCCGCGCGAGAGAGCGATCTTGCGCTTGCGATCCAGCTCCTCGGCTGTCTCGTAGCATGGGTAGAGCCGGCCGGACGCTTTAAGCCGCTCGGCTGCGGCGTCGTAAACCGCGAACCGCTCGGACTGCTTGGCGATCTCGTGCCAGGCGAGGCCCAGCCAACGCAGGTCGGCGTAGATGCCTTCCTCGAAGGCGCTGGTGGATCGCGCGACATCGGTGTCGTCGATGCGCAGCAGAAAGACGCCGCGCTCCCGGTGCGCAAACAGCCAGTTCGACAGCGCCGCGCGCAGATTGCCGACGTGCAGCCGGCCGGTGGGGGAGGGGGCGAAACGGACTTTCATCAAAGCGCTCTGTGAACTCGGCCCCGTCCTTGCGCGTCCGGCCATGCAAACGCAAGCGCAGGCCTGTGTTGGCCCGCCGCCCATGGCTAACCGCTGTGTGGTTGAACGCAGGGTCGTCAGAGGCGTGGCGGCGAGCGTGCGTATGGGATGAAGGACACTTCTGTTTCGGAGCCGACGCCATGTTCTCAGACCTCGACGATCTCGTCTGCCGCCGCAGCCTTCTCGCCGGCGCCCTGGGCACTGGGCTCGCCGCTGTATCTGCAAGCGCGGGCCTTGCCCAGACCGCTCCCGCCGCCGCCGCCGCCGTGCCCCGCGGCCGCCCGCCGCTGCCGGCCGGCTTTTCCGACAATCCCGACGAGCCGGGCTTTAACCCCGCCAACCCGCACCACAATTTCCAGGTTTTCGCCCGCATGCGCTCGCGCGTGGACGGCGCGCCCACGATGGGCTGGTTCAAGGGCCGCGTCTTCGCGGTCGTGGGCGACGAGGAAGTCGTGATCCCGCTGTTTGATCTGGAAGGGTTCGGCTCGAACCGGCTGGAGCGGCAGCCCGACGGCACGTTCCGCAACTTCCAGCGCGAGTGCGGCTTCTACAAGGACCTCGCGACCGGCGAAATCCTCGATCAGTGGACCAACCCGATGACCGGCGAACGCTGCGCCGTCATGCATATCAACAATGATCCGGTGAACAGCCGCTACGCCCCCACTTACCGGATGGGATTTGGCGCCGCCGGCCAGCCGCCAACGGAATTCCCCTTCCTGATGCCGTGGACCTTCTCGGACGAGTGGGCGATGGCGAGCTTCGACGTCAACACCCGCTGGCCGAACGTGCTGACGCCGGAACAGTGGCCGCGCGAAAGCGCCGGGCGCTGGAACCGCGTGTCGGAGTATCTGCAATTCTACGTCAATGCTGAGGAAATGCGCGACTGGCGCAACCGCCCCCGCATCAAGGAGCACGGCGCCTGGCAGAGGCTCGGGCCCTGGCTGCCCTGGATGATGATGGGCGGCAAGCCGGGCCACCTCTTCTATCGCAGCCACACGCGCAAGCTCTGGGGCGGGGCGGCCGAACTGCCGGCTGATATCCGGGCCTATGCCGAAAAGAACTTCCCCAAGTATCTCGAACCGCCCGCCACCTGGGTGGAGCCCAACCTCACCACGTTCGAGACATACGCCCGCACCCACAAGCCCAGCACCGGTCCCGGCGCGGCGACACGGGTGAGCTATCCGCCGCAGGTGTAGGCGTATGCCTCAGTTGCGGTTCACAGGGGCCGGGATGGGAAACTGGTAGAGCACGATCACGTTGCCGTCCCAGTCCAGGAAGGCCTGTTCCGTGCCCACGCCCTGCGTGGCGGAGCGCAGCTCGCGCGCGGGGATGATCTCCAGCCTCTCCGCCCGCGCCCAGGCGATGATCGCATCAAGCTTGCCGTTGGCGTTTATCACCGCCCCGGTCGGCCGGATCCCGGTCTGACGCGGAACGGGCACGCCGGTGACTTCGAGCAAGGCGAAGGTCCGCTCCTGAAACGGCCCGGCGCTCAATGTGGCGAAGCGCAGGCGCGCCGCGCGCGGGATGTTGAAGACGTCATAGGAATACGAGGTCGGCTGGGAATTGGTGATCCCGGTCGCGGTCATGCCCAGCGGACCGGTCCAAAGCCGCAACGCCCGCTCCATATCGGTCACGACGTAGAGCTGTCGCTTGAAGTTGGTTCCGTCATAAGTGGCGGGGACGGGCGCATTGGGAGCCAGGGTTTGGGCTGTCGCGCACGACGAGAGGGTGAGGCTGGCGGCGAGAAGGGCAAGGATCAGGCGCATAGCGCATCCTGTCTCGCAAGCGTGGCCGCGCGCAAGGCGCCGGCCTTCGCCTCGGCTCGCTGCCGTCATCCACAGCCCGGATTTGACCCGAGGCGCTAGGGCACATATTTGTCCGGACATATCGAAGGCGGGTTTCGTGCGGTCCTGGAGATCTCTTCTGTTTGTTCCCGGCGCGCGGCCGGAGCGATTTGAAAAAGCGCTGGCGGGCGGCGCGGACGTCGTCTGCATCGATCTGGAAGACGCAGTGCCGCCGCCCCAGAAGGCCGATGCGCGGGTCTGGGCGATCGAGTTCATCAGCCGCGAGCGCGAGGCTGCGCCCGCGCTGGGCTTGCGTCTGAATGGCATGCGCACGCGCGAGGGCATCGGCGACCTGGCGATCCTGATCGCCTCGGAGGCGCGGCCTGACTTCGTCATGCTTCCCAAGGCAGCCCATGCTGAGGAATTGGCGATCCTGGCTAGCGTGCTTGGCCCGCGCGCGCGGCTGTTTCCCATTCTGGAGAGCGCTGAGGGTCTCAGGAACGTGTGGGACATCTGCGCCGCTCCGCAGGTTGAGGCGGTTCTGTTTGGCGGCGCGGATTACTCGGCTGACCTTGGGGCCGCCCTCACCTGGGAGGCGATGCTGCATGCCCGCGGCGCACTGGCGGCGGCCGCGGCGCGCGCAGGCGTCGCCTTGTTTGATGTGCCCCATCTCGATGTGGAGGATGACGCCGGCCTTGCAGAATCGACGCAGCGCGCCAAGGCGCTGGGGTTCACCGGCCGGGCCTGCATCCACCCCCGGCAAGTCGCAACCGTAAACGCCGCCTTCACGCCGACGTCTGCCGAAGTGGAGCGCGCCCGCCGGGTGATCGCCGCGCTGGAAGAAGCCAAAGGCGCCGCCGCGCTGCTGGATGGCAAGCTGATCGAACTGCCCGTGATCCGGGCGGCCGAGCGCGTGCTGGCCCGGGCGGCGGATTGAGCCGATGGCCGTTATCGCCACGCTCTGTCCACAGGATTTCGACGCATGGGCGCCGCTTTGGCAGGGCTATCTCGCTTTCTATCGCGCCAGCGTCTCTGAGGAGACGACCCACACCACGTTTGCGCGTCTCACAGGCGGAACCGAGCCGATGGGAGGCTTTCTCGCCCGGGATAGGGATGGTGCCGCCGTCGGGATGGCGAACTGGATCGATCATCGCTCCTGCTGGACGGTGGGAGACTATTGCTATCTGCAGGATCTGTTTGTGCAGCCAGACCGGCGCGCGGCCGGCGTCGGCGCATTGCTGATCACAGCCGTTGGCGCGGCGGCGAAGGCGCGGGGCTGCTCCAGGCTCTACTGGCTGACCCACGAGACCAATACCGCAGCAATGGCGCTCTACGATCGCGTGGCCGAGCGGTCGGGCTTCGTTCAGTATCGCCAGATGCTTTGAGGGTTTGAGGGGACGAAAATGGTGAAGGGTGTGAAGGAAGTCGGGCCGCAGCGCTATCGCGAGACGTTCGGACGCTATTTCGAAGAGTTCGTGGTCGGCGACGTCTATGAGCACCGCCCTGGCAAGACGGTGACGGAGTATGACAACCACCTGTTCACGCTGCTGACGCTGAACACCCATCCGATGCACTTCGATGCGGAGTTCGCCAAGGCGAGCGAGTTCAAGCAGAACCTCGTCGTCAGCCCCTATACGCTGGCGCTCTGCATCGGCATGAGCGTCACCGACACGAGCCAGAAGGCCATCGCGAACCTGGGCATGGACGAGGTGAAGTTCACCGCCCCCGTCTTCGCCGGCGACACGATCTATGCCGAGAGCGAAGTGCTCGCCAAGCGGGAAAGCGCAAGCCGGCCGGGCCAGGGCATCGTCACGATCCGCACGATCGGCAAAAATCAACGCGGCGAGATGGTCTGCACCTTTAAGCGGAACATGCTGATCCCGGCGCGCGGTCAGGCGGTCGAGGATAAGATCGACAGCTACTAAGCCCGCCCTAATTCCTCAAACGCATACAGAACAGGACCAAACCCCCATGGCCGACGGCTACACTTCCAGCGTCTCCGAAGCCGATCAGCGCGCGATGTTCGACGCGATCGACAAATGGGTGGAAAAGAAGGTCGCTCCAGTCGCGATGCAACTCGAGCACGACGACGAGTATCCCCACGACCTCGTAGAGGACATGAAGGAGCTGGGCCTGTTCGGCGCCCTCGTCGACCCCGAATATGGCGGCCTGGGGCTCGATGCGAAGACCTATTCGGCGATCGTCACCAAGATCAGCCAGGAGTGGATGAGCCTCACCGGCATCTTCAATTCGCACCTGATGATGGCCCAGATCGTCCAGCGCTTCGGCACGCCGCGCCAGAAGGACTATTGGCTGCCGCGGTTCGCCACGGGCGAGATGCGTGGCGGTCTCGGCCTGACCGAGCCGGACGCCGGCACCGACCTGCAGGCGATCCGCACCGTCGCGCGCAAGAAGGGCAACGACCGTTATGTCGTGAACGGGACCAAGACCTGGATCTCCAACGCGATCCAGGGCGACGTGGTGGCGCTTCTGGTCAAGACCGACCCGGAATCGAACCCGCGCTACAAGGGCATGAGCATGCTCATCACCCCGAAGATCGATCCCGAAACCCGCGCGCCGCTGCCGGGGGTGAAGAACGGCAAGAAGCTCGAAAAGCTGGGCTACAAGGGCATCGATTCCGGCGAGTTCATCTTCGAGGACTATGAGTGCGACGCGGAACTCAGCCTCGTCGGCGGCGAGGAGGGGCAGGGCTTCTTCATGGCCACCGGCGGGCTGGAGATCGGCCGCATCAATATCGCCGCCCGCTCCGTCGGCATCGCCAAGCGCGCTTTGTCGGAGAGCGTGAAGTATTCCCAAATGCGCAAGACCATGGGCAAGCCGATCTGCGAGCATCAGGCGATCCAGCTCAAGCTCGGCGAGATGGCGGCCAAGACCCGCGCCGCCGAACTGCTTGTGCAGGACGCCGCCGCCGCCTACGACCGGGGCGAGCGCGTGGACATGGAAGCCGGCATGGCGAAGTATTTCGCCTCCGAAACCGCCGTCGAGGTGGCGTTCGAGGCGATGCGCATCCACGGCGGCTATGGCTATTCCAAGGAATACCCGATCGAGCGCCTCTATCGCGACGCGCCGCTCATGTGCATCGGCGAAGGCACCAACGAGATGCAGCGCATCATCATCGCCAAACAGCTGGTGGCGCGCAACAAGGTCTGAGCGGCGGGGGGCGCCTGTCTCTTCCTCCCCCGCATGCGGGCAGGGCTATCGCACGTGACCGCCGTGGCGGTCTGATTGCGCTTCGACAAGCACAAACACCCCTCCCCGGCATCCGCCGGGGAGGGGACTTCCTGGCGAGGCAGCCGCCCTTCAGCATCGCTTACGCCACTGCGATAGCTCTCCGCATGCGGGGGAGGCGCCCCGCAGGGCCGGAGGGGGCACGCGCAGGACTTGACGCCCGGTCCGCCGCCCGCTGTGCTTGCGCTCTGTTAACCGCGAGCCCCGCCGCCCATGCCGCATGACTTCACGCAATGGTGGAAGGAGTGGTGGGCGGAGGACTATTCCTGGGAAGGGCTGGCGCAGAAGCCCTGGGCTGGCTGGTGCGTTCTGCCGGACGGGCAGGTGGCGGAGGATCCCTCAAGCTGGCCGGAAGGCCACGCCGAGCATGGGCTGTGGCCCGAAGGCGCCCGCCCGGCGACGCTGCAGGATTATTGGCGCGATCAGGAAGGGGCTCTGATTGAAAGCCCGGTTTCCGGCAAGCGCTTCACGATCATTCATCTGCCGCTGGAATGGGAGGATAGCTCGCCGACGCCTGAGGTGGATCAGCTGGCGGTCTTGCGGGCTAAGCAAGCGGCGTCGGCGGCCAACGAGTTTGATGGGCTCGGGAGGGACTGTCAGGATTTCCGTGTGTGGGCGGGCATAATGGGTAAGAAGGAGTCCCACTATGTCTCGACGCAAAGAACCTGTGATCCCGTCTGATTTGCTGGATCAACTTTTGGCTGGCGGTGATGCTGC
>JBIIUJ010000130.1:0-7095 GCA_044340025.1 Caulobacterales bacterium
TCACCTCCATGGATCGGGACGGCACGCGGGCGGGCTATGATCTCGCGCTTGTGCGCGCCGTGAGCGATCGCGTCAGCGTGCCGGTGGTGGCTTCCGGCGGGGTGGGCGCGCTGGAGGATATGGTGGCCGGCGTGACGCAGGGCCACGCCAGCGCCGTGCTCGCGGCGTCCATCTTCCATTATGGCCAGCACACGATCAGCGAGGCCAAGGCCGCGCTGGCGGCGGCGGGCGTTCCCGTGAGGCAGGCGGCATGAGCGCGCTGGGAGAAGCTCTCGCCGCGCTGGAGGCCGTGATCGCATCGCGCCGCGGCGCCGATCCGGCAGAGAGCTACACCGCAAGCCTGCTCGCCGCCGGCCCCGCCCGCTGTGCAAAGAAGCTCGGCGAAGAAGCGGTGGAGACCGTGATCGCGCTGATCGAGGGCGAGGAGGGGGCGATTGCGGCCGAGAGCGCCGATCTGCTCTATCACCTGCTCGTGGCGCTGGCCGCGCGGGGCGTGAGCCTCGATGCGGTCGCCGAAAAGCTCGCCGCCAGGCAGGGCGTCTCGGGCCATGCCGAGAAAGCCGCGCGCTGAGCCCTACCGCCCTTCCCGCGCCCAGGCGAACAGCGTGAAGCCCAGCGCCAGCGCCGCCAGCAGCCATGCCGGCAGCAGCGGGGCTTCGGCCACATCCTCCACCGCATAACCGCCGCGCCGCTTCAGGCCGATCCAGCCCAGCCCATAAGCGCGCGCATTCTCCGGCACGCGGCGCAGGCCCGGCAGGCCGCGCGCCGCCCAGACCACCCCGCCCCCCGTGGCGCGCGCCAGCGGGGTCAAAAGCGCGTCAGTCGCGGTCGGATCTGCAAACTCCACCGGGAAGCGCGGCCCCAGCACGGCGGCCGCCGACAGCGCGTCATTGCGCAGCTGATAGAGGCCGGGCCGCGCGCCCGCGATCTCCGCGCCATAGCGCCCGGCGCCCTGCTCGGTCAGCGCCAGGGTGCGCGCGCCGTCCGGCCCGGTCGCCTCCAGCGGTCCGGGCTCTGGCCCGGCGGTGCGCCGCTCCACCACCAGCCGCCCATCGCGGCTTTCGGCGATGAGGCGATCCTCATCGAGCTGCGGTTCCTGCATCAGCCAGTGGGCGGTGCGGCGGAACAGCTCGCCAAACGGACCGCCGCCCTCAAAGCCGCGCGCCCATAGCCAGACCTGATCCGACAGCAGCGCCGCCACGCGCCCCTCGCCCGCCCGGTCCAGCACCAGAAGCGGCCGGCCGCCTGCGCCGGTCATGACCACCGTGCCGGCGGTGGCGTCAGCCTCGATCAGGCGGAACCAGCGGCCCCAGCTTTGCGCGCCCGCCAAGCCCTCCGTCACGGGGTGGGCGGCGCCAGACGGGGCGATGGCGGGACGAAACGGGGTCTGGCTGGTGTTTCCCGTGGTCTGAACGGGCAGCAATCGGCCGATCGGGGTGGCCAGAAGGCCCGCGCCAGCGGCCTCCTCGGGCCCGAACGCCGCCAGCAGCGCGCCGCCGTTGCGCACATAATCCACGACGTTCTCGAAATAGATATCCGGCAGGATCGAGAGCTGCCGGAAGCGATCGAACACCACGAGATCGAAGTCCGAGAGCCGCTCGAAAAACAGCTCCCGCACCGGAAACGCGATCAGCGCCAGTTCGTCCAGCGGCGTGAAATCCTGAAGCTCCGGCGGTCGCAGAATGGTGAAATGCACCAGATCGACGCTCGGATCGCCCTTCAGCAGATTGCGCCAGGCCCGCGCCCCGGCATGCGGCTCGCCCGTCACCAGCAGCACGCGCAGCCGCTCCCTCACCCCGGAGATCGACGCCACCGCCACATTGTTCACCGTGGTCAGTTCGCCCGCTTCCGGGGAGAGCGAAAGCGCCACCTGCGTCTGCCCGCGCCGTCGGATATCCACCTCCAGCGTGACCTCCTCGCCCAGCGGAACCTCCACCGTCTGAGGCTCCGCGCCATCGCGCGAGAGGGTGATGCGGGCCGGGCCGCCGCCCGTCCCCGCTGCGCGGACCACGATTTCAGCGGTCTGGTCCACGATGGCGAACCGCGGCGCGCGAAGGATTTCCAGCCGCCGGTCAAAGCCGTCTGGCGCGCCCACGATCACGGCATGGACGGGATAGGGCCGCCCAGCCGCCGCCGCCGCGCCATCTGTTGTCCGCCCATCGGTGATGAGGATAAGTCCGGCGATCCGCTCGGCCGGGGCGTCGGCCAGCGCCCGGTCGGCTGCGTCCAGCAGCGCCACGCCATCGGCGTCGCCTTGGGCTTCCACCACGCGCAGATCCAGGCCCTCCGGCGCGTCAAGGCTGGCGCGCAGGCGCTCGGCGGCGGCGCGGGCGGCGGCGCGGCGGTCCTCCAGGCCCATGCTGTCGGAGGCGTCGATCACGATGGCGGCCAGGTCGGGCAGGGGCGTGCGCGTCTCGCGCAGCAGCGTCGGGTTGGCGAGTGCGGCCACAAGCAGCCCCCCGGCCAGCAGCCGGCTTACCGGCGCGCGCCCGCCGCGCCAGACATAGACCGCCCAGACCAGCGCCAGCCCGGCCGCCAGCGCAGCCAGAAACAGCGGGGCCAGCCACGGATCGAAGGCGATGCGGATGGCGCTGGTCATTGCGCCATCCGCTCCAGAAGGGCGGGCACATGCACCTGATCGGTCTTGTAATTGCCGGTCAGCGCATAGAGCGTCAGGTTCACCCCCACGCGATAGGCCAGTTCGCGCTGGCGCTCGCCGCCCTCCACCGGCAAAGCGGGCCGGCCCTGCGCATCGATCGCCCAGGCGGCGGCCCACTCCCCATCGCCCACGATCAGGCCCGAGACGCCGTCATTGCCCAGATCGGCTGCGGCCGCCCGCTCCACATAGAGGCGGGCGCCCTGATAGCGGCCGGGGAAAGCGCGCAGGATATAGAAGGTCTTGGACAGCACATGATCCCCGCCCACCGGCGCCAGCGCCGGCAGGGACAGGCCTGCAAGCGCCCGACGGGCGATAGCCGCGCTGCCGCCTCCAGCCCGGCCCGCGCCGCGCGTGTCGATGAACAGCATGCCGCCAGTGCGCAGATGCTGATCCAGCGCACGGGCCGCCTCCGGGCTCAGGGGCTGGGGGTTTTCGGGCAGGAGCCAATAGATCAGTGGATAGAGCGCCAGCGGATCCCGCCCCGGCGTCACGCCGCGCGGGGGCGCGGCCGCCACGGACGTGCGCGCATTCAGCGCCCGGCTCAGCCCGCGCAGACCCGCTTCGGCCAGCCCGTCGGTCGCGGGATCACCGGTGCGGACATAGGCGAGCTGGAAGGCGCCGGCGGCCTCCGCCAGCGCGGCGTCGCTTGCCCGGACCCCGACCGGGTGGAACAGAAGCGGTGTTATCAGCAACGCCCCGGCCAAACCCGCCGCCGCCTGGCGGGGCGGCTTCAGCCGGCCCGCGATCCAGAGCGCGATCAGCAGATCGGCCGCCAGCAGCGCGATGGCGCCTGTCAGCAGGAAGGGCCCCAGCGTCACCGGCGCTGGGCCAGCGGCGGCCTGGGTTGCAGCAGACAGACCCGGCGGGGGCGCGGGCGCCGGGCGCAAAGACGCAAACCGCCCCGCATTCAGCGCAAAAACCGCGCCTCCGCGCTGATAAAGGCCCGGCGGCTGAGTTGGGCCCGGCCTTGCTGCGGCGAACGCTTCGGCTGGAATGGCGCGCGCCGCCCGGCCTGGCGCGACCAGCCTGCCAAACCCGTCCAGGGCGATGCGCGGCTGGAACGGCCCGGCGCCGGTGATTTCCGCGCCCGCCGCCGAGCGGCCGGCAAACAGGAGCGTGCGACGCAGAAGGCCCACGAACGCTCCCGAATAGGGCAGGTCGGACCAGGCCGGCGTCGCCCCCGCATGGAACAGAACGATCAGCCCCTTGTCCCTGCGCGCCGCCGATACGAGAGGCGACCCATCGGCGAGCGTCGCCCAGATGGCGGCCTCCCCGCCCGGTTCGCCCAGCACCTGCGCGCGCACCTTCACGTCAGCGGGCGGGGAAAGACCCGCAAACGGGCTCTCCGGCGGATAGGACGCGATGGCCTGGGCCTCCTCCCACGCCACCCCGCCGCCAAAGCTGCGCGCGCCATCCCGCAGGGGGGCCGGCAGAAGCCTGTCCTCGCCCGGCGCTTCGGCAAGCCTTGGCCCGGCAAATCGCACCAGCACACCCCCGCGATCCACCCACGCGAGCAGCGCGCCCTCGTCGGCATCAGGCAGCGGGCCGGAATCCGGCAACAGGATCGCATCCACCCCCGCCTCGGCCAGCGCGCCGGCCCCGGCTTCGCTCAAAAGCGCATAGGGCTCCAGCGCGCGGTTGAGGTAAAAACGCTCTGAAACCAGCGGCGCGGACTGGGCCTCGCCTGAAACAATCCCCACCCTCGGCCGCCGCGCGGCGGCATCCAGCACGAAGGCGCCGCCGGCGCCGGCCCCGTCGATCCGCGCCAGCCCCGTCTCGCCCACCAGCCCAGGTTCCAGCCGCACCAGCGCTGTAGCGGCGGCCGCGGCCGGCAGCCGCACGCGCTGGCGGGCGAACACCCGGCCATCGAGAGCGCCTGCCGCGATCGTGACCTCCGGCGGCGCATCCGGGCCAAGCGCCAGGCTGACCTCCAGGCCGTCGGCGGTTACGCGCGCGTCGGATAAAGCGATCACACCCCCGCCCCGCCCCGGCGCGATCAGCGTGGCGTCGCCAAAGCGCGCCGCCGCCTGCTGCAACGCGCCAAGGCCCGGCCGATCCAGCCCATCGGTGAACAGGACCACACGGGCGGGCTGGGGCGCAGCGGCAAGCGCACGGGCTGCGGCCGACAGGTCTGGCAGCCAGGCGACGGGGTCGCGCGCGTCCAGCCGGGCGCGGGCCTCGAACGCGGTCAATGCATCCGGCTCGCCTTGCGCGGCGCTGGCGAAGATCACCCGGACAGGCCCGCGCGCGCCTTCCGCCAGGGCCTGCGCCGCCGCGATCGTCTCGCTCCATCGCGCCGCCATGGTCCAGCCGTCATCGATCACCAGGACGAGCGGGCGCGCGTCGCCCTCTGCCGGCCGGGGGTTGAAAACCGGCTGGGCAAGCCCAACCACCAACAGCAGCGCCGCAAGCAACCGCAGCAGCGTCAGCCAGAGCGGGGAACGCACGGGCGTTTCCTCGTCCTGGCGGGCATGACGCAGGATCTCGAGCGGCGGGAACATCGCCCGTCGCGGCGGGGGGGGGACAGCCCGGGCAAGCCAGAACACCAGCGGCGCCGCCAGCAGCGCCAGCAGCGCAAGCGGGGCTGCAAACCCGAGCGGGCCAAGGCTGAGCATGCCGTCCCGCCCCTAGCCGCGCCGCCGGGCGCCAAGCGCGGCTGCAAGCGCCAGCAGCGCGGGCGCCAGCGGCGCATCGGTGCGGTGGGCGACGACCGAGACGCCCCTCGCTTCAGCCGCCGCAATCAGACCCGCGCGGTGCGTGCGATAAAGCGCACGATAACGCTCGCCCGAGCGCTCAGCCCTTCCAAGCAACGCCGGGGCCGCGCTGCCTGAGGGATCTTCAAACAGAGTGCGACCAGCGAAGGGAAAATCCTCCTCCGCCGGGTCTGCGATCAGCAACAGGGCAGCGGCGCCTGCCGCGCCCATCGCCGCAAACCGGGCGTCCCAAAGGCCAGGCGGGCCAAGACCATCGCTCGCCGCCAGCATGGCATGGCGCGCCGAAAGGCCTGCAAACAGCGCCTCAGGCCCGGCGCTGGCCCGCCCCAGAGCCAGCGCAAACCGATCCGCCGACGTGGTAGGCGCACCGCCCGCCGCCTGCACCCGCTCGCCGCCCTTCAGGAAAGCGAATCCCAGCGCCATGGCCGCCAGAAGCGCACGCTCCGCCTTCTGCGGCAGGCCCGGGCCAGAGCGCCACGCCATGCCGGGGCCAAGGTCGACCCAGAACCGGACAGTCGCCGGCGTCTCGCGCTCGCGGTCGCGCGCATAGAGCCGGTCGGAGCGGGCAGACCGTCGCCAGTCCACCGCGCGGGGCCCCTCCTCGGGGCGGTGCTCGCGATGCTGCCAGAAGGTCTCGCCCGGGCCGGCGCGGCGCAGACCATGGCCGCCCGGCGCGAGGGCAAGCGCGGCGCGGCGCGCATCGGCGGCCAGCCGGCCCAGCCGCTCGGCCTCGCCCGCCGCGCTGGAGGCCAGCGGCTGGCTCATGCCGGGGTGAGCGCGTCGGCCGCGATCGCGTCAACCAGCGCCTCGGGCCGCACGCCATCTGCCCGCGCGCTCCACGACAGGCCGAGGCGATGGACCAGAGCGGGCCGGGCGAGCGCGGCCACATCATCGAGCGAGGGCGTGAGCCGGCCGCGCAGGAGCGCACGCGCGCGCGCCGCCAGCGACAGCGCCTGGCCTGCGCGCGGGCCGGGCCCCCAGCTCACCGCCTCGGCCACGTCCTTGCGCCCGCCGGGCTCGGGCCTTGCGGCGCGCACAAGATGCAGGATCGCCTCCAGCACCGTCTCGCCCACCGGCATGCGGCGCACGAGATCCTGAACCCGGGCAAGCTCCTGCGCGGTCGCGGCCGCCGCCGGGCGCAGGGCGCCGGCGCCCGTGGTGGCGATCAGGATGCGGCGCTCGGTCTCGGCGTCCGGATAGGGCACGTCGATCTGCAGCAGGAACCGGTCCAGCTGGGCTTCGGGAAGGGGATAGGCGCCTTCCTGCTCGATCGGGTTCTGGGTGGCGAACACATGGAAGGGCGAGGGCAGATCATGGCGCACGCCGGCCACCGTGACGTGGCGCTCCTGCATCGCCTGCAGCAGCGCCGACTGGGTGCGCGGGCTGGCCCGGTTGATCTCATCAGCCATCAGGAGGCTGGTGAAGACAGGCCCGGGGATGAAGCGGAAGCGGCGGCGGCGATCCTCGCCCTCCTCCAGCACTTCCGCGCCGATGATGTCGGCGGGCATCAGATCCGGGGTGAACTGAATCCGGCGCCACTCAAGCCCGAAGGAAACCGCCAGCGTCTCCACCAGAAGCGTCTTGGCAAGGCCCGGGGCGCCCACAAGCAGCCCATGGCCGCCGGCGAGCAGGGCGCACAGCGTCTGCTCCACCACGCGTTCCTGACCCAGCACCACAGCGCCGACGCCTGCGCGCACCCGCTCCAGGATGGAAAGCGCCTCA
>JBIIUJ010000025.1:0-25062 GCA_044340025.1 Caulobacterales bacterium
GCGCGGCGAAGTGCGCACCACGCGGGAAAAGCGCGCCACAGACATCCGCTATGGCGCAACCAACGGCCCGCTCGGCGGCCGGCCGCTGACCCCGCCCTTCGGCAATTTCGCCCGGACGTGGGAATACTCCAACTACCGCGTGGGCGCCGACTGGCAGGCCACCGACAGCATCCTGCTCTACGCCTCCGTGGCGACAGGCGAGAATGCAGGCGGCTTCAATACCGGGGCCACAGTCGCCTCCGACTACACCTTCAATCCTGAAACCAACACGACCTACGAAATCGGGGCCAAGACGGTCTGGCTTGATGGGGCCCTTGTGCTGAATGGCGCGGTGTTCTCCGTCGACTGGAAGGACGCCCAGATCAACGGCCCGCCCAGCGCGGGCTCCACCAGCCCCATCAACGTCGTGCGCAACATCGGCGCGATCGAAAGCTCTGGCTTCGAGCTGGAGTTCAATTTCGCCGTGAACGATTATGTCACCCTCACCGGCGGGTTCTCGGTCAATGACGCGCAATGGGGCGCCGGCAGCTTCGACACCAATGGCGGCGCGGTGATTGCGGCGGGCGCCAATCCCGCCACCACGGGCGCGCAGGGCGGGGCGGTGCTCGCCTGCCTTCAGCAGAGCTGGTGCCGTGGCCGGGTGACGACCATCCCGACCGCCAATCCCGCGCTTGTGCAGTCTGCAATCGACATCAAAGGCCTTCGCACCGTGCGCACGGCGGAAGAGACCTGGAACATCGCCGCCGATGTGGAAGTGCCGCTTACGGACGACTGGACCGGGATCGGCCGGCTGCAATACAGCCATCAGGGTCCGCAGGTGTTCACGATCAACAATCTGATCAAGGGCGGCCAGCGCGACATCGTCAACGCCAGCCTCGGCGTGCGTGGCGGCCGCTGGACGATCACGGCCTATGTCGACAACGCTCTGGACGAGCAGGCGCCGACGAATGCGCTGTTCAACCCGACGCTGAACAATTTCCGCACGGCCTTCGATCCGATCTACACCAACGGCCGGACCGTAGGCCTCTCGCTGAAGGTCGATCTGTTCTGATCTGAAAGCCCGGCTGATCCTTGGGCGCGGCGCGGTCCTGGCGGACCGCGCCGTTTTCTTTTGCGCTCAGAGCAGGTCGAGAAGCTCCAGCGCGCCGCGTTCGCCTGCTTCCAGCGCGCCTTCCAGGCCGCGGTTCAGAGCAGCGTTCTGTTCGCCGGCGAAGGTGATGCGCCCCACGGGGGCCGCCATGGCGCGCGCCAGCCGCGAGACCTGGCCCGGCCCGAACACGCTGAAGGCGCCCGCGGTGTGGGGATAGGCCGACCAGCTCCAGTAATGCACCACGTCCAGCGCGCCGCGTGCGGCGGGGCGGGCCCGCTCGATATCGGCAAGGATCAGCGCCTTGGCCGCCTCGGGTCCGCGCCGGTCGAGGAACTGGGCCCAGGGACCGCGCGCAAACACGAGGAAGGCGTTGATCTGATTGGGGTCGGGATCATAGGCCTGAGCCAGCACCATGCCGGCCGGCCCGTCCGACAGCATCGACAGGCCCAGCCCATCCTCCTCCCAGAACCGGCGGCGCGGGATGAGCACGGCATTGGCGATCTGCATCGCCTTCACGGTCTGGACCGCTTCGGCCTGCGCCGGCGGCAGGCCGGGCTCGAATGCGATCGTGCGCATCACCGAGAGGGGCAGGGCGCAGACCAGACCCTTGGCGCGATAGACCGATCCATCCCGGCAGCGTGCCGCAACGCCGCTCCCGGTCTGCTCGATCGCCACGACTTCCCGGTTCAGACGCACTGCATCGCCCAGCGCTGCGGCCATGGCGCGCGGCAGGCCCTCATTGCCCGCGGCTGCGCCCCAGTTCTGCGGCCCGAAGCTCGCCTGCTGGGCGCCCCACAGCCCGACAAACCACATCATCAGCGCACTGACATCGTGGGAGGAGGAGCCGTAGCCGACGTTCACGTCATAGCCGAGCCGGATCTGCTCCGGCGTCAGGCCCGCCCTCAGGAGCGCCTGATGAACGGAGATGTCGCCGCGCGCCTGGGCGGGGTCCAGCCATGCGCCGGGTTCGGCGAAGGGCGCCGTGCGCGCCAGCGCCATGGCGGCGAAAGCCGATGGCAGCAGCCCGCGCTGCGCCTCCGGCTGGGTGTTGCGGGCGTGGCGCGCCCATGCTGCGGCCGGGATGAGCTCGCCCTGCAGGATCAGCGACGGCAAGCCGGCCTTGCGCGGGGCGCGCTGGTTGGCGTCGATCAGGCCGACGCCATAGGTCTGGCAGGCTTCCAGCACGCGGGAATAGCCAGGCAGGATGTTCTGGCCGCCCAGTTCCACGAAGGAGCCGCCGACCCGATAGGTCCGCACCTTACCGCCCACCGCGCCCGCTGCTTCCAGCACAAGCGGCTTGCGTCCCTGTTCGGACAGCAGACGCGCGGCGTGCAGGCCGGATACGCCGGCCCCGAGCACCAGAACGTCGGCGGTTTCCTGCTCGGCGGCCCCTTCCGGGCGGCGTTGCGCCCAGGCCGGCGCGCCGAGCCCGAAACCTGTCGCCGCCAGTCCGGCCAGCGTGGTGCGTCGGCTCGGCGTGATCATGGCCCCTCCTGCGGTCAAGCCAGAGCGTCCAGCACTTCCATCGCCGCGCGCTCGCCGCTTTCGAGAGCGGCTTCCATGCCGAAGTCGAGCCGCCGTGTGTGTTCGCCCGCCACATGCAGCGCCTTCCACGGCTCGATCATCGGCTTGGCGAACCGGGAGACCTGACCGGGCGCATACAGATGGCGGCAGGCGCCGATCAGGGGAACCTTCTCCCACGCCATGCCGGCGATGAAATCGACCTTGCCTTTGGCCGCCGGGCGCAACCGCTCGATCTCGGAGATGACGAACCGGCCGAAGGCGTCCTGATCCATCATGTCGATCCGCAGCGCATTGCCGCCCGTCATCACCGCCATCGCCCGGCGCACGCGCGAATTGCTGCCGTCATTGATGATCCAGAGCTGCTGCAGCGGCCCATCGGTGAAGAAGGAGGGCGAGAGCCCATCCTGCTCCCAATAGGGTTCGCGCACCATCAGGAAGGCGCGCGTGGTCTGGCCCACGCCCAGCTCGGTGATCGCCTGGGCCTGCGCTCCCTCGAAGAAGGGCCGCACCTGCACCCGGCGCAGCGTGTTGAACGGCCCGGCATAGATCACCCGGTCGGCCTGGAAGCTCGACCCATCCATGCAGCGCACCAGCGCCTTGGGCCCGGTCATGTCGATCTCGTAGACGATCTTGCCCGTGCGCACCCGATCGCCCAGCGCAGCCGCCATCGCATCGGTGAGGCGCTGGGTCCCGCCCTCGATGTTGGAGATCATGGCGAGGCCATTGACCAGCTGATCGCGCTGATTGACGAAGCCATAGGCGCCGCGCTCCGCGCTCGCGCCCGCAGGACGGCCGAAAGCGACATCGAAGCGATTGCGCGTGGCCTCCTGCATCAACGCCAGGGCGGAGGTGGCGTAGGGCCCCGACGAGCCGCCGGATCGGGTGGCGAAATCGATCGCCTGTGTCGAATGCCCGTGCCTGCGCAACAGCTCCACCACAGAGATATCGAGGTCGGCGAAGGCTGGGTCGAGCCAGTCTTCCAGCGTTTTCAGTCGGTTGTATCTGTCCAGCAGCAGCGCGTGCACGAGGTTGGGCGCAATGGCGCGCTCCTCGCCCTGCATCTCGTTGAGCGGCGAGGCCGCCCATGCGCGCGGATCGATCCACTGGCCGCGATAGTGCATCGCCGAGGGGAAGATGTCGCGCCGCTCGGGGATCAGCGGCAGGCCAAAGCGCTGGCACAGCGCGATGATGCGGGAGTAGGATCGGCCGATCTGGCTGGCGCCCATCTCGGGTCGGCCCTCCAGCTCGAAGCGCGTCCAGACCCGGCCGCCCGTCCGGCGTGAGCCTTCCAGCACGGTCACGTCCAGCCCGGCGTCCTGCAGCGTCAGCGCCGCGCCAAGGCCTGAAAGCCCCGCCCCCACGATCACCACGCTCTGGCGCTCGGCTGCGCGCGCGGCCCGCGTCCCGCTGATGGCGCTCGCCACGGCCGCGCCGCTCAACGCCAGCATCGAGCGCCGCGAGATGTCTGCCGCCGTCATGTCGTCCGCTCCTGGTGTCGCCGCACTGGGCGATTGGCGGGCGCCTGCGGTCATCCTGCGAGCAGGGACACACGCGTGACCACATGGCGGCCAAGAGGGCGAGGTCCGCTGCCATCCGCGCCGCGCGGCGCCACGCTCGGTTCTCCAGGGGAACCACCATGACGACACGACGCGCCTTCGCCATCGCCGGCCTTGCCGCCTTCGCAGGCGGCGGATGCGCCACGTCCAGCCTACCCTACAGCCTGACGGCGCCGAGCCGGGCAGACCTGATCGCGCGCTATCGCCTGCCGCAATCGCGCTTCGTGACGATCGAGGGGGTCGACCTGCACTACACCGACGAGGGCCAAGGCCGGCCGCTGGTGCTGATGCATGGCAATATCGGATCGCTGCGGATGTGGGAGGGGTGGGTGGCCCCGCTGGTCGCGGCCGGCTATCGCGTCATCCGGCTCGATTTCCCCGGCCATGGCCTGACGGGGCCCGATACTGTCTGGCGCCGGCCCAACCCGCCTGAAAGCATGGATCGCTATCGCAGCCTGACGACGGGGTTGCTGGATCATCTGGGCGTTGCGCGCTGCGCCATCGCAGCGACGAGCTTTTCCGGGATCGTCGCCTACCGCATGGCGGCGCGCCAGCCGGAGCGGGTCTCGGCGCTGGCGCTGATCAATTCGGGCGGCCTGCCGCGCACGCGCGAGACCGATCCAAACCGGGTGCGCGGCACACGCTTCGAGCAGTGGCGCGACCGGCGCACCTTCACCCGCGCGCGGATGGAGCGGGTGCTGACCGGCCTGATGGCGCCGGAACGGCCGCCCTCGCCAGCCCTGATTGCGGAGTATCACGACCTGCAGAACATGCAGGGCCGGCAGATGGAGCGCGCGCTGGGCACGCCCTTCTATCGCTCCGGCGATGTGGCGGGCACGCTGGCGCTGGTCCGCCAGCCGACGCTGATCCTGTGGGGCGATTATCCGGGCCTGCTGGACGTGGGTCAGGCGCGCCAGTTCCAGAGCCTGCTGGTCAACGCCCCGGTGACGCTGCGGGTCTATCCCGGCGTCGGCCATCTCCTGCCGATCGAAGCTGCAGAGGCCGGATCGCGCGATCTGATCGCCTTCCTCGCCGGGCAGGCCGCCTGATCGCGCGCGATGGCTGGTGCGGTCAGGCGGGCCCCGTGCGGTCCGCGCGGCCGGCGCCGCCTTGGGACAGCGCGAATTCGAGCAGCCCGGCGTGGCGTTCCGAGAGCGGGAAGCGCTGGCCGGAGCTCAGCACGACCTGCCGGCGGCCGCCGGCGCGCTCCACCCCGGCCACAGCCGAAAGGCGCACCCACGCCGACCGGTGCGTTCGCACCCCCTCCAGCACGCCGAGGTCGTCCATGGCGTCTGCAAAACGCCAGCTCAGCAGGATCGTGCGCCGCGCGGCGTGCAGGCGAACATAATGATCCTCCGCAGTCGCCGCGATGATCTCGTTGGGCGCGAGGTTCTGGGCGGCGGCGGCGGCCAGCAGCCGATTGCGGTGCGCCGCTCCAGAGGCCGGGGGCGCTCCGGCGGTGCGTGGCGGCGCGGTGGGGGCCAGCCGCTCGAACAGCGCGCGCAAGGCCATCCAGACCAGCGCGCCCGGCGCTGTCGCCTGCGCCAGCACCCACAGATAGGCCGGATCAAACAGGTTGCGGCCGGCTGGCGATGTGGGCAGCCGCGCCGTGGAGCCAGAGAGCGCGGCCACAAGATCGAAATAGGGGGCCGCATACAGGCTCGCCAGCAATGCATTGCCAATCGCGGCGGCCAGAAGCGGCGCCAGCAGCCGATCGGTCAGCGGCCGCATCGCCGCGCGTGCGCCCTGAAACAGCGCTTCCGCGATCCACCAGGACATCAGCCACTGGCAGGCCCACAACGCCATCGCGCTTGATTTGCTGGGCAGAAGCGCGGCCGCGCCGGCTTCGTACCACCCAAGCGGAAAGCTCAGCACGACCGGGCACACCACGAAAAAGCCGATGATCCAGGGCCAGCGCGGTTCTGTCTGGCTTTGCCCGCCTGCAATCGCGCGCATGGATGGCGCCTCCGTGTGGCGCTCAGAGCATCCCAGAAGCGTCGCGGCGTCAATCTGGCGCTGCGCGCATGACCACGCGAAAGCCTTTTCGCGAAAAAAGCCCTGGCGCCCGCCATTCGCGCGACCTTCGGCGATGGACAAGGCCGACAAGGCGCCCGGAAACTGCCGGCTCAGAACGCGCGGGGGCGAAGGGCGAGCCTTGCCTGCAGGCGTCATCGGGGGATTGTTGCATGGCCGGGATCACACAGGAAGCATTGCGGCGCGGGGTGTCTGGCCTGGCGCTGGTCATCGGGGTTTCGGCTGCTGCGCCGGCATTGGCTCAGAGCGCGCCTGCGGGCGTGGCCTCGGCGCGCCAGGTGGAGACCGTGATCGTCACCGCCCGCAAGCGCGAGGAAACCGTGCAGGACGCGCCGCTGACGGTGAAGGCCTTTTCCGAAGACCAGCTCGCCGCGCGCGGGATCGACGGCATCGCCGATCTCGCCCGCAATGCCCCCGGCATCAATTTCATCCCCGGCAACAGCCGGATCAGTTCCACGATCTCCGTGCGCGGCATGACCCAGGTCTCCGCTGTCGGCGACAACCGGCGAGACCTTGTGACCGTGTTCATCGACGGCGTGCCCTATGTGGGCAACCCTTCGGGCGTCGGCCTTGAAGATCTGGCCCGCGTTGAGGTGATCAAGGGGCCCCAGTCGGCCCTGTTCGGGCGCGCCACCTTCGGCGGCGCCATCAGCATGATCACCACCACGCCGGGTTCGGAGTTCGAGGCGCGGGTTTCCGCCACAGTCGCCGATTTCGGCGACATGCGGCTGTCCGGCCGGATCGAGGGGCCGATCTTCGGCGACATTCTATCCGGCGGTCTTTCCGGCGAGGTGACCACCTTCGACGGAATGTATGGCAACACCGAAGGCGGCAAGCTGGGCGCCAGCGAAGGCAGCGTCGGCACCGGTACCCTGGTTTTCAGGCCAATCCCCGCCCTGCAAATCAAGGCGCGCGCCTCGGTCCGGCGCGACGGGGACGGCCCCGCAGCCTCTGTGCTGGGCGCCCGCTGGCCGACGCACAATTGCGGCCCGTTCCCCGGCTTTCTGGCGCGGCCGCTTGCCGGCCTGCCGCCAGAGATCAACACCGTCGCGCTCGCGCGGCGCACCTTCTGCGGCGCTCTGTCGACCCCCCCGGGCCCCTATACGATCAACACCAGGTTGCCGCAGGCCTCCATCACGCCGGTCCGCCGCACCAAGCTGGAAAACCATGGACTGGTCCTGGACTACAGCCTCTATACCCTGACCGCCGACTGGGAGGTGTTTGGCGGCCACACGATCAGCGCGATCGCCAGCACCCAGGATCAGGTGATCAACGTTCTGCAGGACTTCGAGCGCGCGCCAGAGGATCGCTACCAGGCGTCGATCTCGAACCAGCAGCTTCAGGACTTCTTTGAAGTGCGGCTGACCTCGCCGTCTGACCAGCGCCTGACCTGGATGGTCGGCGCCTCCTCCATCCAGCAGGAGTTCAATTCTCTTGGCCAGTTCGTGAACGGGGCGCTGTTTGGGCCCGCCGCGGGAGGGCCGCCCGGCCTGCCGGTCCGCGCGCTGAACACGCAGGAAAACCAGGCCGTCTTCGCCAGCCTGGCCTTTGACATCACCGACAGCTTGAACCTGTCGCTGGAAGCGCGCCGTCAGGAAGAGACGCTGGCGGCCGGCATCGGCACGCCGACGCGGTTTGAAGCCACCACCGAAGCCACGCTGCCCCGCGTGATCCTGCGCTATGAGCTGAGCGATCGCACCAATGTCTATGCCAATTACGCCGAGGGTAATCAGCCCACGTCCGGCAATCCGGACTTCTTCGCCCTTACCCCGGCCGGGCGTGCGGTCGCGGAGCGCAACGGCGTGGTCGGCGTGCTGGACGAAGCCAAGCTCAAGAGCTTTGAGATTGGCCTGAAACACCTTTCCGCCGACGGGTCCTGGTATGCCAATGTCAGCGCCTATCGCATGGAGTGGATCGGCCGGCAGGGCGTGCGCACCATTCAGGTCGACGTCAATGGCGACGGGGTGATCAATCTCACCGGAACCGGCGTGAACCGGGAGGTGTTCAACGCCGCCCCCTTCGCCGCCGGCGATAGCGAAACGACAGGCGCGGAGATCGACGCGGGCTGGAACCCGACCGATCGGATCTCGCTTGGCGGCACGCTTGCCTACGCCGACACGGAGATCACCAAGGCGCTCAACGAGGCCCTGCTCCTGCGCTTCTTCAACCTCGCCGACGGCAAGGGGCGGGAGTATCCCAACGCGCCGAAACTCTCGGGCGCGGCCTTTGCGGAGTATTCAGCCCCCGCCATGGGCGATCTGGACTGGTTTGCCCGCGCCGATGTCACCTATGTGTCCAAGCGGTACGACTCGATCCTAAACCTCACCTATGTGCCCGATCTCTGGCGCACCAACGCCCGCCTTGGCCTGCGATCCGACCGGTGGGAGGCGAGCTTCTGGGTCAACAATCTGTTCGACGACGACACGCCCGAAAGCGCGTCCTACAATTCCGACAGCGCGGCCGACCCGTTCTTCTTCCAGCTCGCGGCGTCCGAAATCGTGTTGCCGCGCAAGCGGCAGATCGGGCTGACGGTCACGGTGCGGCGCTGATGCGGTCCGCTGCCCCTACCAGACGCGCCGCCATGGCGGGCGCGGCGGCGCTTCTGGCCGCCGGCCCCGCAGCGGCCGCGCGCGCGCCCTACAGGCTTGATCCGGCCGATCCCGCCTCTGCCCTGCGCGCGTATCGGCGAATTCGCCTGTGCGACGACGAGCGGGTCTTTTACTGGTGGATGAGCGGCACACGCTACGCGCAGATCGAGAACAAGCTGACCGCGATGTTCGACATCGAGATCTGCTCGATCTTCCGGGTGAGCGCCCTGCGCGATGACAGCTTCAGCCTGTCCACGCTGGAGATGGTGTTCAACCGGCCGGTCGGCGGCGGGCCGCTCTTGGAGCGCTGGACCAATCCGTTGACCGGGGAGGCGCTGACGCCGGTCTATCGCCCGGTCGGCCCCATCACGGTGCCCTATACGCTCGCCGGCGCCGCCATCCCGAGCAGTCTGCCGGGCGCGCGCATCGTCTCCTCCAGGCCGCCCAAGCGCTTCGTGCTGCAAGGCGACGATGTACTGATGCGCGACGACAGCCAGGCCGAGGTGATCCAGGAAGACGGTCTCTCCCCGCCCTATCGCGTCAATGACTTCGCCGAGTTTCAGGCCTCCCGCCGGGCGGTGGAGATGGTGCGCCAGCCTTGGGTTCCGGCCGTTGTGTCCTTCACCGCCGTCACCGGCTGGCAGCGCTGGTGGCGGATGGGCGACCGGCCCGGCGGCTCTGTCGCACGCGCCATGGGCCGAAAGGTCGACCGCTGGGATGCCATCCCCGCCTTCACGCGCGACGCGATCGCCAGGCTCTATCCCCAGATCGCGGCCGACCCGCTCAAGGCGCTCGATCTGCCGCCGTTCCGGTTTGAACGATGAAGATCTCCCGTCGCGCCTTCGGGCCGCTCGCGGCGGCCTCGGCCTTGCTGGCGGGCGGGACAGGGGCCGCGCACGCCCGGTCGCCCTCGGCGGGCCTGCGCGGGCCGCTGTACGACCTGACCACGCCGGAGGGCAACGTCGGCGCCTTCGCCAAGATATCCTCCGATCTCTCCGGCAAGACCACGCATGGCTGGTATCGCGGCGTGCTGATGGGCATGGCGCCGGGCGGGCCGATCCGTGATCTTGTCGGCATCATCGGCATGTCCAGCCAGCGGCTGGAACCGCTTGCTGACGGGCCGGGCTGGCAGCTTTTGCAGAAAGAATGCGGCTTTTTCACCGATCTGGCGACCGGGGCGGTGCTGGAGCGCTGGACCAATCCGTATACGAACGAAACGGTGGAGCCGTTCCACATCGCCAACGCCTCCGTCAGCCGGCGGATCGAGCCCGTCGTCCGCGACGCCCGCTTCTATGACACGGCCGCGGGCGGCGCAGCGAGGGAGCGGCCATTCGTGCTGGCGTGGGATCAGGCCGGCGACCGGCTGTTTGTGGAGACGCGCGCCCATGTCTGGGCCAACAATCCGCTCGATCCGGCGGTATGGCGGCGGGAATCGCATGGCGCGCAGATCCAGGTGAGCGATTGCCTGGCCTATTCCTGCTCTGCGCGCGATCTGCAGGACCCGCGCCTCAGCCATGTGGATCATGCTGGCCACTGGGTGCATGTGCGCCCGTGGCAGCCATGGATGCTGATGGGCCGCCGTCCCGGCGCCTGTCTGTATAGCGCTTTCACCGGCTCGGCGGGAACGCTGGATGTCGTGCCCGAGGAGATCGCTGCGGTGGTGCGTGCGCGCCTTCCAGCGTTTCTGGAGGCGCCGCGCGTTCTCACCCGCTCGGAGCCCTCCCTCGTGCGCTATCGCCGCGAGCGCGCGCCCGTGCCGATCGAGACCGACCCCGATCCCGCTTTCCGGAGCCCGCCATGACCATGTTCGATCGCCGAGGGCTGATGGCGAGCGCGCTTGGCCTTGCCGCCGGCGCGGTTGGCGCAGCGCCAGCCCGGGCCGAACCCGGCCCCGTTCATCGCCGGCTCGGCCTTGCTGATCCGGCAAGGGCCACGGAAGCCTTCGTGCGGATGCGCTGCAACACGCCCGGCGCGTGGGGCGTTTGGGTCTATCGCGGCCAGTTGATCGTGAAGCCTGAAGGCATGGTGGCGCGCCCGCTCTGCCGGATCGAGGGGGTCAGCTACAACCGCGCGACCCCCAACGCCGAGGGCGGCTGGGACTATGATCTGGAGGAAGCCGGCTACTTCTGCGACCTCCAGACCGGCGCCGTCCTCGACACGATGGTCAATCCGTTCACCAGCCAGACGGTTCGCGTGCGCCACTATCGCTCGCCCCAGCAGCTGCGCTTCAGCCGTCAGGTCGTGCAACCGCGCCAGAGCCTGCCGCCGGGCGTCAGCTTCACCGGCGTCATCACCGATCCGGTGGAGATCGGGGATCGGATGTTTGCCTCCGAAGACCTCTATGTCGCCACCCCGCCGCGCCCGGCCGACGGCGACCGGCCGGCGCGGCCCGCGCGGACCCAGACCTCGCTCGCCATGTTCGACGTGCGCGCCGCCGACCTTCTGCGCCCGCGCGGCTGGGTTCCGGCAAGCTGCCACTACGGCACGATCAACACCCCGGTGGACTGGCTCGGCATGGCTGCGCTGGGCGGGGTTCAGAGCATGCGCCTGGTCATGACCAAGGCGCGCGATCCCCGCGCCGCGCCGGCGTGGCTGTTGAGCCGCATCCGCGCCGATCACGCCGGCTTCTTCGACGGGCGGCCCGCGTGAGGCGGCTGCTCGCCGCCCTGGCGGTCCTGATCAGCGCAGCCCTCGCCGGCCCCGCCTCCGCCGATGGCTTGCGCTTCTCGACGGCGATTTCGCGCGACGGGGTGCCGATCAACGTGGTGGAAGCAGGCGAGCGCGGAAAGCCCGCGATCCTTCTGATCCATGGCTTTTCCCAGAGCTATCTGTCCTGGATGGCCCAGCTTCAGGAGCCGGAGCTGACGCAGCGCTACCATCTGATCGCGCTGGACCTGCGCGGTCATGGCGGATCGGGAAAGCCCTGGCGCGCGCGCGATTACGCCGCCTCGCGCCGCTGGGCCGATGATGTGGACGCCGCCTTGCAGCTTTCAGGCGCGCGGCGGCCCCTGATCGTGGGCTGGTCTTATGGCGGCTATGTCGCGCTCGATTATCTGCGCCACCGCAGGGCAGGGGCGGCGGCGGGCCTGATGCTTGTGGGCAGCCACGCCGGGCTTCTGCCGCGCCCGCCGGGCGGGGCTGTTCCGCCTGAAAGCGATCTCGACGCCCAGCGCGCGGCGGCCCGCGCCTTCATGGCGGTGATGAGCGCCGCGCCCTTGTCGCCCGAGGCGACCGCGCGGGGCGAGGCCTCTTTCCTGATGCTGCCGCCTTATGCGCGGCGCGCCTTCATGGGCCGCAACCTCGACAATCGCGACCTTGCGCCACGGCTGGCGCTGCCGATCCGTTTCCTGATCGGGGAGAAGGATCCCACCGCCGCGCCCGACGCGCTTTCCGACTTGTCGGCTGTTCTGCCGCAAGGCGCTGGCGTGGCGATCGCTCCTGGTCAGGGTCATTCTCCGTTTGCGGAGGATCCAGCCGCCTTCGCCGCCCAGCTTGCGGCGTTTCGCGAGGCTGTGCGATGACCAGCCTGTCGCGGCGGGGAGCGCTCACGGCGGGATTTGCCGCGGCCGCGACCCCATCCTTCGCCGACACCCGGACCGCGCGCGCCGACGCCCGCCTGCGCGACGCGCTGGCCGATCCCGCCCAGCGCCTTCTGATCCGGGCCCGGCTTTTCGGCTCCACCCGGACCGCCACGATCCACCGCATCAGTCAGGGCCACGTCTGGGCCGAAACGCCCGATGCGCCGGCGCGCCGGCCCCTCTTTTCTGTCATCAATTACGCCGTGGCGGACTGGCGGCCCGATCCTGCAGGCGGCTTTGCGGTCACCAGCTGGGACAGCGCGGTCTATACACGCTTTGGCACGGCCGAGCCGCTGGAGTGGTTCGACAACCCTTTCACCGGCGCGCGCCAGCGCCCCATTGCGTTTCTGCTCGGCCCCATGACCAGCCGTGTGACGGCGGAGGCGATGGCGACCGGCGGCGAAGCGGTGGCCCGCCCGCGCGATCTCGCCCGCCTGGTGCAGGGTGGACATCTGATCTGGCCGATCGCCTCGGCGCGCACGATCCCCAATCCGCTCGATCGGGCGCGCTTCCCGCAGAGCTGGGGCGGGCCCACGCTCTCCTATGATCTTTTCGCCGCCTTCACGGCGCGCAGCGCCGATCTCCTCAACCCCGATCTGGCTCAGGCGTGCGCGACCAGCCGGTATGACGAGAACACGCCCTGGCCCTACTGGATGGCGATGGGCGAGCGGCCGGGCCGGCTTGTCGCGCATGGCTTCGGCGTCAAGCTCGCCGAGCTCGACGAAGCCGATCCCATGCTGGTGGCGGCCCTGCGTGCGGG
Organism: Caulobacterales bacterium; assembly: GCA_044340025.1. Classification (GTDB taxonomy): domain Bacteria; phylum Pseudomonadota; class Alphaproteobacteria; order Caulobacterales; family Aquidulcibacteraceae; genus JBIIUJ01. The sequence continues at coordinate 13,131 of JBIIUJ010000025.1, forward strand.
CGCGCCTGCCATGTTCGCGCCCGAGCGCTGGACGAGCCCGCGCAACGACCTGACCGAGTTTCTCGCCAGCCGCTAGCGGCGCGCTTCAGCCGGCGGCCGGGCCGTCCAGGTCGCTCGCCTCATGGCGCTCGGGAACCTGGGTTGCAGGCTCGCCCCAGGTGCGGTTCACGCGGCGCCCGCGCTGAACTGCGGGGCGCTCGGCGATGGTTTCGGCCCAGCGCAGGACGTGGGTGTATTCGTGCACCGAGAGGAAGGCGCCGGCCTCATAGAGCTGGCCTTTCGCCATCGCGCCATACCAGGGCCAGATCGCCATGTCCGCGATCGTATAGTCCGGCCCGGCGATATAGGGGCTTTCGGCCAGCCGCCGGTTCAGCACGTCCATCTGGCGCTTCACCTCCATGGCGAAACGGTCGATCGCATATTCGATCTTCTCCGGCGCATAGGCGTAGAAGTGACCAAAGCCGCCGCCGAGATAGGGCGCGCTGCCCATCTGCCAGAACAGCCACGAGAAGCATTCCGCCCGCGCGGCCGGCTCCTGCGGCAGGAAAGCCGAAAACTTCTCGGCGAGATAAACCAGAATGGCCGCGCTTTCGAACACCCGGACAGGCTGCTCGCCGGAGCGATCCAGCAGCGCGGGGATCTTGGAGTTGGGATTGATCTCCACAAAGCCCGAGCCGAACTGCTGGCCCTCGCCGATATTGATAAGCCAGGCGTCATACTCGGCCCCGGCATGACCCAGCGCCAGAAGCTCCTCCAGCATCACCGTGACCTTCACGCCATTGGGCGTGGCGAGAGAATAAAGCTGAAGCGGGTGACGCCCGACAGGCAGTGTCTTTTCATGCGTCGGCCCGGCGATCGGGCGGTTGATGGCGGCGAAGCGGCCGCTCCCCTTGTCCCTGTTCCAGGTCCAGACGGGCGGCGGAGTGTAGGCTGTTTCGCTCATGGGAAGGATCCTTGAAGTGGCTGCGCCAGCGGGCGGCAAGGTGGCGCCGGGGCTGGGCGGTGGCAACCGCGCAAAGCCCCGGCGATCGTCAGGTCGGCGGCGCCAGCAGGCCGCGTTCCAGCGCCCAGAGCCTGTCCTGGCCCCACAGGATCGGGCCGGTCTTTGCATCGCTCACAAGCCGGAAGCAGGGCACGCCCCATGCGCCGGCCGCCAGCATGTCGGTCCGGTTCGCTTCGGCGTGCTTTCGCCACGCGTCGCTTTCAAGCGCGGCGCGCATCGTGGCGGGGCTGACGCCGGCGCGCGCACACAGCCGCTCCAGCCCCCGATCGGTCCCTGCATCGATCCCGTCGGCGAACACGCCCTGGAGGAAGCTCAACAGGAACGCCTCACCCTGACCCTGCGCCATCGCAGCCCAGAGCACGGCGAGCCCGCGCTCTGTCGGCCGGCCCACAGGGTCTGCGATCGCCCCAAAAGGCAGGTTCAGGCGTTCGGCCTCGCGCGCCACGTCCCGGATGATGGCCAGCCGCTTGACCAGAGGCACCGGCAGTCCCCGCATCACCATCGGCAAGACCGGCCTCAGCCGCAGCGTTGCGCCTGTGGCGCGCGTCAGCGCAAGAAGCCGTGGAACCGCGAGATAGGTATAGGGGCTGCGCAACGAGACAAAGGCCTCGATCACGACGCCCGGCTGCGCGGCGCCAGACGAGCCCTGCACCTCGAGCCGCGGCACAAAGGGAGGGGCGCCGGGCCGGGAGGCAGCGAGCCGCTCCTCCAGAAACGGCAGCCTGTCGAGCCCCCAATACCATTCCCCTTCGAAGTGGAAGGCGCCGCCGAGGTAGGATCCAAGCCGCTGGCGCATGCTGTCGCCCCAGGCCAGCGCCGCGGCGCCATCCCCGGTCGGTGCGGGCAAGGCGGCGCCGGGTTCGTCGCGCCACGCCGCCTCGATGGCGGCGCAGGCGGCTGAAAAAGCGCCCCCCGAGGTGCAGCCGGCAAGCGCGGCCTGCGCCTGTGCGATCTGGTCCTGCGCGGGCGGGCGGGCAAAGGTGGGCGCAAGGCCGAGGCCTTGGGCCAGAACGGCGGCGTCGCCCAGCGCCCAGGCGCGCCAGCGGCCGGGGTCCGGGGCGGTTTGCAGCGGCGGCGGCGAGACCAGAAAGGGCCGCACCCGCACGCCATAGGCCGCTTCCAGATGAGGAAGCGCGCGCGCAGCCAGCGCCGCGTGCGGATCATCGACCTGATGGAAGTAGTGCACCACGGGCGCCGCCCCGGTCGTGCGGCGGCGGGCGGCGGCGAAGGCGCGCTGGGCGGCGCGCATGGTCCGGCTGGTCAGGAGGCGGGGGGCGAGCGTGCGGAGCGTCATTGCTGAGCGTCCGGCCCCAGCGCGTGCACGACGCCGTGTTTCAGGATCGCAACGAGCGTGTCGGCATAAGCCTCGGCGACGGCGGGATCGGAAAGATCCAGCCCAGCCAGCGCCTGAGTGTTGGCCGCTTGCGCAAACGGATTGATCGCGGCGTTGGTGGCGACCAGAAAAACGAAGTGCGCGGGCGCATCCAGCGCACGGCCCGTCGCGGCGAGCTGGCGCAGCGGTTCCAGCGCAAAAGCGTGCAGCGGACGCAGATAGCGCTCCACCAGCGCGCCATAGCGTGGCCCCCCCGCCAGCCCCGCCTGCATCACGAAACCGGCGAGCGCCGGGGTGCGGGCGGCGGCGCGCACGCTGGCGCGGACCTGGGCCTCCATCCGCCCGACCGGATCGCTCGCAGCGTTGCCGGCGTGGGCGGCCGCCATGCCGGCTTGAAGCGCAGCAAACAGATGGTCGGCCGCCGCCTCCCAGAGGGCATCCTTGTCGCCGAACAGATGCCGGATCATCGCATGAGACAGGCCGGCCTCCTGTGCGATCTGGCGGAGCGACGCGCCCGCAAACCCGTGCCAGGCGAAGGCGCGGGCGGCGGCATCGAGGATGCGGGCGCGCTGATCCTGCGGCGCGGCGACAAGACTGGGCCGGCCGCGCCGGCGCCGGCCCGCGCCGATGTCGGCTTCGTGCGGGGAGAGGGGCGTGGGGGCCGATGTGAGCATGGCGCGAAACACTTCTCCAACGGATCAGCCAATCAATTTTACAATCGTACAATAAGGCGCCATGCTGCGCCAGCATGACAGGGCCCTCCACGAAGGCGGCGCTGCGGGCGGGAGGATGAGGGATGGCGGCCTGGCGTTCACGCTGGCGCAGTCTGGCTGTTGCGGGCCTTGGCCTTGTGGCGCTGGGCGCGGCCGCTTTCGCCACAGCGGATCGCTGGCTGATCCTTCTGCCGGGCCTGGTTCAGGACGTCCGCAACCCGATCGGCCCAAGCCGGCCGATCGCCTGGCAGCAGGGCCCTGCCGAGCCTGCTGGCGCGCCCCGGCCCCCCAACATCGTCCTGATCGTCGCCGACGATCTGGGCTGGAACGACATCACCCTCCATGGCGGTATTGCGGGCGGCGCAGCGCCCACGCCCAACATCGACCGCCTTGCCCGGCAGGGCGTGCGCCTGACCAACGCCTATGCCGCGAGCGCCACCTGCGCGCCGTCGCGCGCGGCGCTGATGACAGGCCGCTATCCCACCCGCTTCGGTTTCGAGTTCACGCCCACCCCGCCAGGCATGACGCGCGTGATCGAACTGACCGAACGCGGCCAGACCGAACGCCGCCCGTTTCTGCTGCGCGAGACCGGACCCATGCCCGACTTCGCCGACATGGCGATGCCGGCAAGCGAGGTGACGATTGCAGAACTTCTCAAGTCGCGGGGCTATCGCACCGTGCACATCGGCAAGTGGCATCTGGGCTGGGCGGAGGGCGCAACGCCTCAGGCTCAGGGCTTTGACGAAAGCCTCGATCTCGCCGGCCTGCTTTATGCCCCGGCCGGCGCGCCCGGGATGGTGGAAGCGCGCCAGAGTTTCGACCCGATCGACCGGGTGAATTGGGCGATCGGGCGCGCTGCGGTGACCCACAACGGATCGGCCCGGTTCGCCCCGGAGGGATATCTGACGGATTACTTCAGCCGCGAGGCCGTCGCCGCGATCGACGCCAACCGCAACCGCCCGTTCTTTCTGTATCTCGCGCACTGGGCGCCGCACGCCCCGCTTCAGGCGACGCGGGCCGACTATGAGGCGATGGCCCATATTCCGGACCATCCGCTAAGGGTCTATGCCGCCATGCTGCGCGCGCTGGATCGCGGCGTCGGCCAGGTGCTGGACGCGCTGGATCGACACGGCCTGTCGGAGAACACGGTGGTGATCTTCACCTCCGATAATGGCGGCGCCCACTATATCGGCCTGCCCGAGATCAATCGCCCGTGGCGGGGCTGGAAGGCGACCTTCTTCGGCGGCGGCATCCGCGCGCCCACGTTCGTGCGCTGGCCCGGCGTCATCCCGGAGGGCGCCGCCATGGCCGGCCTCAGCCAGCATATCGACATCGCGCCAACGATCGCCGCCATGGCGGGCGCAGCGCTCCCCTCCGACCGGGTGATCGACGGACGCGACCTCACCGGCTTTCTCACCGGGGCCAGGCAGGGCGATCCACACGAGACGCTGTTCTGGCGCTCCGGCTATTATGAAGCGGTGATCCACCAGGGCTGGAAGCTCCAGCGGACGGCCCGACCGCCCAAGGTCTGGCTGTTCGATCTCGCCGCCGACCCGCAGGAACGGGTCAACCTCGCCGCACGCGAGCCCGCACGCGTGCGCGCGCTCAGCGCTCTGCTCGCCGCCCACGCCGCTGCTCAGGCCCAGCCGCTCTGGCCATCCGCCGCCGAAATGCCGGTCAGCATCGACAAGCCGCTTGGCGTGCCCGAACGGGCGGAGGACGAGTATGTCTATTGGCCGAACTAGACGTGCCGGTTTCTTCGCGCTGGTCTGTCTCCTGGCGGGCCCGCCTGCGGCCGCGCAGCCTGCTGATCGGCCTGCCGCTGGCTCGCGGCCCGCTGCGCCCCATGTGCTGCTGATCATTCTCGACGACATCGGCTTTACCGATCTTGGCGCCTATGGGTCGGAGATCCGCACCCCCGCCATCGATGCGCTCGCCCGGCGCGGAACGCGCTTTGCGCAATTCCGCGTCGCGCCGACCTGTGCGCCGTCTCGCGCCATGCTGATGACCGGGGTGGACAGCCACCGCACCGGCCTGCCGACGCTGGAGCATCTGGTCATACCCGCCTATCGCGGCCAGCCCGGCCATGAAGGCAGCCTGAACCGCTCCGTCGCCACGCTGGCCGAGCATTTGCGTCCGGCGGGCTATCAGTCCTTCATCGCGGGCAAGTGGCACCTGGGCCGGACGCCCGACAGCCTCCCCATGCGCCGCGGTTTCGACCGCAGCTTCATCCTCGATTCCTCCGGCGCCGATAACTGGGAACACCGGCCCTATCTGCCGCACTATCGCCGGGCGGAATGGTGGCAGGACGACAAGCCGGCCAAATCCCTGCCGGCCGATTTCTATTCCTCCGCTTTCCTGGCCGACACGCTGGCGACCTATATCGACGCAAGCGATCCGGACCGGCCGTTCTTCGCCGTGCTGGCGCTTCAGGCCAACCACATCCCGGTTCAGGCGCCGCGCCGGTTCGTGGACGGTTACGCCGGGGTCTATGACGCCGGATGGGAGGCGCTGGCCCGCCAGCGACGCGAGGCCGCCATTGCGCTTGGCCTGATCCCTGCTGATGCGCCGCTTGCGCCCGCCCCGCCCGGTCTGCGCCGCTGGGACAGCCTTACCCCGGACGAGCAGGCCCGGAGCATCGAAAGCCGCAAGGTCGCCGCCGGCATGCTGGAGGCGGCCGACCACCATATCGGCCGGCTGCTGGCGCGGCTGGAACAGTCGGGGCGGCTGGCCGACACGCTGGTGATCGTGCTGTCGGACAATGGCCCGGAGTATAACGACCCAACGCAACAGGCGAGCTTCAATCTCTGGCTCTGGGCGCAGGGCTACTCGCGCGATCGCACCCGCCTTGGCGAGCGGGGAACCTATGCCGCGATCGGGCCCGAATGGGCGGCGGCCTCCGCCTCGCCCTTGTCCCTGTTCAAGTTTCATGCAGGCGAGGGCGGCATGCGCGTGCCGCTGATTGTGGCGGGGCCGGGCGTGGAATCCGGCGCGCTGGCGCGCTCGTCCGCCTTTGTCACCGATATCGCCCCGACAATTCTCGAAGTCGCCGGCGCGACCCCGGTGGCGGGCGTGACACCGATCTCCGGGCGCTCGCTCCTGCCGGTTCTGCGCGGAGAGGCGCAAGCCGTGCGTGGGCCAGACGATGTGATCGGCATGGAGATGTCGGGCCAGATCGCGCTCCTGCAGGGCCGCTACAAGCTCGTGCGCAGCCTGCCGCCCTATGGCGACGGCGCCTGGCGGCTCTACGATATCGAGGCTGATCCCGGCGAAGCGCGCGATCTCGCCGCCGCCGAGCCGCAGCGCCTTGCCGATATGCGCGCGGCCTATGAGGCCTATGCCGCGCGGGAGGGCGTTATCCCGGTCCCGGATGATTTCGACGCCGAGGCCCTGATCGCGCAGCGCGGGCTGGAGGCGGCGGCGCGCACCTATGGCCCCGCACTGGCCGCCATCGCTGCGGTCCTGGTTGCGCTTGCCGGTTTTGGCGTCGTGGTGGCGCGGCGTCGGCGCCGGGCATGAAGGGCGGGCCCGCCACGCTGGCGCACGCCGGGTTCGCACTGGCGCTGGCGCTCGCCGCCTGCGGGCCGCCGCCGCCTGCAACGGTCGGCGGCGCTGCCTGCCTCGCCGTGGCGGCGCCAGATCCGGCCGATCCGGTCCGTGGCATGGTCTGGATCCCGCCCGGCCCTGTGACCCTTGGCGCCGACGACTTCTATCCCGAAGAGCGCCCCGAGCGCCGCGTGACCGTCGGCGGCTTCTGGATCGCCGCCCACGAGGTGACCAACCGCGAGTTCGAAGCCTTTGTCCGCGCAACTGGGCATGTGACCGCAGCGGAGAGCCGCGATCCCGGAGGCGGGCAGGCGATTGGCGGCGGCGCGGTGTTCGCGCCCGGCCTGCAGGGGCGCAACTGGTCCGACATCAGCGCCTGGTGGCGGCTGGACCTCGCCGCCAACTGGCGCGCGCCCGGCGGGGCGGGAACATCCATCGCCGCCCGGCCTGATGATCCGGTGGTCCAGATCGCCTATGCCGATGCGCTGGCCTACGCCCGCTGGCGCAACCACGATCTGCCGAGCGAAGCCGAGTGGGAGCGCGCCGCCCGCGGCGGCCTGGAGGGCGCGCGCTACGTCTGGGGCGAGGAGACCCGCCCCGCGGGCCGCTATGCGGCCAACCATTGGCAGGGCGCTTTCCCTTTCAAGGATACCGGCGAGGACGGGAGGGCCGGGCGCGCGCCGGTTGGCTGCTATGAGCCGAATGGTTTTGGTCTTTACGACATGGCGGGCAATGTCTGGGAATGGACACGCGACGGTTGGGGGCCTGAAGGCGAGGCCCGCGGATTTCGGGTGATCAAGGGCGGATCGTTTCTCTGCTCGGACGGCTTCTGCCATCGCTATCGCCCGGCGGCGCGCCAGCCGGGCGACGAGACTTTCTCCACCGAGCATCTGGGCTTTCGCACGGTGTGGCGCGGCCCGCCGCCAGCGCCCCCGCAGCCCTGACGCCCGGCGCCCGCTAGGGGCTGCGCTTGCGACCGTCCACCATGGCGCGAACCAGGTTCTCGCGGTGTGCGAACGAGGCCAGAGCCACGCCCAGCGCATGCACGATCACAAGCCCGAGCACGAGATTGGCGAACGCTTCGTGCGCCTCTTCCCATGGGCTTTCCGCGCCGTCCGCATCGTTCTCGATGACGCCCGCCTCCTCGCCCCCCTCATCGGCCAGAAGCGGGGCAAGGAGCGCTGGCGGCGCGACCCTGTTCTCCATCGCAAGGCCGGTCGCGGCTGAGCCCGACAGCGCGATCAACAACGCCAGCACCATCCAGCCGCCGGCCGGCGAGTGGCCGACATGGCGTTGCGCCTTGCCGCGAACCAGGTCGACCAGATAGGTGACCGCCTCGCCAGGGGCGGCGAGAAAGCTCGCGAACCGCGCATGCTTCGGTCCGGCGAATCCCCAGAAGAGCCGCACGAGGACCCAGCCGAGGATCACATACCCAGCAAGCAAGTGCAGCGTTTCGGGCTCTCCCCGGGTGACGAGGCTGATGACAACGGCGGACAGAAGCACCCGGTGGCCGATCCGGATCACGAGATCCCAGACCGGCGTGGTTTCTTGGGAGGGGGCTTTGTCAGTCATCGTCGCGCTCCCCATGCCCATCCTCGACCTCCTGCTTGACGACCGCGCCAGTGGCCGCGTCGAGGTAGGTTTCCACCCGGCGGTTCTGCGCGTCGCGATGCCTTATCTCGATGCGCCCGCCTTCGCGCTCCATGCTGATCGGGTTTTGAATGCCGGCGGCGGCGAGCTGCGCAGTCGTCGGCAGGCCTGTGGGGATAGTCCCCGCGCCGGATAGGGTGCGGCTGGGGGCGGGGGCCAGCGAAGGGGCGGCTGCCTCCGGCGGCGAGGCGACGCCCGCAGCAACGGCGAAGCCCGCGAGCGCAAGGCCCGCCACGGCAAGCCCGGCGGTGATACGGAGGATGGTGGTGTGCGACATGGTCGAGGTTCCTTTCGTGTTGAACCCTGTCCATGATGGTGCGCCCGCCCTGACGCCGCGCCGACGCCGCGCGTCAGCGCAATGTCAGCAGCCCTGCGCCATGATCGCCTCATTCCATGCCCCGATGCACCGCCGTCCTCTTTCCAATCCTTGGCCTGCTGCTGCTCGGCGGATGCGAGAGAGTAGGCGAGGCCACCGAGCCTGCGCCCACGCCAGCGGCCCAGACGGCGGCGGCGCCGTCGGCCAAGGCCCGGTTGCCTTATGCCCGGATCCAGGCGATCGCTCTGGGCGCCGCACAAGGCGAGATCATTGAGGTCGAGCTGGACGCCCCCGATCCGGACAAGGATGATGCGGCTGGGTCCGCCATCTACGAGATCACGGTGTTGACCCCCTCCGGCCGGGTGCTTGAGCTGGAAATCGACGCAGTGACGGGCCTCATCCTGAAGCAGGAGGCGGAATGATGCGGCTGCTGCTGGTGGAAGACGATGCCGCTATCGCCAGCCGGCTGGGAGCCCAGCTGACCGCAGCCGGCTTCCGCGTCGAGATGGCCCATGATGGCGAGGCCGCCTGGCGCCTCGGTTCGGACGAAGCGTTCGACGTGGTGGTGCTTGATCTCGGATTGCCGCGCCTCGATGGGCTGAGCGTGCTTCGGCGGTGGCGAGGAGAGGGCAACGGCGTGCCCGTGCTCGTGCTCTCGGCGCGCGGCTCCTGGAGCGAGAAGGTGGAGGGCATAGAGGCCGGCGCAGATGATTATCTTGCCAAGCCGTTCGAGCCGGCCGAACTCATCGCGCGGCTGCGCGGGCTGTTGCGCCGCGCCAGCGGGCGCAGCGGCAACATCGTGCAGGCGGGCCGGCTCACGCTGGATCTCTTCCGCGCGACCGCAACGCTGGATGGCGCGCCTGTACGGCTCACGCCGCTGGAATATCGCCTGCTCGACATGCTGGCCGCCGCGGGGGGGCGTCCCGTGCCGGCTGGGGAGATCGCCGAGCGCCTGCACGGCGCCGATGCGCTGGACGCCAACGCCGTTGAAGCGCTGGTGGCGCGCCTGCGCCGCAAGCTCGGAGCGGATGTGATTCAGACGCGACGCGGCTTTGGCTACAGCGTGCAGGTGCAGGCATGAGCCGGCCGGCGTTCGCCAGCCTCCGGGTGCGACTGCTTTCCTTTGCGGCGCTGACGAGCGGTCTGGCGCTGGCGGCGTCCTGGGTAGCGCTGTCGCTGCTGTTCGAGCGGCATGCCGAGCGCCAGGTCGCGGCGGACCTGATCCGGCAGGGGCAGGCGCTCGCCGCCGCCGTGGCGCTGGACCAGCAGGGTCGCCCCCTGCTTTTGCCTCCCCCGGCGGATCCGCGCTTCGCCAGGCCGGCAAGCGGGCTCTACTGGCGGGTGGCGACGCCTGCGGGGGAAGTGCGCTCCCGCTCCCTTTGGGATGGGCGCTGGGTCCGCTGGCCAGAGGCAGCCTCCAGCGCCTGGCGGATCGAAACGACCGCCGGCCCGTTCGAGGCGCGCATCATCCGCACCGCCCGCTTGATCCGGCCGCAGGCGGATGGCCCGCCGGTTCTGATCGAGGTGGCGGTCACACATGAAGCGGTCACCGCAGCGCGCGCGGGCTTTGCCGGCGAACTCGCGCCCTTTCTGGGGCTGTTGTGGGCGGGGCTGATGTCGGCAGCGCTCGTCCAGGTGATGATCGGGCTGCGCCCGCTCAGTCGGGTGCGCGCTGATCTTGCCAGCCTGCGCGCCGATCCCGCCGCGCGGCTGGACCCGGATGCCCACCCGCGCGAAGTCGCCCCGTTAGCCGCCGCGATCAATGCGCTTGCCGATGCGCGCGCGCGCGACATGGAAGCCGCCCGCCACCGCGCCCGCGATCTCGCCCATGCGCTGAAGACCCCGCTTGCCGCCCTGCGCCTCCAGATCGAGGACTTGCCCCAGCTGGAACGGGCCGACGCCGCCCAGGCGCTCGCGGTGCTGAACGATGCGGTGCACGCCGAACTCGCACGCGCCGGGGCGGCCCGCGCGGCGGCAGGGACATGCCTGCTGGCCCCTCTCATTGGGCGACTGTTGCCGGTGATGCGCCCCGGCAGCGAAGCCGCCGGGTGCGCGGTGTCTGTCTCCGCCCCAGACGGGTTCGCCGTGCCGATGGAGGAAACAGTGGCGATGGAAGTGTTTGGCGCGCTTCTGGACAACGCCCTGCGCCATGCGCGCACGCGCGTGTCGGTTGTGGCCGGGGCCGATGCGGGCGCACGATGGGTGCTGATCGAGGATGATGGTCCCGGTCTTGCCCCTCAGCAGCGCGCGGCAGCGCTGATCCGCGGGGTGCGGCTGGATGAGGCGGGCGGCACGGCAGGGTTGGCGGCGGGTTCCGGCGGGCAGGGGCTGGGTCTGTCGATCGCGAAGGCGTATGTTGAAGCCAGCGGCGGGCGACTTGACCTCGACGCCGCTGCTCCTGGAGGCCTGATGGTTCGCCTTCTCTGGCCGGCGCATCTTGCAGCGGAAGGCGCCTGACGTGACCCATCGCTATACCACCCACCACGAGCGCCATCTGGTCGAGCGGATCGGCTGGCTTCGCGCCGCCGTTCTGGGCGCCAACGACGGCATCATCTCCACCGCCAGCCTGATCGTGGGCGTTGCGGCCGCCACGCAGGACAGGGCGGCCGTCCTGACCGCCGGCGTGGCCGCGCTGGTGGCGGGGGCGATGTCGATGGCGGCGGGCGAGTATGTCTCGGTCAGCTCCCAGGCCGACGCCGAAGCCGCCGACCGCGCCAGAGAGCGCGCCGAACTCGACACGATGCCCGAAGCCGAGCTGGAGGAACTGACCGGCATCTATCAGGCGCGCGGTCTCGACCGGGCGCTGGCCGAGCAGGTGGCCGCCGCCCTGACCGCAAAGGACGCCTATGGCGCCCATCTGCGCGATGAGCTTGGCCTGACCGACGCCGCCGCCGCCCGGCCGGTTCAGGCCGCGCTCATCTCCGCCGGCATGTTCGCGACAGGTGCGGTTTTGCCGCTGATCGCGGCCGCAGCGGGCCCGCCGTCTGCGCTGGCGGCCGCCGTCAGCGCTACAGCGCTGGTCTGTCTGGCGGGGCTCGGCTGCCTTGGCGCTGTGGCTGGCGGCGCCTCGCCCTGGAAGCCGGCCTGGCGCGTCACCCTGTGGGGGGCGCTGGCCATGGCCGCGACCTGGGCGATCGGCACGCTTTTCGGAGCGGTCGTCGGTTAGGCTGCGATCGCCGAAAACCGCTTGCATTCGAATGCAAGGCCGGTAGCTTGCCGCCCCTAGGGAGAGGTTCGGCCATGGCGCGCATTCTGAAATCTGGCATCACGGAATCCGCAGCGCAGGCGGCCGACGCGGCGGTTCGCGCAACGGTGGAGGCCATCATCGCCGACGTGGCCGCGCGTGGCGACGCGGCGGTGCGCGACTATTC
>JBIIUJ010000001.1:0-79066 GCA_044340025.1 Caulobacterales bacterium
CCGAAAGATGGCAAGCCGACCCGCGTCGGTTTCAAGACGCTGCCGGACGGCCGCAAGGTGCGGTTTGCGAAGCGTTCTGGGGAGGAGCTGTCAGATGTCTGACGCTTATGAGCCTCGGCTGAAGACCGAATATCGCGCCCGCATCCGCGGCGCGATGAAAGAGAAGTTCACCTATTCCAACGACATGCAGATCCCGGGCCTCGAAAAGGTCGTGATCAACATGGGCGTTGGCGAAGCGGTGGGCGACTCCAAGAAGATCCAGTCGGCCATCGCCGCCCTGACCGCCATCACCGGCCAGAAGCCTGTGGCGACCAAGGCGCGCAAGTCGATCGCCGGTTTCAAGCTGCGCGAAGGCATGACGGTTGGCGCTAAGGTCACCCTGCGCAAGGATCGGATGTACGAGTTTCTCGATCGCCTGGTCACGATCGCGCTGCCGCGCGTGAAGGACTTCCGCGGGCTCAACGGCAAGTCGTTTGACGGCCGGGGCAATTACGCGATGGGCGTCAAGGAACACATCGTGTTTCCCGAGATCAACTATGACCAGGTCGACACGATCTGGGGCATGGACATCATCGTCTGCACGAACGCGAAGACGGATGCGGAAGCCAAGGCGCTTCTGGCCGAATTCAACTTCCCGTTCCGGAATTAAGAGGGCGTCATGGCTAAAAAGAGCGCCGTCAACCGCAATGAAAAGCGCAAGGCCCTCGCCAAGCGTTTTGCTGCGCGCCGCGCCAGGCTGAAGGCTGTGGCGACGGATGAAAACCTGCCGCTGGAGGAGCGCTTCGATGCGCGCCTCAAGTTGGCCGAGCTGCCGCGGAACTCCGCGCCGAACCGGTATCGCAACCGGTGCGAAATCACGGGTCGCCCGCGCGCCTTCTACAAGAAGCTGCGGATGAGCCGGATCGCGCTGCGTGAGCTTGCCTCGCGCGGGCTGATCCCCGGCATGGTCAAGTCGAGCTGGTAAGGGAGGGGATATCATGAATCTGAACGATCCCCTTGGCGATATGCTCACCCGGATCCGCAACGCGCAGTCGCGCGGGCGCTCCACGGTGACCACGCCGGCCTCCAAGCTTCGCGAGCGTGTGCTCGCTGTGCTGGTGGACGAGGGCTACATCCGTGGCTTCCAGGAAGTGGAAGTCGATGGAAAGCGCGAGCTTGAGATCCAGCTCAAGTATTACGACGGCGCGCCGGTCATCACGAAGGTGACCCGCGTGTCGAAACCTGGCCGTCGCGTCTATTCGGCGGTGAAGGACCTGCCGCTTGTGCGTAACGGTCTTGGCATCTCGATCTTGTCCACGCCGCAGGGCGTGATGTCCGATGCGGCGGCTCGCACCCGCAACGTCGGCGGCGAGATCCTGTGCCAGGTCTATTAAGTCGCGAAGGAGACCACGCAGATGTCGCGTGTCGGTAAGAAACCGGTGCCGGTGCCCGCGGGCGCGTCCGTCGCGATCGATGGCCGCACCGTCAAGGCCAAAGGGCCCAAGGGGGAGCTCACGTTCCACACCCATGATCTCGTCGAGGTCGTGATGGGGGCGGAAGGCGTGACTGTTTCCCCGAAAAACGAGACGAAGGTCGCGCGCGCCCTGTGGGGCACCACGCGCGCCCAGATCGCCAACATGGTGACCGGCGTCACCCAGGGCTATGAGCGTACGCTTGAGCTTGTGGGCGTCGGCTATCGGGCGCAGATGAAGGGGCAGGTCCTGTCGATGGCGCTTGGCTATAGCCACGACGTCGATTTCACCCCGCCCCAAGGCATTGCGATCGCCACGCCGAAGCCGACCGAGATCAAGATCTCCGGCATCGACAAGCAGGCGGTCGGTCAGGTTGCTGCGGTCGTGCGCGGATACCGTCCGCCCGAGCCCTACAAGGGCAAGGGCGTGAAGTATCAGGGCGAAACGATCCGCCGCAAGGAAGGCAAGAAGAAGTAAGATGGGCGCGAGCACACTCGAACTGGCCAAGAAGCGCACGATGCGCAACCGGTCACGGCTCAAGACCGTGGCGAACGGGCGTCTGCGTCTCTCGGTATTCCGGTCGTCGAAGAACATTTCCGCCCAGATCATCGACGACGCCGCCGGCGTCACGGTGGCGGCGGCCTCCAGCCAGGAGAAGGCCCTGCGCGAAAGCGACGGCGCCAAGCTCGACATGGCGAAGGCTGTCGGGGCCCTCGTCGCTCAACGCGCGTTGGAGAAGGGCCTGAAGCAGGTCGTCTTCGATCGCGGCGGGTATCTGTATCATGGCCGGGTGAAAGCCCTGGCCGACGCCGCGCGCGAAGCGGGCCTCGAGTTCTAAGGAGCCAAAGATGGCGCGTCGCAACGAGCGTCGTGAGACGGAAGAGCGGGATAACGAGTTTGTCGACAAGCTCGTGGCGATCAACCGCGTCGCCAAGGTGGTGAAGGGCGGCAAGAACTTCGGGTTCGCCGCGCTTGTCGTCGTGGGCGATCAGAAGGGCCGCGTCGGCTTCGGCCATGGCAAGGCCCGCGAGGTGCCCGAGGCGATCCGCAAGGCCACCGAAGAAGCCAAAAAGACCATGGTCCGCGTGCCGCTGCGCGAAGGCCGCACGCTGCATCACGACGGCTCTGGCCGTTGGGGCGCTGGCAAGGTGGTCGTTCGGGCTGCGCCTGCGGGGACCGGTCTCATCGCCGGCGGGCCGATGCGCGCTGTGCTTGAAGTGCTCGGCGTTCAGGATGTGGTCGCCAAGTCGCTTGGCTCGTCCAACCCTTACAACATGGTGCGCGCCACCATGGATGCGCTGAAGACCCAGGTCAGCCCGCGCACCGTGGCCAACAAGCGCACCATGAAGGTGCAGGACCTGCTCGCGCGCCGTCGCGACGGCGTCAGCGCCGAAGGCATGGCGGAGGCGTGAGCATGGCTAAGATCGTCGTCAAGCAGACGGGAAGCCCGCTGCGCCGCACCAAGGACCAGCTCGCCACGCTCGTGGGGCTGGGGCTTGGCCGTATGAACGCCGTGCGCGAACTTGAGGATACGCCCGCGGTTCGCGGCATGGTCCGCAAGGTTGGCCACCTGGTCACCATCGTGGAGGAGCGCGCCTAATCCGCGCGCAGGAAACCCATGGATCTCAATAATCTCGCCGATAACCCTGGCGCCGCTAAAAAGCGCATGCGCGTTGCCCGCGGCGTCGGCTCCGGCAAGGGCAAGACCGCTGGTCGCGGCGTCAAGGGTCAGAAGTCGCGTCGCGGCGTCTCGATCAATGGCTTCGAAGGCGGGCAGATGCCCATCCACATGCGCATGCCCAAGCGCGGCTTCAACAAGCCCAACGCCAAGACCTACGCCTGGGTGAACCTCGGCCTGATCGAGAAGGCAGTGGCGGCGGGCAAGTTTGCCGCTGGCGCCAAGATCGACGAGGCGGCCTTGGTGGTTTCCGGCGTCGTGCGCCGGACAAAGGACGGCATCCGGCTGCTCGCCAAGGGCGAGCTCAGGACTGCGCTTCACTTTACGCTTGCGGGAGTCTCGGCCGCGGCCGTCGCGGCTGTGGAAAAGGCGGGCGGGTCTGTGACCTTGACCAAGCCGGTCGAAGCGGCCGAAGCTTGAACCCTTCAGAACGCCGCTGCGATCTTTCGCAGCGGCGTTTCTGCATCAAGCAAGCACAAGGCCCTCGCGCTCCCCGGCGCCGGGGCCTATCTGCGTGAAAAGCACACGAGGCCGAACAGATGGCGTCAGCCGCCGAACAACTCGCCGCCAACATGAATTTCGGGGCGTTTTCGCGCGCAACCGAACTGCACAAGCGGATCTGGTTCACGCTGGGCGCGCTCGTCGCCTACCGGCTGGGGACGTTCATCCCCATTCCCGGGATCGATTTGCAGGCGTTCGCCCAGGCCTTCCAGGCGGCGCAGGGCGGCATCCTGGGCATGTTCAACATGTTTTCGGGGGGCGCGGTGGAGCGTCTCGCCGTTTTCGCGCTGAATGTGATGCCCTATATTTCAGCCAGCATCATCATTCAGCTGTTGTCCTCCTTTCCCGGGCGGCTTGAGCAGCTGAAGAAGGAAGGCGAGGCTGGGCGCAAGCAGCTCAACCAGTACACGCGCTACCTCACCGTGGCGCTTGCGATCATGCAGAGCTACGGGATTGCTGTCGGGCTCATGAATTCGCCCGGCATCGTGATCAATCCGGGGCCGTTCTTCATCCTCTCCACCGTGATCACCCTCACCGGGGGCACGATGTTCCTGATGTGGATCGGCGAGCAGATCACGGCGCGCGGGATCGGGCAGGGGATCTCGCTGATCATTTTTGCGGGGATCGTCGCGGAATTGCCGCGCACCCTGTTCCGCACCCTGACGCTGACGCGTGAAGGTTCGATCAATCCGCTGGCGATCCTCGTGCTCGTGGTTCTGATCGTCGCGGTGATCGTCTTTATCGTGTTCATGGAGCGGTCGCTGCGGCGCGTCGTCATCCAGAACCCGAAACGCCAGGTCGGCAACCGGATGTTCCAGGGCGACACGACCTTCCTGCCGCTGAAGGTCAATACTGCCGGGGTGATCCCGCCGATTTTCGCCTCCTCGTTGCTCTTGCTGCCCGCAACGATCGTCAGTTTCGTGGGCACCGGCGCCATCGATCCCAGCGCCCCGCCGTGGCAGCAGACCCTGCAACAGGGTCTGCAGGCGACCAGCGCCGCGCTGTCTCACGGACAACCGCTGTTCATGGCGCTTTATGCCGCCGGCATCATCTTCTTCTGTTTTTTCTACACGTCGATCGTGTTCAATCCGGAAGAGACGGCCGACAATCTGCGCAAGCAGGGAAGCTTCCTGCCGGGTATCCGTCCGGGCTCGAAGACGGCCGAGTATCTGGATTTCGTGCTGACGCGGCTGACGGTTATCGGCGCGGCCTATCTGACCTTGGTCTGCCTGTTGCCGGAGTTCCTGATCTCCTACTACGGAATCCCGTTCTATCTGGGCGGCACGTCGCTTCTGATCGTCGTGACCGTGACGATCGATACGGTGGCGCAGGTCCAGTCGCACTTGCTTGCGCACCAGTATGAGGGTCTGATCAAGAAGGCCCGGCTGAAGAACACAAAAGGGCGCTGAGCGGGCTTCGCCGCTTGGGCGAGGGGAGAGAGAGCTCCGGAATGAACCTGATCTTGTTCGGTCCTCCTGCTGCGGGCAAAGGGACGCAGGCCAAGCTTCTGGTGGAGGAGCGCGGCTATGTGCAGCTTTCCACCGGCGACATGCTGCGTGCTGCGCGCTCCTCCGGATCGGAGCTTGGCCTTCGGGTCGCTCACATCATGGATACCGGCGGCCTGGTCTCCGACGAGATCGTGATCGCCCTGATCGAGGAGCAGCTCGAGGCGCGCGCCGGCGCCCCTGGGTTCATTTTCGATGGCTTCCCCCGCACCGTGCCCCAGGCCGCCGCGCTCGACAGTCTGCTGGCCTCGCGCGGGCAGAAGATCGATCTGGTGTTGCGCCTCGTGGTGAACGACGCCGCTTTGATCTCTCGTATCGAGAAGCGCTTCGCCGAGCAGGGACGGGCCGACGACAACCCCGAGACCTTCCGCAAGCGTCTGTCGGCCTACAACGACCAGACCGCGCCGCTGCTGCCCTATTACGCCGAGCGCGGGCTCATTACCGAGCTGGATGGCATGGCCCCGATCGAGGCCGTGTCGCGCGCCATCGCCGCGCAGCTCGATGGGGAGAGGGTAGGGGTCTGAATCACGCCGGCGTCATGCGTTTCGGCCTTGCCGACTCACAGCGGATGCTGCTGAAGAAACACAGGTCGGATTGGATCGCGCCAGTTGACGCAGAGCCTCTCCTGCCTATAGAACCCACCGCTCCGCATCAGGGCGCGCGCCGCGGGCCGGACCTCGTTCGAGGGCCTGGCTTCCGTGGCGACCGTGTTTTGTCCGGTCCCGAGCGGGGAGACAGTTTGGAGAAGGCGTCGTGGCCCGTATCGCAGGTGTGAATATCCCGTCGAACAAGCGCGTCGTGATCGCGCTGCAATATATCCACGGGATTGGTCCCGCGAAAGCGAAGGAAATCTGCGAGAAGGTGGCGATCACGGCGGAGCGTCGTGTGAACCAGCTCACGGACGCGGAAGTCCTGCAGATCCGCGAGACCATCGACCGCGACTACCTGGTGGAGGGCGACCTTCGTCGGGAAGTGGCCGTGAACATCAAGCGCCTGATGGATCTGGGCTGCTACCGTGGTTTGCGCCATCGCCGCGGTCTGCCTGTCCGCGGTCAGCGCACCCACACCAACGCCCGCACCCGCAAGGGGCCTGCCCGGCCGATCGCCGGCAAGAAGCAAGCCAAGCGCTAAGCCGAAGAGCACGATACAATGGCCGCCAAGGAACAGGCTCGCGTTCGCCGCAAGGAACGCAAGAACATCGCCTCCGGCGTCGCGCACGTGAATGCGTCGTTCAACAACACGATGATCACGATCGCGGATGCGCAGGGCAACGTCATCTCCTGGTCTTCGGCCGGGATGATGGGCTTCAAGGGCTCCCGCAAGTCCACGCCCTACGCCGCCCAGGTCGCGGCGGAGGACGCTGGCCGCAAGGCCAGCGAGCACGGCGTCCGCACGCTGGAAGTGAACGTCTCCGGGCCTGGATCGGGCCGCGAGAGCGCGCTACGCGCATTTCAGGCGGTTGGGTTCACGATCACGTCCATCAAGGACGTGACGCCGATCCCGCACAATGGGTGCCGGCCGCCCAAGCGTCGCCGCGTCTAATTCCGGCGGTTGAGCGCGCCCTGGTGGCGCGCCGCTGCCGTTTCAAGCGGCCGCCGTGGCGGTCGCGCCCCTCCCCAGGGCATTTAAGAGGTCTTCCATGCTGATCGAAAAGAATTGGAAAGAGCTCATCAAGCCAGAGCGGCCTGTCATTGAGCATGGCTTCGATCAGGGCCGCAAGGCGAAGCTGATCGTCGAGCCGCTCGAGCGCGGCTTTGGCATGACGCTCGGCAACGCTTTGCGCCGGGTGCTGCTCTCCTCGCTGCAGGGCGCCGCCATCACGGCCGTCCAGATCGACGGCGTGGTGCATGAGTTTGCCTCCATCTCCGGCGTCCGGGAGGACGTGACCGACATCGTCCTCAACATCAAGCAGATCGCCTTGCGGATGCACGTTGATGGGCCGCGCCGCCTGACGCTGCGCGGCAAGGGCCCGGGCGAGGTGACGGCGGGGATGATCGCCACCACCGCCGACATCGAAGTGCTGAACCCCGAGCTGGTGCTCTGCACGCTCGACGACGGCGCCGAGATCCGGATGGAATTCACCGTCTCCAACGGCAAGGGCTACGTCCCGGCCGACCAGAACCGGCCGGAGGATGCCCCGATCGGTCTGATCGCGGTGGATGCGCTCTATTCGCCGGTGAAGCGGGTGGCCTATCGGGTGGACAACACGCGCGAAGGCCAGAAGCTCGATTACGACAAGCTCGTGCTCGAAGTTGAAACCAACGGCGCGGTGACCCCGGAAGACTCGGTGGCTTACGCCGCCCGAATTCTTCAGGATCAGCTCCAGCTCTTCATCACGTTTGAAGAGCCGAAGATGAAGAAGCTCGAGGAGGAGCGTCCCGAGCTTCCGTTCAACCCGGGCCTGCTGAAGCGCGTCGATGAGCTGGAGCTTTCGGTGCGTTCGGCCAACTGCCTGAAGAACGACAACATCATCTACATCGGCGATCTGATCCAGAAGTCGGAAGCCGAGATGCTGCGCACGCCGAATTTCGGTCGCAAGTCGCTGAACGAGATCAAGGAAGTGCTGGCCCAGATGGGGCTGCACCTCGGGATGGAGGCGCCCAACTGGCCGCCGGAGAACATCGACGATCTCGCCAAGAAGTACGAAGATCAGATCTAGAACCCTGCCGCCGCGCCGCGAGGCGCCGCTTTATGGAGAAGAGCAATGCGCCACGGCCACGGCCACCGGAAGCTGAACCGGACCCACGAGCACCGCACCGCCATGTTCGCCAACATGGCTGCCGCGCTCATCAAGCACGAGCAGATCGTGACCACCCTCCCCAAGGCGAAGGAACTGCGCCCTGTGGTGGAGCGCATGGTCACGCTCGCCAAGAAGGGCGGCCTTGCAAACCGGCGCCTCGCGATTGCGCGCATGCGTGACGAAGCCATGGTGGGCAAGCTGTTTGAGACGCTGGGGCCGCGCTATGCGGGCCGGTCGGGCGGCTATACGCGCATCATGAAGGCGGGTTTCCGTTATGGCGACAACGCGCCGATGGCGGTGATCGAGTTCGTGGACCGCGACGTCTCTGCGCGAGGCAAGGATTCCGGCCCGGTCCTCGACGCAGAATAAGCGCGATCGCCAGCAGGACAGAGAAAAAGGCCGGTCCCGCTCGGGGCCGGCCTTTTTGCTTTGGGCTTCGCTGCGTGTGTTCGCTCAAACGTTGAGCAGCAGGAACTCACGCTCCCAGGGGCTGATGACCCGCATGAAGGTCTCGAACTCCGCGCGTTTGATGGCGGCGTATGTGGTCACGAAGCCTTTGCCCAGAATGTTGACCAGCGCGTCATTCTCTTCAAAGAGCGCCACCGCCTCCAGCAGAGAGCGTGGCAGATCATGCTCCAGAATGTCGGCGGCGCCAGTCACTGGGTCGGTGGGCTTCAGCCCCTCCTGGATGCCAAGATAGCCCGCCGCCAGAGAGGCTGCGATCGCCAGATAGGGGTTGGCGTCGGAGGAGGGCAGACGGTTCTCCACCCGCCGGTTGGCGGCGCTGGAGGGCGGCACCCGCAGGCCCGTGGTCCTGTTGTCATAGCCCCATTGCATGTTGACCGGCGCGCTCACCCCCCGCACCAGCCGGCGATAGGAGTTCACATAGGGCGCCAGCATGCATAGCACTGCGGGCAGAAAACGCTGCTGGCCGGCGATGAACTGAAAGAACTCCGGCGTGGGGCGGCCTTGCGCGTCGGAGAAGATGTTGTCGCCCTCTTCCGAGGTCACGATGGACTGGTGGATGTGCATGGCGCTGCCGGGCTCGTTGGCGATCGGCTTGGCCATGAAGGTGGCGTAGATCTTGTGCTGGAGGGCGGCTTCCCGGATCGTCCGTTTCAGCAGGAAGACCTGATCGGCCAGCCAGAGCGGATCGCCGTGGAGAAGATTGATCTCCATCTGCGCGGCGCCTTCCTCGTGGATCAGCGTGTCGATCTCAAGCCCCATCGCCTCGGCATAGTCGTAGATCTGTTCGAACAGATCTTCGAACTCGTTCACGGCGGAGATTGAATAGGAGCGTCGGCCTGCTTCCGGCCGCCCTGAACGCCCGATCGGCGGTTCGAGCGGATAATCGGGATCGGTGTTCGGCTTGACGAGATAGAATTCGAGTTCCGGCGCCACCACTGGCCGCCAGCCCTTCTTTTCATACAGCTCCAGCACGCGTTTGAGCACCTGACGCGGCGCGATCTCCACCGGCCGTCCGTCGCGGTAGAATGCATCGTGGATCACCTGCGCGGTCGGGTCCTGCGCCCAGGGCACGAGGCAGAGCGTCGAGTAATCGGGATGGAGTTCGACGTCCCCGTCGGATGGATCGTAGCTGAAGTCCTCGTCCTCGTCGGGGTATTCGCCAGAGATGGTCTGCACGAAGATCGAAGACGGCAGGCCCATCGAGGGGTCTGAGAAGAACTTCGACGCCGGCATGATCTTGCCGCGAGCCACGCCCGCCTGGTCGGGCACGACGCACTCGATTTCGGTGACGCGCCGGGCCGAGACCCATTTCTTCGCTTCGGTAAGGGTCAGGACGGGATCATCCTCCACGCGGGAGGCAGCGGGTTTTTTCTTGGTCATTGGTCACCTATGGTCATCAGGCTAGCACGGCTTTCCGCAGAAAGCCTAAACTGGCGCTGCAGGCTTTCGCCCGAGCGCCACAAGGTAAAGCTCCACGCTCTCCGCCCGGCTGGCCGCTGGCTTGGCGTGGCGCACCTCCCGGAAACCTTGCTTCAGGGCGGTCAGCATCGCGCCTTCCGAGCCGCCCTGAAACACCTTGGTCACGAAGGTGCCGCCGGGCCCGAGCACGTCGAGGGCGAATTGCGCGGCGGCTTCAGCCAGCGCCGCCGTGCGCAGATGGTCGGTGCGGCGGTGCCCTACCGTATTGGCGGCCATGTCCGCAATCACCAGGTCCGGCGCCCCGCCCAGCAGCGCCACCAGCCGCTCCCCCATTCCTTCCTCCAGAAAGTCGCCCTGCACCAGCGTCACGCCGGGCAAGGCGTCGACGGGAAGAAGATCCACGCCCACCACCGCCTGCGCGCCACGCTTCAGCGCGGCCTGCGCCCAGCCCCCAGGGGCGACGCCGAGGTCAATGATCCGCGCGCCGGGCTTCAGAAACCCGTAGCGATCGTCCAGCTCCAGCAGCTTGTAGGCCGCGCGCGAGCGCCAGCCCTCGGCCTTGGCGCGCGCGACATAAGGGTCGGCCAGTTGTCGCTGCAGCCATTTCTTGGAGCTTTCGGTGCGTTTTCTCTTCGGGTCGAGTTTTGCTGGCTCTGCGCGCAGCGGACCCATGCCGTCTGCGCCCGCCGCCTGGCGCCGGCGCCGGGGCGGGGCTTCGTCGTCGGGTCCGCTCATGCCGGCGCCGCCACGCTTGCCGCGACCTTGCGGCCGCGCCCGCGCCGACCGCGCCGGGCTTTGGCCTCCATCAGGCTCAGCAAGACCCCTTCGCGCAGGCCGCGATCGGCCACGCGCAGCCGATCGATCGGCCACCGTTCGGCGATCGCTTCAAAGATCGCGCACCCTGACAGCACGAGATCGGCGCGATCAGGACCGATGCAGGGGTGAGCCGCGCGCTCGGCATGGGAGAGGCCTTGAAGCTGCCGGGAAGCCGCGTGCGCCTGGCCGGCGTTCATCCACAATCCGTCGACACGGTGACGCTGATAGCGCTCCAGGCCGAGGTGCACGCCGGCAAGGCTTGTCACCGTGCCGGAGGTTCCGATCATGTGGACAAGCCCCTGCGGCGGCGCGATGCGGAAGCCTGCCTCCGCCACGGCGGTATCGATCAGGTCGTGAACATGGTCCACCATCGCGCCAAACCAGGCCGCGCGCGGGGCATGCTCGGGAAAGCGCTCCGCCAGAGTGACGACGCCGATCGGGATGGAAACCCAGGCCTCGATGTGCGGCGCGCCGCCCGGCTGAGCCCGCACCCAGGAAAGCTCGCTGGAGCCGCCGCCGATGTCGACGATCAATGCGGCCGCCGCGTCCCTGGCGATGAGGCTGGCGCAGCCCATGACTGCAAGGCGCGCTTCTTCCTGCGGCGTGATCAGATCAAAGCGCAGTCCCGTCTCGCGCTCCACCGTGCTCAGGAACGCAAGCCCGTTTCGCGCCGCCCGGCAGGCCTGGGTGGCGATGAAGCGGGTCTTCAGCGGCCTGCGGCGGCGAAGCTTGTCGGCGCAGACCGCCAGCGCATCGAGGGTGCGCCCGATGGCGGCAAGGCTGAGCTCGCCTGTCGCCGCGAGCCCTTCTCCAAGCCGGACAATGCGCGAAAAGCTCTCCACCACCCGCATGCCGGCTGGCGCGGGCTCGGCGATCAGCAGCCGACAATTGTTGGTCCCCAGATCGATCGCCGCATAGAGCGGGCGCTCGCGCCGGGCGACCGGGGGAGGCGCAGGCCTGCCCGTTTCGGGCGGCGCGCCGACCTCTGCGCCCATGAACCTTGCCGCGACCCTCAGTTCGCGCTCCTTCGGGAGGCAGGATACGGCGATCTGCGGCCGCCTCAAGAGGGAATGCTTGCAGCCGCTGTGAGCGGCGCCTATCTCTCCTCGTCCCATCGGGCGCTCGCCCTCGGACGACAGACCATGCACGAACGCGTAGCGAAATTTCCTATCGGCGCCGTTGTCCGGCACCGCGTCTTTCCGTTTCGCGGCGTGATCTTCGACGTCGACCCGGAATTCGCCAATACCGAGGAATGGTGGAACGCCATTCCCGCGGAAATCCGGCCGCGCAAGGATCAGCCGTTTTACCACCTCTTCGCCGAGAACGAGGACAGCACCTATGTGGCCTATGTATCCGAGCAGAACCTCCTGCCCGATACGAGCGGCCAGCCGGTCGAGCACCCTAATGTCGAGCTGGTGTTTGAAGGCTTCGACGGCGAACGGTATCGCCCGCGCGGTCAGGGCGCGCGCCACTGAACCGCGCCCGAAAGCCTATTCGGCCGCCATCGGCTGTGGGGCAAGCCATCCCGACAGATCGGCCAGTGCGCGCTGCGCCATCAGCGCCTTCCTGGCCCGGCCGCGCTCCTCTCCCTTCAGGCGCTTGCCCTCCGGATCGTGAGTGGGCGCCTCCAGCGGCGGAAACAGACCAAAGTTGACGTTCATCGGCTGAAAGCTGCCTTTGCCGCCGTCAATATGGCCACCCGTCACATGGCCGAGAATCGCGCCGAGCGCGGTTGTGACTGGCGGCGGGGCGGGGCTCTCGCCCAGCTTTTCGGCCGCCGCGAATCGCCCGGCGAGAAGCCCGATCGCCGCGCTTTCCACATAGCCTTCGCAACCCGTGATCTGGCCTGCGAACCGGAGCGATGGGCGGGCCTTCAGCCGCAGCGTTGCATCCAGAAGCCGGGGGGAATTCAGGAACGTGTTGCGGTGAATGCCGCCCAGCCGGGCGAACTGCGCATTCTCCAGCCCCGGGATCATGCGGAAGACCCGCGTCTGTTCGCCGTGCTTCAGCTTGGTCTGGAAGCCGACCATATTGAACAGGGTGCCCAGCGCATTGTCCTGTCGCAGCTGGACCACCGCCCAGGGCCGCTTGCCGGTGCGCGGGTCGGTCAGGCCGACGGGCTTCATCGGTCCGAAACGCAAGGTCTCGCGCCCACGCTCGGCCATCACTTCGATGGGCAGGCACCCCTCGAAATAAGGCGTTCCTTCCCATTCCTTGGCGATGCTCTTGTCGCCCGCCAGCACGGCGTCGATGAAGGCCTCGTACTGGTCGCGATCCATCGGGCAGTTGACATAGTCGGCGCCGTCGCCGCCCGGGCCGGCCTTGTCCCAGCGCGACTGGAACCAGGCCTTCTCGAAATCGATGCTCTCGCGGTGCACGATGGGCGCGATCGCGTCGAAGAAGGCGAGTTCGTCCTCACCGGTCAGCGCCTGGATATCGGTTGCGAGCGCGGGCGAGGTGAGGGGCCCCGTCGCGATGATGACATGCTCCCAGTCGGCTGGCGGGAGGCCGCGCATCTCCTCGCGCACGATGGAGATGAGCGGATTGGCGCCGATGGCGGCGGTGACGGCGGCTGAGAACCCGTCGCGGTCCACCGCCAGCGCCGCGCCGGCAGGCACCTGATGACTGTCGGCGCAGCGCATGATCAGACTGCCGGCGCGGCGCATCTCTTCGTGGATCAGCCCGACCGCATTGGAGCGCCAGTCGTCGGAGCGGAATGAATTCGAACAGACGAGCTCGGCAAGGCCGTCGGTCTTGTGGGCGTCAGTCATCTGGACGGGCCGCATCTCATGCAGCACGACAGGCACGCCGCGCGAGGCGATCTGCCAGGCGGCCTCTGATCCGGCGAGGCCGCCGCCGACGACATGAACGGGCTTCAAACGCTTGGACATGGGCGGGGATATAAGCGGACCCGCTTTCAGGGTCGAGGCGTGCGTTTGGCGCAAAGCGTGCTAAGCCGCAGATCTACCACGGTGGAGGGCCCATGGCGGCGGATGGCAAGGTTCCGGTTGTGCGCGCGGCGAAGGCTGGTCTGGCCTTTCTGCGGGAGTCGTGGCGGCATTATCTCCCCGGCGCCGCCATCTGCGGCGTCGCCGCCGGCTGGGCCACCGCCGCGCAGGCGCTCTATGCGCGCGACGGCGGACCTCAATTCCTGCACACCGTTCTTGCGCTGGTAGCCGTGCTGCTCACCTCGATCTTTTTTCAGACGGCCGCGTTGCGCCATGCGTTGCGCGATGTGACGCCCGGCCCGCTCGCGCTGGAAACCGGCCCGGACGCGTTTCGTCTGCTCGGCGTGTCGGTGCAGGTCGGGTTCTTTCTGGTTTTGCTGATGGCGCCCCTCGTGCTTGCCCTGAGCGTGATCCTGGGCGTGATGCTTGCCGGCAGCGGGATTGATCCCAACGCCGTGGGGCAGGACCCGGCGGCGCTCGTGGCCGCGCTGGGGCCAGGCGGCGGCGCGATCCTGACCATCATCGGTCTTCTGGCGCTTGCCGGCGTGCTTTGGTTCTACGCCCGGTTGGCGCTTGCCGCGCCTGCCACGATCGGCGAAGGCCGGATGATGGCGTTTCGCACCTGGCGCTGGACCAGGGGCAATGGGTGGCGGATCCTTGCCGCCATCGTGCTTGTCACCTTCCCGCTCTCGGTGGCGACCGGCATCGTCAGCGCTCTGGTGCAGGGGCTGACCCAGACGCCGCTGAGCGACCCCGCCGCCCTTTTGCGCGATGGCGAGCTTTTGCGGTCGCCGTTTCTGATTGCTGCGGTTGGCGGGCTTCAGGGCTTCCTGAACACGCTTGTGGTCGGCCTCTCCTCGGTCGGCGTCACGGCGTTTCTCTACAAGGGCCTTCGCCCGCAGGAAGAGACGATCACTGTGGCATGACCTGAGCGGTCAGCGCGACGCTCATTCCGCAGCCGAAAGCCGCCGCGCTTGCGCGGCGCGCCGCTCGGCATGGCGCAGAAGCGTTTCCTTCAGGTAGCGCCCCGTCCAGCTTTCCTCCACGCGCGCCACATCTTCCGGCGTTCCTTCCGCCACGATCCGACCGCCGCCGTCGCCCCCCTCGGGACCTAGATCGATGATCCAGTCGGCGCATTTGATCACGTCGAGATTGTGCTCGATCACCAGAACGGTGTTTCCACCATCGGCCAATTCCTGCAACACTTCCATGAGCTTGCGCGTGTCCTCGAAATGCAGGCCCGTTGTGGGCTCGTCGAGGATGTAGAGCGTGCGGCCGGTGGAGCGGCGCGCGAGTTCCTTGGCCAGCTTTACCCGCTGGGCCTCCCCGCCTGAAAGCGTGGTGGCCTGCTGGCCCACTTTCACATAGCCAAGGCCGACCCGTTCGAGCGTCTCCATCTTGTCGCGGATCGCAGGGACGGCTTCGAAGAAGCGGGCTGCTTCCTCCACGGTCATGTCGAGCACGTCTGCGATGGACATGCCCTTGAACAGGACCTCCAGCGTCTCGCGGTTATAGCGTTTGCCGTGGCAGACGTCGCAGGTGACATAGACATCGGGCAGAAAGTGCATCTCGATCTTCTGCACGCCGTCGCCCTGGCAGGCCTCGCATCGTCCGCCCTTCACGTTGAAGCTGAACCGGCCGGGGCCATAGCCGCGCGCCTTGGCCTCCGGCAGGCTCGCAAACCAGTCGCGGATCGGGCCGAAGGCGCCGGTGTAGGTGGCGGGATTGGAGCGCGGCGTGCGCCCGATCGGGCTCTGATCGATGTCGATGACCTTGTCGAGGTGCTCCAGGCCCTCCAGGCTTTCGTGCGGCGCAGGCACCTCCGAAGCGCCGTTCAGCCTGCGCGCCACCGCCTTGTAGAGCGTATCGATGATCAGGGTGCTCTTGCCGCCCCCTGAAACGCCCGTCACGCAGGTGAAGGTTCCAAGCGGGATCGACGCCGAAACGCCCTTCAGATTGTTGCCGCGCGCGCCCTTGATGGTGAGGAGCTTCTTGTCATTGCGCCAGCGGCGCTTGTCGGGGATCGGGATTTCGCGCTCGCCGCGCAGATAGGCGCCCGTCAGGCTGCCCGGAGCGGCCTGCACGTCCTGGGGGGCGCCTTGCGCCACCACCACCCCGCCGTGAACGCCCGCCGCGGGACCCATATCGATCACGTGGTCGGCGGTGAGGATGGCCTCTTCGTCATGCTCGACCACCAGAACCGAATTGCCGAGATCGCGCAGGCCTTTCAGGGAATTGAGCAGGCGGGTGTTGTCGCGCTGATGCAGGCCGATGGAGGGTTCGTCCAGAACGTAGAGCACGCCGGTGAGGCCAGAGCCGATCTGGCTTGCCAGCCGGATGCGCTGGCTCTCGCCGCCCGACAGCGTGCCGGAGTTGCGTCCCAGAGACAGATAGTCGAGGCCCACATCGACGAGGAACCGCAGCCGGTCGCGGATTTCCTTCAGGATGCGGGTTGCGATTTCGCGCTGCTTGGGCGTGAGCTGCTCTTCCAGTCCCGAAAACCAGTCGCGCGCCTCGCGGATCGATTTTGTGGAGGCGGCCGAGATGTCGAGCCCGCCCACGCGCACCGCCAGCGCCTCCGGCTTCAGGCGCTTGCCATGGCAGGAGGGGCAGGGCTGGGCGGACTGGAAGCGGCCGAGATCCTCGCGCACCCAGGCTGAGTCGGTCTCGCGCCAGCGCCGCTCCATATTGGGCACCACGCCCTCGAACGGCTTTTTCGTCTCGTAGCGGCGCAGGCCGTCGTCATAGACGAAGGCGATCACCTCGCTGCCCGTGCCGTGCAGGACCTTGTCCTGGAAGTCGTCCGGCAGGGCGCGCCAGGGGGTGTTCATCTTCACGCCATAATGCTTGGCGAGGGCCTGAAGCGTCTGGGTGTAGAGCGGGGAGGGGCCTTTCGCCCAGGGCGCGATCGCCCCGTCCTGCAGGCTCTTGTCCTTGTCAGGCACGACCATATCGGCATCAAACTTCAGCTGCACGCCAAGCCCGTCGCAGGTGGGGCAGGCGCCGAACGGGTTGTTGAAGCTGAAAAGCCGGGGCTCGATCTCGGGAATGGTGAAGCCGGAGACGGGGCAGGCGAACTTCTGGCTGAACATCAACCGGCGGGGTTCCTCGCCCTCGGCGGCGTCGGCCCATTCGGCGATGGCGATGCCGTCGGCGAGCCGCAAGCAGGTCTCGAGCGAATCGGCCAGACGCTGCTCCAGCCCCTCGCGCACCACGACCCGATCGACCACCACGTCGATGTCGTGCTTCAGCTTCTTGTCCAGGTCGGGCGCATCCTCGAGCGCGAAGAATGCGCCATCGATCCGGGCGCGCTGGAACCCCATCTTGATCCAGCTCTTGATTTCGGCCCTGTACTCGCCCTTGCGACCGCGGATCACCGGGGCGAGCAACAGAAGCCGGCTTCCTGCAGGCTGCGCCAGAATGCGATCGACCATCTGGGAGACGGTCTGGCTTTCGATCGGCAGGCCCGTGGCGGGCGAGTAGGGCACGCCGACGCGCGCCCAGAGAAGGCGCATGTAATCATAGATTTCCGTGACGGTGCCAACCGTCGAGCGCGGGTTCTTGGAGGTGGTCTTCTGTTCGATGGAGATGGCCGGCGAGAGACCTTCGATCGCATCGACGTCGGGCTTGGACTGCAGCTCCAGGAACTGGCGCGCATAGGCCGACAGGCTTTCGACGTAACGCCGCTGGCCCTCGGCGTAGATCGTATCGAAGGCGAGCGAGCTCTTGCCCGATCCCGACAGCCCAGTCAGCACGACCAGCTGGCCGCGCGGAATGTCCACATGGACATCCTTGAGATTGTGCTCGCGCGCGCCTCGAACACGAATGTAGGGCAATTCAGACATGGGGCCGGACCAAGAGAGGAGTGGCGCAATCTAGACCATTCTTCGCGCTTGACGGCAAGAACAGAATATGAACATCTAAACGGGTCGCAGTGCGGTTTCCTGCGGATAAGTCGTGGGCTGCGGTCGCCTTGTCCGGATCGGGTTTCTAGGCTGGCGAACTCAGGCGCGCGGCGCGCGAAAGGAACCGGGCATGGCGGGCAGCATCAACAAGGTCATCCTCGTGGGCAATCTGGGCCGGGACCCGGAAATCCGTTCGCTTGGCTCAGGCGACCGGATCGCCAATCTGCGGATCGCCACCAGCGAGAGCTGGCGCGACAAAATGAGCGGGGATCGGAAGGAAAAAACCGAGTGGCACTCGGTGGTGATCTTCAACGAGTCGTTGGTGAAGGTAGCCGAGAACTATCTGCGCAAAGGCTCCAAGGTCTATATCGAAGGGGCGCTCCAGACCCGTAAATGGCAGGACCAGAGCGGCGCGGAGCGCTATTCCACCGAAGTCGTGCTGCAGAAGTATCGGGGCGAACTCACCATGCTCGATGGCCGCGGCGGCGGCGAGAGCATGGGCGGGGACATGGATGAGGGCGGCGGGCGCTCCTACGCCAATGGCGGCTCCGGCGGCTCTGGCGGTTTTGGCGCCCCGCGGCGCAGCGAGGCGCCAAAGGAACAATTCCCGATCGACGACGACATCCCGTTTTGAGCTTCGGCTGATCCTGCCGGGCGCTAGACCCCAGGCCGGATCGGCTGGCGCATGAGGCCGGCCGGCCGCGCCGGCGCGACGGCGGCATCGCCAAGGCCTGGCGCTCCGGAGGGCGGGCGGCGGCCGAGGCCGGTCGCCAGCGGGCCTGCAGCAGGAGGCTCGGCGGGCACAGGCTGCCGGATCTCGCTGCGCAACGCTTCGCGTCCGCCGCGCAGGTGAAATGCGATCTCTGTTGCATCCACCGGTCCGCGACTGCCGGCCGGGCCCGTCCGGACGGCGTAGCCGGGCGCTTCGGGGAGCAGGTGCCGGTCCTGGTGGGTGAATTTCAGGCGCATCGTGGTGGCGACGCCTTCGCCGAAGGCGATCGCCTCGCGATTATCCAGCGCGCTGAGAAAGCTGATTGTTGAACTCGAACTGTCCGAAATCGCTGACCGGATGATCTCCTGGTCGCGATCGTTTGACAGGCGCATCGCAAAGACGGTCGAGCATTGCGACAGGATCGTGGGGTCCAGTTCGCCTGGCCGCTGGGTGACGATCGCAACCGAGCAGCCGTATTTCCGGCCTTCCTTGGCGATCCGGGCGATGGCGCGCCGCGCCGGCAGGAAGCCGAGGCTGGCGTCCTGGGGCACATAGCGGTGGGCTTCCTCGCAGACGAGCAGGACGTGGCAACGGCCTTGGCTGGCGAAGGCGACGTCAAAGCTCAACCGCGCGAGCACCGAGACGACCGAACTGACAACCTCGCTCGGCATGCCGGCGAGATTGATGATCGAGACCGGCTTGTCGGCGGCCGAAAGGCGAAAGATCCGACCCAGAATGTCGGCCAGATTGTCCTCGATCAGGCCGCCGCCGAAAAGGAAGGCGTAGCGGGGATCATGGAACAGAGACTCGAGGCGAACCCGCAGCGCTTTGAGCTTTGACCGCTCGAAACGGGGTTCAAGCTGGCCCAAAATGTCTTCAATCTGTCTGAAAAGGTCCGAGAACCGATAGGGCGTGGGCGTGTCTGCGGTGAAGGCAAAGGCGTCCTGCTGGCGGCGGGAAAGCCCGGGTCCCGAGCGGTCCTGGGCGAACGCCGCCTTGGCTGCCCCGATTAGCTCGCGCAGGATCTCGGCTTCGGCTTCTTCGGATCTGCCGCGAAACACGATCTCCTCGAACTCTTCAAACCGGAACATCCAGAACGGCAGTTCGATCGTGGAAACATCGAACTGAACACTGTCAGTCGGGAAGGCGTGGGCGAATTCATTGTGCGGGTCGAGCATGACAACCCGCAAGTCACGGCGCGCCTCTACACAACGGCGAACAAGCAGAGAAACCGCGCAAGACTTGCCAACACCGGTGGTTCCCAAAACGGCGAAGTGCCTATTCAGGACATCATCGATGCTGATGCTGGCGGAAATGCCCGCATCCTGCGACAGGCGGCCGATCTCCGCTCCCCCGCGGGCGCCGAGATCATACATGGCCGCGAGGTCGCTCTCGCGGATGCGGTGGGCGGCTGCGCCGACCTGAGGATAGTTCGAGACGCCACGCTTGAACCGGGGCCGCCCATCCGGCCCTTCGCACACTTCGCCGACGAGCTCGACGTCGATGCTCACAGCGTTGGTGGCCTGATCGTCCCATGTCGCGCTGTTGGTCCGCACTTCGTAGACGAAGGCGACAACGCGGGCCGGGCCGACGAGGATGCTGATGATGGCGCCGATGGACCAACCCTGGGCCCCTTCGGGCATGCTGTCGACCGCCGCTGCAGACAGGGTCGCGCGCGAGCCGTTGCAGAAGATCACCCGGCCGATCAGCCGATCCGGCGACAGGGAAGGGCGGCGGCGCTCGCCCGTGCGGACCGCCGCCAACGGCGCAGAGGCGGGGCTCGGCGCGCCCTGCGACAGGGCGGCGCGCTGACGGGCAAGGGCGTCTTGCGCCTCCTCCAGTCGCTTCAGCGCCGCGCGTGCGTCCATGCAAGCCCCCGGGGTATCCTGAGCGCGCCGCCTCGACGGCGCCACGCCTTTTCCCGCTCAGACCTAGCAGGAGCGCGTTAAAAACCTCTGGCCGGCATCCATGCGATTTGCGGGAGAGACAGCGCGAGGGCGTCCGGCTAGCTTTGAGACATGCGCACTGAGACCGCCCCCATCATCCGCCTCGCCGACTATCGCCCGCCAGCCTTTATGATCGAGACGCTTTCGCTCGACATCACGCTGGATCCGCATCGCACGCTTGTGCGGGCGCGACTGGATGTTCGCCGCACGGCTGAGGGTGGCGATCTGATGCTCGACGGTGAGGGCCTGGAGCTCCTCGACATCCTTTGCGACGGGGTCCGACTGCCCGCAGACGCCTATGCGGTGAGCGCGACTGGCCTCACGTTGCGCGCCCCGCCTGCGCGTTTCACTCTGGAAACGCTTGTGGCCATCAATCCCAGCGCCAACAGCGCCCTGTCGGGTCTTTATCTGTCGGGCGGCCGGTTCTGCACGCAGTGCGAGGCCGAGGGCTTTCGCCATATCACCTTTGCGCTGGACCGGCCGGATGCGCTCTCGCGCTATCGCGTGCGGCTGGCGGCGCCGGCTGGGCGATACAAGACCCTGTTGTCAAACGGGAACTTGATCGAACGTGGCATAGATGCGGCGGGCCACGACTATGCGGTCTGGGATGATCCCCATCTGAAGCCGGCCTATCTCTTCGCCCTCGTCGCTGGCGACTTCGATATCCTGACCGACACTTTCATCACGATGAGCGGGCGCGAGGTGGCGCTTGCCATCCACGTCGATCCTGGCGACGCCCCCCGCGCCGCCTACGCGCTCGATGCGCTGAAGCGCTCCATGGCGTGGGATGAAACGGTGTTTGGCAGGGAATATGATCTCGACGTGTTCAACATCGTGGCGGTGCGCGACTTCAACTTCGGCGCGATGGAGAACAAGGGGCTGAACATCTTCAATTCGGCGCTCCTGCTCGCCGACCCCGAGACTGCGACCGACGCCGACTACGAGGCCATCGAAGCGGTGGTGGCGCACGAATACTTTCACAACTGGACCGGCAATCGCATCACGTTGCGCGACTGGTTTCAGCTCTCCCTGAAAGAGGGCCTGACAGTCTTTCGCGATCAGGAATTCAGCGCCGATCAGCGGTCAAGGGCGGTCCAGCGGATCAAGGCGGTAAAGCTGCTGCGCCAGCGCCAGTTCCAGGAGGACGCAGGACCGCTCGCTCATCCCGTCCGGCCGGCGAGCTATCAGAAGATCGACAATTTCTACACGCTCACAGTCTACGAGAAGGGCTGCGAGCTGATCCGGGTGCTCAAGACGCTGATCGGCGATGACGCCTTCGAGGCCGGGATGGCTCTCTATTTCACCCGCTGCGATGGCACGGCCGCGACGGTTGAGGACTTTCTGGCCTGCTTCGCCGAAGCATCGCGGCGGCCGCTCGATGATTTCAAGCGCTGGTATGGTCAGGCCGGAACTCCGCATGTCACGATCGACCGGCGCTACGACCCTGCCGCGAGGCTGCTGACGCTCGTTATCCGGCAGCACACGCCGCCAACCCCCGGCCAGACGGAGAAGGTTCCTGTGCCGATCCCAATTCGGTTCGGCCTTCTGGACGGGCAAGGCGCAGCGATCCCGCTGAGGTCCGGGCCGAAGGATCCCGGCGCGCTCGAACAGACCCTGATCCTGACTGAAGCGGCGCAAACCCTTGTTTTCCATGACGTGCCACAAGGCCCGGTTCCGTCCTTCCTGCGTGGTTTTTCCGCTCCGGTGGTGCTGGATGCGGGGCTGAGCGAGGCCGAGCTTGCCCATCTCGCCGCCCATGACCGCGATCCCTTCGGCCGATGGGAGGCATTGCAGGCGATCGCACGCTCAGCCTGCCTGATGGGAGACACGCACCCTTCGGCGCTTGTCGCCGCTCTGGGCCGCGCGCTTGAGCAGGCCCACGCGGACGCCGCCTTCACAGCGCTGCTGCTGCGCTTGCCGGACTTACCAGAACTGATCCAGCTTCGCCCCGACGCCGACCCGGAAGTGTTGCATCACGCCCGCGCGCAAGTGCGCCACGCGGTGGCCGCAGCGCTCCGCGAACCGCTTGATCGGCTCATCGCCGGCCGCAAGCAGGAGGCGCTCTTCGATCCGGGCGCGGCGGCGGCTGGCGAGCGCGCGCTTGCCAACGCTGCGCTTGATCTTCTTGCGGCGCTCGGGCCGGCCGACGGGGGCGCGCGCGCGTTCAAGGCGTTTGAAGCGGCGCGCACCATGACCGATCAGATCGGCGCTCTGGAGGCGCTGGGCGCGTCGGGATCGCCCGACTTTGACGCCGCCCTCGACGTCTTTTATCGCCGGTGGCGCGATACTCCGCTGGTTCTGGACAAGTGGTTCTCGGTTCAGGCCGCCGCCAACCGGGACGATGCGCTGGACCGGGCGCAGGCGCTCATCGGGCATGCAGACTTCAGCCTGGCCAATCCAAATCAGGTTCGCGCAGTCGGCGGCGCTCTGCCGACGCGGAACCCCCACGCCTTTCATGCCGCCGATGGCCGCGGCTATCGTTTGCTTGGCGATCTCGTCCGGCGCGTGGACGAGCGCAACCCGGCGCTCGCGGCCCGGTTGGCGACAGGGTTTGAGACGTGGCGGCTTGTGGAGGCGGGGCGGCGCACGCAGGCGCGCGCTGTTCTGGAGGATCTTGCAGGCCAGACGCTCTCGGCCAACGCCCGTGAGATTGTTGAACGAATTCTGGGCTGAACAGGCTGGCTGTGGCGGTTCAGATCGTCCGCGGATGGCGCGGCGCAGGGGGAAGATCGCGCATCGACCAGCTCTCAAGGGAGCCGCGGGGCGCGCTCTCGGGGGCGACAACACCGCCGGAACGGTCCTCCGATCGGGCGGGCGGGCCGCTCCCCGCCGGGGCAGCGGAATGCTTGTCTGGTGGTCGCATCATGTTCTCCCTCGGCGACGGGAGGTTCGCGGCCACGGCTTATGTCAGTTTGACGTCAGTGCAACGTCCGCAATCTGTCGCATCCACCTACCGGGCGTCGCGGGTGAAGCTCTGGGTATAGACAAACCTGTCGCCAGGGTGGCGGCTGTCCGAGGCGATCAGGACCTGATCCGCGCTGTCTAGATAGCGCCGCACCGTGCGCAACGCGGGGGCCCCGGCGCGAAGGCCAAAGGCGCGCGCATCCTCCGGGGACAGAGCGATGGCGGTGATATCCTGCTCGATCCGCGCGACCCGCACGCTGCGGCGGCTTTCCAGCAGCTCGGAATAAGCCTTGTCCCAGAACATCAGTTCCGGCTCGAGGTCTGCGAAAGCAGGGTGGATGAACACCCTGGTGAAGGCGATGGGGCCGCCGTCGGCGCTGCGACGAACGCCATCGATTTCCAGCCAACGCTGGCCCGACTGCACCCGCAGCACCCGGGCGTCCTCGGGCGCGATCTCGACCCTGCCAATAGCCCGGATTTCGAGGCGCGCATCGCGTGCATATTGAAGAAGCTCGTCCAGGCCGCCGATCGGCTGGGTGAAGGCCGCCGGCCGGGCGCGCGCCACCACCGTCGTGCCTGCGCCGCGCCGCCGGGCGATCAGCCCTTCGTCGCGCAGCACCCGCAGGGCGTCGCGCGCGGTGTGGCGCGAAATTTCGAACGCCCGGCAGAGCTCCAGTTCGGTGGGCAGCATGTCGCCTAACGGATAGGCCCCGGCCGCAATCTCTTCGCGCAGCGTGCGCGCCACCTCGACGTAGCGGGGTGTCTTGATGGCTGTCACATGCTGCTCCGCATTTCGCGCCACGCCGCGCCAAGCCAGTCGCGATGCGCCGGGGCGGCGAGGCTGATGAGGGCCTGCGCGCGCGCCTCCACGTCAAGCCCGCGCAGGTCTGCCGACCCATGTTCGGTCACCACGACGCCCATGTCGGCGCGGCTGACGGTTGCAGCCCCATGCGCAAGACGCGGCACAATCCTGCTGATGCTCCCGCCTTTTGCGGTCGAGACGAGCGCGCACACAGGCCGACCGCCAGCGCTGAGCGCCGCCCCGCGCAGAAAGTCTGTCAGGCCACCGCCGCCGCTCACCTGCGCCTGGCCGAGAAACTCTGCATTGCCCTGCCCGAAAAGATCAATTTCGATCAGGGAGTTAACCGCCACCAAGCGCGGGATGTCGGCAAGCCTGGCGATCGCGTGGGTAAAGCCTACCGGCCGGAACCGGACACGGTCATCGCGCGCAACCCTGTCATAGAGCGTGGCGGAACCGAGCGCCACGCCGGTGGTGACCGCATCTGTGGTTTCCGCAAGGACGCCTGCGTCGAGCACCTTCAGCAGCGGATCGGAGACCATGCCCGCATGCAGACGCAGGCTGCGCAGGTCGCCAAGCGCGCCCAGAACCGCCAGTTGCACTTTGCCAAGCCCCAGCTGGAGCGTGTCGCCATCGCGCAGCAAAGCCCGGACATGCTCTGCAATCGCTGCGAAAGCCGGATCGAGCGCAGGGGTAGGGACGGTCAGCAGAGGGTGGTCATGCTCTATGGCGAGATCGAAGTCGGACAGCGCAAGGCGAACGCCGTCCCGCGCCTGGGGCATGGCGGTGTTGATAAGCGCCACACGAAGACCTGCGTTGGTGAGGGCGGCGGGACTGAAATCCTGGGCCACGCCGAGGCTGACTGTCCCGTCGGAAGCCGGCGGGCTTGTCATCACGACCGCAATTGCCCGCGGGCTCTCTTCCAGCAGGCGCCAGGTCTGAGCGTAGGTCAGCGGCAGGAACCCAAACCGGCCGGCGCGAAAGCTCTCCTGCCACTCGGGCGAGAGGAAGATGCCCTCGGCACGCGCGCGAGGGTGCAGACCCGCCCAGTCATTATGATCGACCCCCGGGATCCAGACGCCTTCAAACGTCAGTCCGTCCGCAAGGTCCGGATTTGCGGCGAAAGCTTCAAACAGGCCGAGCGGCGCGCCCGAACAGCCAGCGGCATAGACCCGGCCGTCGCCAGCGCGGGCGACTTCAGAGATCTTGCGGGCGGCCGCCGCGAAGGTCAGGCGCGTTGGCGCCATGAGGTCTCCTGTATGTGCGCGGCTGGTTGCGCGCCTGAGGGTGCTTGTTACAAGCCCGTTATGTCCGGACAAACCGCCGTGCAAGTCAGCATCACGCAGCGCCTCGCTGAACGCATCGCAAGTCCGGTGACGTCGGCTGCGAGGGCGCGGGCCGCGCTTGCCACGCTCGACTGGGCGGCCTGTGCGCTCGCCGGGGCGCCGTCACAGGCTGGCGGCGTGCTGCTGCGGCTGGCGGCCGCAGCGGGCACAGGGAAATGCCAGCTCATTGGGGGGGGGATGGCGTCTGCGCTTGGCGCCGCGCTGGGCAACGGCGGTCTCGGCAATGTGCTCGAGATGGACGACGTCGACAAGCGCGCCGTGCTCCATCCGGGGCCTGTCGTCGTGCCGGCCGCCCTCGCCGCCGCTCAGGACAGGGGCGCAAGCGGCGAAGCGTTTCTCGACGCGATTGTTCGCGGGTATGAGGCGGTGATCCGGATCGGGCGCGCCGTGGGGCCGGGGCATTATCGCTATTGGCAC
Source organism: Caulobacterales bacterium (assembly GCA_044340025.1). GTDB lineage: Bacteria > Pseudomonadota > Alphaproteobacteria > Caulobacterales > Aquidulcibacteraceae > JBIIUJ01. Next base: position 25,556 of record JBIIUJ010000001.1, read on the forward strand.
AACACCGGCACCTGCGGACCGTTTGGATCGGCGGCTGCGGCGGCGTCGCTCTACGGCCTTTCTCAGGAACAGACCGCCTGGGCGCTGGGCCTTGCGGGCACCCAAGCCTCTGGCTTGTGGCAGACCCGGCATGAAGCCGCCTCCCTCGCCAAGCAGCTCCATACCGCGCGCGCCGCTCAGGCGGGCGTCCTCTCGGCTCAGCTCGCCCGCGAGGGCTTTCCCGGCCCGCTCTTCATCCTGGAAGGACCGCAGGGCTTCTTCGCCGCCACCTGCCCGGATGGCGACGCTGAGGCCGTGCTTGATGGCGAAGGCTGGGCGATCCACGACGTCTCAGTGAAGCCTTGGCCCGCCTGCCGCCATGCCCATGCTGCAATCGATGCTGCGCTCATGTTGCGCAGCAATCGGCCTGTAGGCGCGATCGCTGGAATCGAGGTGACGACCTACCCTGCCGCAGTCGATTTCTGCGACAATCCGGACCCGCGCAGCGTGATCGAAGCGAAGTTCAGCCTCCAGCATGCGGTCGCCGTGGCGCTGGCCGACGGCCCGCCGTCGCTATCCGCCTTCGAACCTGGCGCCATCGCGCGCGCCGATCTGGCGGGTCTGCGCGCGCTGACAAAGGTCAAGGCAGCCGAGCCTTATGCGAGCGCCTATCCTGCGCGTTTCGGGGCGGAGGTGTGCGTGCGCTTGAGCGATGGGTCAGAGCATATGGCCACCGCGCCCGATGCCTGGGGCGATCCCGAAAATCCGGTCAGCGAAGCCGATGTCATCGCCAAGGCGCGCGATCTGATTGAATGGGGCGGCCGGTCCGATGCCCACCGGGTGATCGAGGCAGCGCTTGGCCTGGCTCAGGGCGGATCGCTCGCGGCCTTTGCCGGAGCGCTCGCGTGAATCCGGCGGAGGCCTTCGCCCGCCATGCCTTGAGCGTGGATTATACGGCGCTGCCCGCCGAGGCGGTGATGGCGGCCAAGACCTTTATCCTCGATACGTTCGGGGTGGGCGTGGCCGGCGCGAAGGCCCGCCATGCCGACGAGGTCTTGCGCGCCGCCCGCGGCTGGGGCGTTCCCGGTGCAGGCGACGCCGCTCATACTTGGGCCTCTGGCGCGCGCCTGCCTGCGGTGCAGGCCGCGTTCGTGAATGCCTTTCAGATCCACTGTCAGGAATATGACTGCGTGCATGAGCCCGCGGTCGTGCATCCGCTGGCCACGATCCTTGCCGCGCTTTGCGCTGAAGCCGAACGGCGGGGGCCGGTCCCGGGCACAGATTTCATCGCGGCGCTCGCTGCCGCCGTGGATGTGGCCGCGGGTCTTGGCGTGGCGGTCAAGACGCCGATCCGCTTCTTCCGTCCCGCGACCGCAGGCATTTTCGGGGCGACACTGGGAATAGCGCGGCTGCGCCGAATGCCGCTCGACAAGACGATGGATGCGCTTGGTTATGCGCTAGCGTTCGCCTCCGGCACGATGCAGGCGCATGTCGAGGGCAAACCCGCCCTGCCGATCCAGATCGCCAATGCCGCGCGCGGCGCGCTGATGGCGGTGGATGTGGCGGCCGCCGGCCTGCCCGGGCCGCATGATGTGGTGGAGGGGCCGTTTGGCTATCTGGCGCTGTTCGAGCAGGGCTGGGATCTCGGGCCTGTGCTGGAGAGCCTCGGCACAGCCTGGCGGATCACCGAAGTGAGCTGGAAGCCGTTTCCCACTGGCCGGGCGGCGCAGGGCGGCATTCCGGCGGTGCAGGAGCTGATGGCTCAGGGCGTGACGGCGCAGACGCTGGAGAGCCTTACCCTCACCGCGCCGCCGCTGATCAAGCGGCTGGTGGGCCGGCCGATCGTGACGCCGTTGCCGGTGAATTATGCGCGGCTGTGCTTTGCCTATCTGGGCGCTGTCACTCTGCTGCGCGGCGGTGTTGGGCTTGAGGACTTTACGCCAGAGCGGCTCAGCGACCCTGCCGTCCATGCCCTTGCCGCCCGGATCAGCGTGATTGACGACGGCTCGACAAATCCCGCCGCGTTCACCCCGCAGGTCGCAGCAGCGAGGATGACGGACGGGCGAGTGCTCGAGGCTCGGGTGGAGAGGCTGTTCGGTTCGCCTGCGTGGCCGCTCACGCGCGCCCAACACCTTGAGAAGTTCCGCGCCTGCCTCGCCTTCGGCTTTGGCCGGCCGATGGAGGCGCTGGCCGACGACATGATCGCGCGCGTGGATGCGCTCGAGACAGAACCCGATGTCGGCGCCCTGGCGCGCCGGCTCGCCAGACCTTGAGAGAGAGTATGGACGCCCACCGTTCCTATTTCGACACCGTGGACTGGGCTGCGCTCCAGGCCGACCACCCGATCGGGGACGGCTTTCTGGCGATGGCCAAAACCATCAGCCGCGACGAGCTGCGGGCGCGGCAGAACCGGCTGTTCCTGCGCTGTGTCGCCCGCGCCTGGACGACGCCCTTTTACCAGCGCCTCTGGGGCGGCCGGGGGATCGAGCCCGGCGACATCACCAGCCTCGACGACATCGTGAAGCTGCCAAGCTTCGACAAGTCCGACATCATGGCCAGCCTGGAGCGCGCGCCGCCGTTTGGCGATTTTTCCGCGCTCGACAGTTACCCGGCCGGCGAGCGGCCGCCGGTGATTTTCCACACGACATCCGGCACCACCGGAAAGCCGCAGGTGCTCCTGTTTGGCGCAAAGAGCCGGGAAGCCCAAAACCTGCTTCTGGGGCGTCTCTACCGCTTCCAGGGTCTGCGCCCGGACGATGTGGTCCATTCCGTCTACGGCCACGGCATGATCAACGGCGGCCACTATGTGCGCGAAAGCGTCATTCACTGGACAAGCGCAATCTTCATGAGCGCCGGCACAGGCGTGGAGACGCGCTCGGTCCAGCAGGTCGAACTGATGCGCCAGTTTGGCGCGACCGTGATCGTGGGGTTTGCCGACTACATCAAGAAGCTCGCCGAGACAGCCCGCGAGATGGGGCTGGAGCCCGGTCGCGACATTCCGGTGCGGATGATCTGCGGCCATATGGGGCGGGAAGATCAGGCCGGCATCTCGGCCGCCTGGGGCGGGGCCGCCTGCTACGACTGGTATGGCGTGGGCGACACCGGGTGCATCGCGGGCGAGGGGCCCGACAAGGCGGGCATGTATGTGATGGAGGACGCCCAGTATCTGGAGATGGGCGACATCGATACGGGCCTTCCGGTGGAGGATGGCAAGGCCGGCGACATGATCGTTACCTGCCTCTTCAAGGACGATATCTATCCCATCATCCGGTTCAACACCCATGACGTCTCGGCCTATCGCACCGACGCCTCTCCGCTGGATCTGAAGTTCCGCCGGATCGAAGGGTTTCTTGGCCGCTCCGACAACATGGTGAAGTTGCGCGGCATCAATATCTTTCCGCAGGGCGTGGGGCCGATGCTTGATGAACTGCCGGCGTTTGCGGGCGAGTTCCTCTGCAAGGCGGTGCGAGACGCAAATGGCCGCGACGAGTTCGTCGTGATCGCCGAGACGACGGCCCCGGCGGGCGAGCGCCCCGGCGTCACCGAAGCCGCACGCGCCATCCTGAAGCGCAAGATCGGCATCGAGGTGCAGGTGGAACTGGTCGACAAAGGGGCAACCGCCGCGCTCACCCAGATCGAGGTGCGCCAGAAGCCGATCCGCCTGATCGACGAGCGGTTCAAGTGAGCGTGGCGCCCCACACGCTTGGCGCGGTGGCGCTCGGTCGTGCGCTCGCCCGGCGCGAAACCACCGCACGCGCGGCCACGCAAGCCTATCTCGACCGGATTGCAGCGCTTAATCCGCGCCTTGCCATCTTCACCCAGGTCGCGACACAGGACGCGCTTGCCGCCGCCGACGCCGCCGATGCGCGCCTGGCCATCGGGCAGGGGCTTGGCCCGCTCGACGGCGTGCCGATTGCGGTTAAGGACAATATCGCGGTGGCGGGGCTGGCCTGGACCAGCGGGGTGGCGGCGCGCCGCGACAGCATCGCCCAGGACGACGCCTTCTGCGTCACGCTGTTGCGTGAACAGGGCTGCGTCATCCTCGGCACGCTGAACATGCACGAAGGCGCGCTGGGCGCGACGACCGACAATTCCGCCTATGGCCGCTGCGAAAACCCCTGGCGGCTGGACCATACGCCGGGCGGCTCTTCCGGCGGCTCGGGCGCGGCGGTGGCGGCAGGCTTGTGCGCGGCGGCGCTCGGCACCGACACGATGGGCAGCGTGCGGATCCCGGCGGCCTATTGCGGGGTGTTCGGCTTCAAGCCGAGCTATGGACGCATCTCCTCAGACGGGCTCGGCCATCTCTCCTGGACGCTGGACCATATCGGCCCCATCGCGCGCCGGGCGGAGGATTTGCGCGTGCTGATGTCGGTGCTGGCCACTGGCCACGCGGGCGCGCTGATCACCCGGCCTTCCGACGACTACCGCGATTTCTGGCTCGATGAGCCGGCCCGGTTTGCAGACTTGCGGGTCGGCGTTCTTGAGACCGGGATTGTCGTCGAGCCGGGCGTGGCGGCGGTTTTCTCGGCGGCGCTCGACCGGCTGTCGGGGCTTGGCGCCACGCTGGAGCCGTTTCGCCCGGCCACTTTCGCCCCGGATGTTCTTCGCCGGCGGGGGCTGCTGATTTCGGAAGCCGAGGGGGCGGTGGCGTTTGCCGACGAGCTTGCCGCCGATGGGGGGCTCAGCGCGGACTTTCGCGCCCTGCTCGATTATGGCGCCCGCCAGCCGGCGGTGCGACTGGCCAGCGCCCACCATGACGTGTTGTCGGCTCGGGCCGCCATACGCAAGCAGATGGCGTTTCAGGGTCTTGATCTGCTCATAAGCCCCACGGCGCCACAGACAGCCTTCCCCCATGGAGCGCCGGCGCCGGCTTCGCAGGCCGACTTCACCTGCCTTGGCAATATCGCCGATCTGCCGGCGGCTTCTGTCCCGATCGGCTTTGCAGCGGGCTTGCCGGTGGGGCTGCAGCTCATGGGCGGCGAGGGGGCGGACGCTTTCGTGCTGCGCTGCGCGATCGCGCTCGATCAGCTGTTTGCGCCCGAGACGCTCGCTCCGATCGCCTGACGGGGTCAGGCGATCTCGAACACGCCGTCGACTTCCACGGCGAAGCCGAGCGGCAGCTCGGCCACGCCCACAGCGGAGCGCGCATGGCGACCGGCGTCGCCAAAGACGTCCACCATCAGGTCGGAGCAGCCGTTCACGATCGATGGGACCGACGTGAAGCCAGGTGCGACATTCACATACCCGTTGAGCTTCAGGACGGCCTTCACGCGGTCCAGATCGCCCTCGCACGCCGCCTTCAACTGGGCGATAAGGTTGAGACCGCACAACCGGGCCGCCGCCTGGCCCTGCTCCACGCTGACATCGCCGCCGACCTTGCCCTTGATCCCGCCGGACGCATCCACCGAAACCTGGCCGGAGATATGGACAAGGCTACCGGCGCGCGTGAACGGGACGTAGCTCGCCACGGGGGCGGGCGGGATCGGAAGGGTGAGCCCGAGCGCCGCCAGTTTGCGTTCCACCTGTCCCATCGCGCGCGCTCCTTGTGCCGTCGGTCGGCATAAAGGCCAGAGCGCACGCCGTCGCAAGCCCGATCGTGAGGCCTGCGCCAAGGCCGCCCAGACCATAGAGCGCAACCCGAGGGGTGAAGCCGGACAAATCAGCCGCCGCCTGACCCGCGACATAAGTGAGCGGCAGGGCGATCGCCCAGCCCAGCGTGTTGGCGACAATCCAGGCCCACCGCCGGCGGACGCCCTTCGGGATCGCCCATGCTTGAGCGACGCCAAACAGCAGCCCGGCGCCAAGCCCGAAGACAGCCGCAAACAGAATGACCGCCTGGGCGCTGGGTTCGGCGCCCTGCGCGCCGCTGGCGTAGGGCCCAAACAGCGGCACACCCGCTCCCACGCCCCACCCGATCAGGCCGACGAGCAAGGTGGCGGCGATCCATCGGGCGATGCTGATTGCAGGCCAGAACGCCCTGAGCGCCATGGCCTGCAATCCGCCAAGGATCAGCGCTTCGGGGATCGCCGCGCTCGCCATCGCGGCCCATGCGCCAAGCCGCAGCCAGAACGGCTCCGGTTCTCCGAGCAGAAGGTTGGCCACGCCATACCACGCGCCGGCCGCGCCCAGACCAAGGAGCTCGGCGAGCGCGCAGATCGCCACCCACCGCACCAGCAGCACGTCCGGCGTCATGTACGCCTCCCTGTGACGTCGCCAGCCCCGCAGGGTTTATGGGCTAGTCGCGGCCACGGTTCGAGCGGGCCGCCTGTCGCGCGGCGGCTAGCCGCAGGTCGCGGCCGGTCGCAATCGCATCGGCGCCGAACCGCGCCCTCGCGGCTTGCTCGGCAGCCTCCAGGGCGGCGCGTTTTGCAGGGGCCTGATCGAGCAGATCGCCTTTGTCGGCGAGCGTGGGATCGCAGAGGTCTGACAAACCCGCTCCGATCAGCCGATAGGATTTTCCAGCGGGCTCGGCCCGGAGCAGGCGTACGACCGTTGCAAACAGGGTGCGCGCGGTCTGGGTGGGGGCGGGCAGGGTTTCCCGTCGCGTCAGGGTGCGAAAATCCGACGTCTTGAGCTTCAAGGTAGCTACCCGTCCGGCGACGCCGGCAGCCTTGCTGCGCTCCGCAACACGCGTGCACAGCGCCCAGAGCCGATCTTCCAGCGCCTCCCCATTCTGAAGGTCGGCCTCGAACGTGGTTTCTGCGGAGACGGACTTGCGTTCGCTTTCCGGTTCGACCGGGCGGTCGTCGTCTCCATGCGCCAATGCCCACAGGCGCCCGCCCCAGGGACCAAGCCGCTTCACCAGCCGGTCGCGCGGGGCTGCCGCAAGGGCTCCGATCGTGGAATAGCCCGCCTTCTCCAGGTCTGCAGCCTGTGCAGGCCCCACGCCATGGATGAAACGCACGGGACGCGGCGCAAGAAAGGCGGCCGCCTCCTCCCGCCCGATCACGGCAAAGCCGCGCGGCTTGTCGAGGTCAGAGGCGATCTTTGCGAGAAACTTGTTGGGTCCCAGTCCCACCGACACGGTGAGGCCCCGTTCGGCTTCGATCTGTTTTTGAAGCGCCATCAGGGTGCGCGCCGGCGATCCCCCATGCAGGCGCTGCGTGCCGCCAAGGTCCAGATAGGCCTCGTCGATGGACACAGGCTCCACCAACGGCGTCAGGGCCTGCATCATCGACCGGATCGCACGGCCTTCGGCGGCGTAAAGCGCCATGTCCGGACGAATGACGATGGCGTTGGGGCAGGCCGCCAGCGCCTTGAACATCGGCATGGCCGAGCGCACGCCATAGGCGCGCGCGACATAGCATGCTGTAGCCACCACCCCGCGTCGCCCGCCGCCGATGATCACAGGCTTGTCCGCAAGGCTCGGGTCGTCCCGCTTGTGGATTGCGGCATAGAAGGCGTCGCAATCGATATGTGCGATCGCCAGACGCTCCAGGGCGGGGTGGCGCACGACGCGCCGGGACCCGCAGGCGGGGCAGGCGGCGTCGGCCTCCTCCACCGTGCCCAGACAATCCCGGCACAGTCCGCTCACGCCGGCCGATCCCAGAGCCAGGCCGCGCCGCGCACGCCGGAGGAATCGCCATGCCTGGCTTGCTGCAGGTTTATCGACACAGAATCGCTGAACGCGTGTGCGGCGATCACGGGCGGAACAAGATCATAGAGCGCGCTCACGCGGGAAACCCCGCCGCCGAGGACGATCACGTCCGGGTCGAGAATCGTCGTGATCATTGCAAGAGCGCGCCCGAGTCTGTCGGCGTAGAGGCGAAGGCTGGCGAGGCTGTCAGGGTCGCCGGCCTCCGCCCGTTCTGCAATCTCCGGCGGCGACAGGTCTTGTCCGAACTTCTCCCTGTGCCAGCCCTGCCAGGCGGGGCCGGAGAGCCAGGTCTCGATGCAGCCGCGTTTGCCGCACCAGCAGGCCGGCCCGGGATGCTCGTCTGGTCTGGTCCAGGCCAGAGGCGTATGGCCCCATTCGCCAGCGATGCCATTTGCGCCGCTGACCAGCGCGCGGTCCACTACCAATCCGCCGCCGACCCCGGTTCCCAGGATCACCCCGAAGACCACGCGCGCGTGCGCGCCGGCGCCGTCGCGCGCCTCCGAAACGGCGAAACAGTCGGCGTCATTGGCCACACGCACCGGCCGATCCAATGCGGCCTCCAGATCGCGCTGCAGGGGCCGGCCATTCAGCCAGGTTGAATTGGCGTTTCGCATGAGGCCTGTGCGGGGCGAAGGCGAGCCCGGCGCGCCGATCCCGACCGTACAGGCCGCGCCCACACCTCGGCTTCAAGCACGCCGACCAGATCGGCCAGGAGAGCGATGCTGGCTTCATAGGTGCGGGCCGACGGCACGCGCCTGCGCGCCCGGACCGCGCCCTCGTGATCCAGCACCACGGCCTCCGTCTTGGTTCCTCCGAGATCGACGCCAAGCCGCAAAAATGCCTCCGAAAGGCTTGATTAAGACTGATCAGGCTAGAGTGCACCCGCCGGCGAAGCGGGGAAACCCTCAACAGACCGGACAAGAGGCGGGTATGGACGGCGGTGGCGCAGGAGCGCGCAAGACAGTTCTGATCGTTGAAGACAATGATCTGAACATGCGGCTCTTCAACGACCTGTTGGAAGCCTTCGGCTATCGCACCGTGAAGACCCAGGAGGGCCTTCGCGCCCTTGATCTCGCCCGCGAGCACAAGCCCGACCTGATCCTGATGGACATTCAGTTGCCGGGGGTTTCAGGGCTCGACGTCACCAAGTGGATCAAGGCCGACGACGATCTCGCCCATATTCCCGTTGTGGCCGTCACCGCCTTCGCGATGCCCGGAGACGAGGAGCGCATCAAGGAAGGCGGCTGCTCGGCCTATCTGTCCAAGCCGATCCAGATCGCTTCGTTCCTGGCCACCGTGAAACAGCACGCAGGCTGAGCCGATGAGCGCGCGCGTCCTGGTGGTGGACGATCTTGAGCCGAATGTTCACCTGCTTCAGGCCAAGCTGACCCACGACTACCACACCGTTTTCACCGCTTCGAACGGCCGCGATGCGATCGCTTCCGCCAAGGCGAACAATCCCGACATCATCCTCCTCGATGTGATGATGCCGGAGATGGACGGCTTCGAGACCTGTCGGCGGCTGAAGGAGGACCCGGCCACCCGGCACATACCCGTGGTGATGGTGACCGCGCTTGATCAGCGCCAGGACCGGGTGATGGGTCTCGAATGCGGCGCGGACGACTTTCTGACCAAGCCTGTGGAAGACCTGCAGCTCATGGCGCGCGTGCGCAGCCTCTCGCGTCACAAGATGCTGCTCGACGAGCTGCGCCGCCGCGAGGCGAGCGGTCGCCGCCTTGGCGTGATCGAACAGACCGCGGCGGTGGAAAAGGGGCTGGGCGGCCAGGTTCTGATATTCGACGACAATCCTCGCGCGGCTGATCGACTCAAGCGGATCCTGGAAGGCGAGCAGCGCCCGATGACCTTCCACGAGATGAGCGCGCTTGGCCTTGGCGGGGATTCGGCGGCTGAGCTGCTTGTCGCCACGATCATGCCGGGTCGTGTCGATGCGCTGCGCATCGTGGCTGAATTGCGCGCCAACGAACGCACCCGCCTGTTGCCGATTCTCGCGATTCTCGATCCGGATGATCGTGCGCGCGGGCTGAAGGCGCTCGACCTCGGCGTCAATGATCTGATGTCGAAACCGGTCGACCCGGAGGAGCTGCGCGCGCGCGTGCGCACGCTGCTCAAGCGCAAGCGCTATGCCGACCAGTTGCGCGCCTCCGTCGATCGCAGCCTGGAAATGGCGGTGACCGACCAGCTCACCGGCTTGCACAACCGGCGCTACATGGAAGTGCAGCTCAGGGGGCTGATGGCGCGCGCCGCCCACGGCGGGCAGCCTGTCTCGGTGCTGATCGTCGATCTGGACTATTTCAAGCGGGTCAACGACAGCCACGGCCATGATGCCGGCGACGATGTGTTGCGCGCCTTTGCGGGGCGGCTCGCCTCCAGTTTCCGGCCGACCGACCTCGTCTGCCGTTTCGGCGGCGAGGAATTCGTGGTGATCATGCCCGAAACGCGCGCGCGCGAGGCCGAGCTGATCGCCGAGCGGTTGCGCCAGCACATTCAGGATGCGGCCTTCCATTTGCCGACAGGCGAGACCGTTCAGATGACCGTCTCTGGCGGGGTCGCGGTCAGCGAGGGGCCAATCGATACCCCGGACGGCATTCTCAAGCGCGCCGACGAAGCGCTCTATCGGGCCAAGACCGAAGGACGCAACCGCATCCTGCTTGATGGCGCGATCGCCCAAAATGAAAACGCCCGGCCTGGAGGCCGGGCGTCCGAAACGCAGATGCCCGGCCTCTGGCGGGGCTAGGCCGGCGCTGGCCTACTTGATCTTGCCTTCGACAAACTCGACGTGCTTGCGCACGACAGGGTCGTACTTCTTCATCTTCAGCTTGTCGGTCTTGGTGCGGGCGTTCTTCTTCGTGACATAGAAGAAGCCGGTGCCGGCCGACGAATTGAGGCGGATCTTGATCGAGGCCGGTTTGGCCATGGAAAATTCTCCCGCAACGGGGTGATTGGAAATCGGAAGCGCGGCATTGGCCACACACGCGGCCGGAAGTCAATTCCGCTTGTCCAGCAGCACTGTGAAGAAGGGTGCGAGCGCCATCAGGGCAAGCGCGGTCATCAGCCCATCCGGCCCGCCGGCCTGAAGCGCCCCGCCTCCGATGACCGGCGCCATGAGCTGACCAAGACCATAACAGGCGGCGAACGCCGCATTCGCTCCCGCCAGCTCTCCGGCCGAAAACTTCTGCCCGATGCCGAGGAGTCCGAGCGTGTAGAAGGCCGTCACCGACCCTGACCAGAAAAAGATTGCTGCATAGGCCAAAGCGGGCGTCGGCGCGGCCGCCAGCAGAAACGGCCCGATAAGGCCGATGATGGAAACGCCGATCAGGACGGGCCGCCGTCCGATCTTGTCGGCGAGGAGACCAAGCGGCGCCTGCAGCGCCACATTGCCTGCCGCCGCCGCTGCGATCAGCAGGCCGGCGACGGTGTCTTCAAAACCGGTCCGGCGCGACCAGATCGGCAAAAGATTGAACAGCGCGGTTTCAATCGCGCCCATGGCGATCGGCGGGATGAACAGCGTAGGGGCGGCAAGAACGCGCGCGATAAGCGCGCTGGGGCGTGCGGCTGCGCCCTCTGGCCTGGTCGCTGGGGGCGCGCGCAAGGCGAGGATGGGCAAGGCCAGGAGGCTTGTCCCGGCCGCCGCCAGCACCACTGGCCACCCTTCGTGGCCCAATCCCGCGATAATCAGGCCGCCAACGCCGAATCCGCCGGCGAACGTGCCAGCATAGAGCCCGAGAAGCCGTCCGCGCAGATGGGCGGGCGTCAGCTCCAGCAGCCAGGCCTCCGACGCCACAAACAGCAGCGTCAGACTGGCCGCGAACAGAAACCGGATGGCGATCCAGGCGGCGGGCGCATCGCTGAGCCGATAGGCGAGGAACAGGCAGGCCGTGATGAGGAGGGCGCCCGCCAGGATCGCCTTGACCGGAAGCCGCGCCATCAGCCAGGGCACCGCCGGGGTGGCGATCAGGGCGGCGACCCCGGTCACCGTCACAAAGAGCCCGATCAGGGTTTCGCCGACGCCACGATCATCCAGCGTCAGGGCAAACAAGGCGCCATTGACCCCAAAGCCGACGGCGGCCACGAAGCCGCACCCCAGAGCCGCCGCGATGCCTGCCCATGCAGGCGGCGCGGCGCGGGCTTCGGCGGGGCTGGTCATAGCCGGTCCATTCTGTGGCCCTTGCGCGTCCAGCGCAGAAACGGCGGACCGACCCGCTCGCCCTCACGCGACAGGCGCTCGGCGATCTCGCCCAGCACAAAACGGGTGACGTTTGGCAGGTCGAGGGTCATGGCGTCCTGCAATGCGAACCAGCGAAGGTCCTGAAGCTCTGCGCCATCGCGCGCGGGGCGCTCATCGAGAAGGCATGTCTCCGCCTCGGCCATGAAGAAGCGCGCGTCGAACCGCTTGGGCCGATAGGGCGGCGTAATGGCGCGCGCCACGAACTGGAGCGGGGCCAGATGCGGCAGGGCGCCGGAGCAGGCGAACGCGCCCCATGGGCCACGAACCGCGCCCGCATCCGGGTGGCGCACGCCGACGACGAGGCCTGTTTCTTCCCACATTTCCCGCACGGCGGCGAGCGCGAAGGCCCGTCCCGCCCGGCGCGCGCCGGCCTTCGACAGATCGTCGAGAACAGGCTGCGCCAATTCGCTCGCGGCCGGACCAAGCCGGTCCTGGCGATCCACCCGCCCCCCCGGAAAGACATATTTGTCGGGCATGAAGTCGTGCCCGCGCGAGCGTCGGCCCATCAGGACACGCACCCCCGGCCCATCGCGCCGGATCAGGATCAGGGTGGCGGCGTCGCGCGGGCGCGGCGCGCGCGCCGGACGGGTGGGGTCTTTGGGGTCGAAGGGCGCGTCATCGCGGTCTGGGGCGGCCATGCCCGGGTTCTAGCCCGCCTGAGCCAGGCTCCGCCACCGGCGCTCCTGTGTTGACCGAATGCGGGGCTGGCTCAGCTTCCGCCGCGCTGCATGGTCGCCTTCTCGGGCTCGTCAGCCGACACGCTCGCCAGAAGCGCGCGCTCCACCGGCTGGTAGAGCGGCGCACGCCCCTGAGCCAGCGCCACCAGGCTAGGCGCGGGCTGGCCCAGACGGCGGTGATAAAGCCAGAGGTTGCTCAGCACCTTCCCGGCATAAATGCGGCTTTCCCCGATCGGATAGCTTTCCAGAATCAAGAGGGGATCGTTCGGGCCGGTCCAGGTTGCGCGCCAGCGGGCGAAGGCATTGGGCCCGGAATTATAGGCCATGGCCGTTGCGATCAGGCAGCCGGCCGGCTCTGCGCCATTCAGCAGCTTCTCCAGATAGGCCTGTCCCAGCGCCATGTTCAGAGCAGGGTCAAACAGGAGCTGCGGCTGCTCGCGCAGGCGGGGATCATCCGCCATCCACGCCGCCGTAGACGGCATCAGTTGCATCAGCCCACGGGCGCCAGCGCGGCTGACGGCGCGCGCATCAAACCGGCTTTCCTGGCGGATGATGGCGAAGATCAGCGCGCGATCCAGCCGGAAGCCGCCGTGCGGCTGGTGTCCTGGCAGCGGAAAGGCGCCTGCCAGGGCTGTGTCTCCGCCGCGCTCGGCGATCCGTTGCTGTGCGCCGGTGAGGGCCAGGGCCTCCGCAAGACCCAGGAACGCCAGATCCTCGTCTGGTCGGCCCCCGGCCCAGGCGCGCAACAAGGCTGCGTCCGCATCGCCCTGCCTGCCGATCTGGGCGAGCGCGGCTGCGCGTCTGGCCATGGGCCGGCGCCGCGCAAGCTCTTCGCCCATCATGGTCAGCGTGGCCGGCGCCGGCAGACTGACCGGGGTCGGAAGGCCAAGGCGCTCACGTGCGAGCAGGCCGTAAAAGGTGAAGGGCTCCTCGCCCGCGCGGCGGTAATTGGTCTGGGCGCGATCGGCCTCGCCCATGGCGTCAGCGGCCCGGGCCGCCCAGAAGTAATGCGCTGCACGCTGCCAGTCATCGCCGTGGGGCCAGTAGGCGCCTTGTTCGAAATGGTCGGCGGCGACCGCATAAAGCCCTTGGCGGTATGCGGCGAGCCCGGCTGTCCATCGGGCATGGCCCGCAAGGCCGCCGGCGATCTCGGCTTCGGCCAAACCCTGTGCGGAGGCGAGCTCGCCGCGAAGATAAGCCAGTGCAGCGGCGCGCACGCGGTCGCGCTCCGCTTGAGTCGTGCCGGGGGCCGCAGCGTTTGGGCGATGCTGGGCGCGCCATGGCGAAGGCTCGACCCTGCGTTGCGGCACGGCTTGCGGCGCGCGCGGCGCCGGGGCGTCTGCTGGCTTCAGGGCCAGCGCGGTCTGGTAGATCCGGTCGGCGCCGGGCAAGTCTGAAAAGCGGTTGAGCCAATCAGCCAGCGCCGCATAGTCCGGCGTCTGCCCCTGGGCGGCCAACGCCTCGCGCAGGACAAACCCCTCCAGCGCTTTGTCCTCAATTGTGGCCAGCGCTGCTTCCCGCGCCGCGACATCGCCGCGTTCGGCCGCAGCAAACGCCGCCGCATAGGCCGCCGCGTCGCGCTCCGAGAGCGGCGTCAGAGCGTCTGCGCGCGCCACCGGCGCGAACGACAGCGCCGCAAGACAGAAAATCAGGCTGATGATCCGCGCCATCTGGCGTCCTTAAACGGGGCGGTGCGCCGCAAAAGCGGCGCGCCTGTCTCGGTCAGGCCGACCCGATGGTCGACAAGTGCGTAGCTCAATCGGGTGCGCGATCTTCGCCTAAAGAGCAACCCCAAGCTCGATCAATTTCTCCTCCAAGGCGAGGAGATCAGACCAGAAGGCCGCTTTCTGGGCCGGTTGGCGCAAGAGGAAGGCGGGATGCAGTGTCGCGATCGCTGGAACCCCGCCCCCGATCGGCAGTTGAGTCCACCGTCCGCGCAGCCGGGTGATGCCGTCGCTCACGCCCAGCAGCGATTGCGCGGAGATGCGGCCGGTCAGCACCACCACCTTCGGCTGCGCCAGTGCGATCTGGCGACGGATGAAAGGCAGACATGCTGCGATTTCAGCCGCGCTTGGATCGCGATTGCCGGGCGGACGCCAGGCGATGACATTGGCGATGTAAAGATTGCGCGCCCGCGCGAGCCCGATCTGGGCGACCATGCGGTCCAGCAGCTGACCCGACCGGCCGACAAAGGGTTTGCCCTGGTCGTCTTCGTCGCGTCCTGGCGCTTCGCCCACAATCATCACCGGCGCTCCGGCCGTACCGTCTGAGAAGACGGTTGATTTCGCTGTCCGCTTCAGGGCGCATCCTTCAAACGCCCGCAGCGCCGCTTCCAGGTCCTCAAGGGTCGCCGCATTGGCCGCAGCCGCCTCAGCGGACTGGGCCGCCGCTGCAGCTGGCGGAGCCGCCGCCGCCGGCCTAGCAAGCGCTGGTGCCGGAAGACCAGCCGCCGCCGTCCTTGGGCGCGGGGAAGGGGCGGGCTCGGCCTCCACGCCGGCAAGCGCCCACCACTCCAGCAGGCTTTCGAGCGCGCGTGCGCGGATGTCGGCGTCTGGCGTCATCGAGACCGCGTGTAACGCGAAATCGACGCGGCCGCGCGCGCTCTTTTCAGGCTCTCGCCTTGACCAAGCCGGGCGCGCGGGAGAGATCAGCCCCAACACAAACCACGATTGCCGGCGCCAAACAGGCGTCTGGATGCTCAGGAGGCTCTGCCATGCCGTTTGACGGCGTTGAACACGAAAGCATGGAATATGATGTCGTGATCGTCGGCGGCGGGCCTGCCGGCCTTGCAGCCGCCATCCGCCTGAAGCAGGTCAATCCGGATCTGTCGGTCGCCTTGCTGGAAAAGGGTTCCGAGGTTGGCGCCCATATCCTGTCTGGCGCGGTGATCGATCCCAAGGCTCTCGATGAGCTGCTGCCGGAGTGGCGCACAGCGGCAGACCGCCCTTTGACGACCGAAGTGTCAAAGGAGGAGTATCTCCTGCTGGGGCCGGCGGGCGCAATCACGATCCCGAACATGATTTTCCCGCCATGGATGAATAACCACGGCTGTTTTGTCGGTTCTCTCGGCAATGTCTGCCGCTGGCTTGGCGCTCAGGCCGAAGCCCTGGGCGTGGAAGTGTATCCCGGCTTTGCGGCGGCGGCCGTGGTTTATGACGAGACAGGCGCCGTCAAGGGCGTCCAGGTCGGCGATATGGGCGTCAACCGGGAGGGCGAAGCCAAGGCCGACTTTACGCCGGGAATAGAGATCCACGCCAAATACACCCTGATCGGGGAAGGCGTGCGCGGATCCCTCGCCAAGTCTCTGATCGGCAAGTTTGGTCTCGACGAGGGGCGCGAGCCGCAGAAGTTCGGCATTGGCCTGAAGGAAGTCTGGCGCGTTGCGCCTGAAAAGTTCAAACCCGGCTTCGTGCAGCACAGCTTTGGCTGGCCGCTCGACTGGAAGACCGGCGGCGGGTCGTTCCTTTACCATTTTGGCGACGGGCTGGTCTCCGTCGGCTATGTGGTCCACCTGAACTACAAGAACCCGTATCTGTCGCCGTTCGACGAGTTTCAGCGCTTCAAGCAGCATCACACCGTGCGCGACACGTTCGAGGGCGGGGAGCGGCTGTCCTATGGTGCGCGCGCGATCACCGAGGGGGGCTATCAGTCGATCCCGAAACTGACGTTCCCGGGCGGCGCGCTGATCGGCTGCTCTGCCGGGTTTGTGAACGTGCCGCGCATCAAGGGCAGCCACAATGCGATGAAGAGCGGCATGCTCGCCGCCGAGGCGGTGGCCGCCGCCATCGCCGAGGGACGAACCCGCGACACGGTGGAGGCCTATTCGGACGCGTTTGAAGACAGCTGGGTCGCTCACGAATTGCGCCAGGTGCGCAATGTGAAGCCGCTGCTTTCAAGGCACGGCACGCTTCTGGGGCTGGCCCTTGGCGGGATCGATATGTGGTGCACCACGCTGTTTGGCGGTTGGTCGCCGTTCGGCACCCAGCGCCACGGCAAGACCGACGCCGCCAGCACCCAGCCCGCCGCGTCGCACAAGCCGATCGACTATCCCAAGCCCGACGGCGTGGTGAGCTTCGACAAGCTCTCCTCGGTCTTTCTGTCGAACACCAATCATGAAGAAGACCAGCCGGTTCACCTGAAGGTGGCCGACCTGGCGCTGCAGAAATCAAGCGAACTGGGCGTCTATGCCGGCCCGTCCAACCGGTATTGCCCGGCGGGCGTTTATGAGTGGCTCGGCGATACCGATGCGGACCGGCGGTTCCAGATCAACGCGCAGAACTGCGTCCACTGCAAAACCTGCGACATCAAGGACCCCAATCAGAACATCAACTGGACGACGCCGCAGGGCGGCGAGGGGCCAATCTATCAGAACATGTAGTCCGGCGGGTCGGCATGCCCGGCTTGGCAGGCCGGCGCGCCCGTGAAAAGGTCTGATATGCGTCGCCTCGCTGGTCTTTGCCTCCTCGCCGTCCTCCCGCTCGGGCTGGCCTCCTGCGCAAGCCTGGCCGAGCCCGCAGCCCCGCCTGACCCGGCGGCGGCCCAGGCCGCGCTCTGGCGCGCCGCGGTGGCAGGCCGCTATGCCGAGCGGCTGCAGGAGCCGGGCAGGGGCGCAGTCTATTACGAGCGGGCGCTTGTCGCGTTCCCTGAGCGCGAGGCGCTTCGCGGCCGTGCGATCGAAGAGCGCGTCGCCAATGGCGATGTGGAGGCCGCGGCGGCTTTGGCGCGCGGCGTTTCAGGCCGGCCTGAAGGATTGGCTGCGCTGGCGCTGGCGGCCGATTTCGCGGCGCGTGGCGACTGGGCGAAGGCCCGTGCGCTCACAGAGGGCCGTCGCTTCGGGCAGGCGGCCGATATCGCCGCCCGGTTCAGCGAGGCCTGGTCGTTTGCAGCTCAAGGCAAGCCAGCCGAGGCCGCCGCGACCGCGGCGGCCGTGTCGCCCGGCTTGCCCGTGCTGCGCCGGATCGTGCGGGTGCAGGAGGCGGGCTTGCTGGCCGCGCTTGGCCGCACCGAAAGCGCAGAGGCCCTTTATGCGCGGACCTGGGCGGAGGGCGCGCGCTTCGCGGTGGGTCTGGATGCCTATGGCGCTCTTCTGGAGCGCAGCGGCGCGCGTGAACGCGCGCTCGCGCTCTACGATAGCTTTCTTGCAGAACAGCCGGATAACCCCACAATAAATGAAGCCCGCTCGCGATATCTCTCAGGTCGTCAACCGCCGCCTGTGACGCCGGCCCAGGGCCTGGCCCGCGTCTATTTCGCCCTCGGCTCAGCCATCGCGGCACAGGGCGACGCCAGCGATGCTGTGGCCTATCTGCAGATGGCGTTGCGACTGGACCCAGAATTTCTTGCCGCGCGCGCCGCTCTTGGGGATGCGCTCGCAATGAGCGGCCGGCAGCGTGATGCGCTGGCGATCTATGCTGGCGTGCCCGCCAAATCGCCTTATGCCGCGATGACGCGGGCGGATATGGCCTATCTGTTGCAGCAGCAGGGCCGCGCGGGCGCCGCGATCGACATGCTTGATGCCGCCTATGCCGCCACGGGCGCGCGGCGGGTCTTGCTCGCCAAGGGCGACGTCTTGCGGGCAGAACGCCGATACGCCGAAGCGGAAGCGGTGTTTGATCAGGCGATGCAGACAGGCGGCGCACAGGAAGCGCGCGCGGACTGGCGTCTCTATTTCGCGCGTGGCGCTCTGCGCGAACGCACGGGACGCTGGCAGGAGGCCGAAGCCGATCTGAAGCGCGCTCTGGAGCTCTCGCCCGATCAGCCCGACGTCGCCAACTATCTCGCCTACACCTGGGTGGAAATGGGCGTGAATGTCGATCAGGCGCTCGAAATGCTGCGCAAAGCCGTGGCCCAGCGTCCCCGCTCTGGTCCCATCATCGACAGCCTCGGCTGGGCGCTGTTCAAGCTCGGCCGATACGAGGAGGCGCTCGTCTATCTCGAGCGGGCCATTGCCCTTTCGCCGGGCGATGTGGAGATCAACGACCACTTGGGCGACCTCTATTGGCGGCTCGGCCGGGAGCGGGAGGCGCGGTTTCAGTGGGCGCGCGCGCTGACGCTGGATCCGCCCGATGACGACCGCGCCCTGATCCGCCAGAAGCTTGAACAGGGCCTTCCGCCGAAAGCGCCCCCCACCTCGGCTCACGCCCATGTCGCCCAATCCGCCGGGCGCTGAAGAGCGCGCCCCAGCAAAGATCAATCTCTACCTTCATGTCGGGCCGCCGCAGGCGGACGGACGCCATCCGCTCGATAGTCTGGTGGTGTTTGCCGATGTGGGCGATGTGCTGGCCTGGGCCCCGGATGAAGACTTCGGGTTCGAGATCATGGGTCCACAGGCGGCGGGCCTCAGCGCGGGCGATGATAATCTGGTGGTTCGCGCCGCACGCTTGCTGTCCCAGCAGCTTGGGCGCCCGCTGACGGGCAGATTGACGCTGCGCAAGCATCTGCCGGTGGCCTCCGGGATCGGGGGGGGCTCGGCCGATGCAGGGGCGGCGTTGCGCTTGCTGGATCGGGTCTGGAAGGCGGGCGTGCCGCTGCAAGAACTCGCGCGCCTGTCTGAGCCTCTTGGCGGCGATGTGCCGGTCTGCGTGATGGGCGTGCCGGCGATCATGCAGGGCGGCGGCGAACGATTGCTGCCCGCGCCTCTTTTGCCTGATCTCAACGCGGTGCTGGTCAATCCGCTGATTCCCGCGCCGACAGGCCCGGTCTTTCAGGCCTATGATGGGCTCGGCGTCGCGCCCGAGCTTGTGTTGCGCGCCTTTCCACAGTGTGGGTCGTCGATGTCTGCCATTCAGGCTCTCAAGAGCCGCCGCAATGATCTGGAGGCCGCCGCGCGCTCGCTCGTGCCGGTGATCGGGGAGGTGCTGGAGGTCTTGCGCGCGCAGGCAGGCGTGCGACTGGCGCGGATGTCGGGCTCGGGGGCGACCTGCTTTGCGGTGTTTGAGACAGCGCTCGCAGCGCGCGCGGCCGCCAACGTCATCAGCGCCGCGCACCCTGCATGGTGGACGGTGGCGACGCGGCTGATGGGTCACAGCGGGCTGGGGCGGCGATGAGCGCCGGTGTGATCGCGCTCGGCGCGGCGATCCTTGCGATGGGCGTGCTTTCCGCCTGGCTTGCTGGTCGGCTGGCCAGGGCGGCTGGCGTCGCTGATGCGCCAGATGGCGGGCACAAGGCCCATCTCCGCCCCGTGCCGACGCTGGGCGGTCTGGCCATGGCGCTGGGCTTTGGGCTTTCGCTCTCGGGCTTGCTGCTGCTGCAGGGCTTCACCGAGGGCTGGCGCCTGCCGCCGGGGGCTCTGCGCGACCTTGTCGGGGTTGTCGGGCTCTGTGCGGGCCTGTTGGCGCTTGGACTTCTGGATGATCTGTTCGACCTGCCAGCCAAGTTCAAGGCGGCCATGATCGCCGCGCTTGGTCTCGCATTCGCCAGCCTGTTTGCAACCGTTGACCGGCTGCCGCTCACATCCGAAATCGGCCTTCAGCTGAATGGCTTCGGCGCCATCGTCGGCACGGCGCTGTGGATTTTCGTCCTGTCCAACACCGTCAATTTCATCGATGGGTCGGATGGTCTGGCGGCAGGCGCCACTGGGGTCGGGCTGGTCGGCCTTGCGGTGGTGGCCGGCATGGCCGGCAGCGCTGCCGCACTGATGCTGGCGCTTGCGGGAGTTTCGGCCTGCCTTGGCTTTCTCGCCCTCAATCGACCTCCCGCCAGCCTCTATGCAGGCGATGCCGGCGCGCTTTTTCTGGGCGGTCTGGCCGCCGGCGCGGCCATCCTGGCGGTGAAGGACGGCGCGGCGCCCTACGCTGTCGCGCTGTGCTTTCTGCCGATGCTGGCGGACGTGTTGCTGACGCTTTTCTTCCGCTGGCGAAAGCGCCGCGCGCTTCTGTCCGGCCACCGCGAGCATCACTATCAGATCGCCCGCCGGGCAGGGGTGTCAGCCGGCATGGTGGCGGCGGGTTATGCCGCGCTTGCCGCGCATTGTGCGCTGTGTGCGGCGGCGGGCAGCCTGTTTGGACCCGCCGGCGCTCTTGTCGCCCTGATCGGAAATTCCCTGGTCCTGGTCTATGTCTCGATCAAGACGCGCGCTTACGCCGCTGGCGTGGGGCTCGACACCCCGGTCTGAGCCGCCGCCCAGGCCTTGAAATCTTCAGTTTCCCGAAACGACAGCACCTGACCTGTCGTGCCCCAACCGGCCGCCAGCATCCGCACGATCATGGGCGCAAGCGCCTCCGGCCGCGGCAGGCTGGCTGGATCTTCGCCCGGAAACGCCTCGGCCCGCATGCGTGTGGCGACACCCCCCGGGTTGAGAAGGTTCACCCGCATGCCGAGAAAGTCCGTCTCGGCCGCGTAGGATTTCACGAGCGCTTCAAGGCCCGCCTTGGATGCCGCATACGGCCCCCAGAACGCACGCGCATCCGTCGCCACGTTCGAGGTCACAAAGAGCGCCCGCGCCGGCGCGCGCCCCGCGGGGCTGGCCGCCCGCATCAGCGGATCGAGAGACCGGATCAGCCTGTAGGCCGCTGTCAGATTGGTCGCGATCACATTGTCCCAGGTCTGGGGACGCACATGGCCCACCGGCGACAGACCGCCCAGAACGCCTGCTGCAACCAGCAGCGCATCGATCCGGCCATGACGTTCGAACAAAGCCGCGCCAAGCTGATCGATCGCCGCCCCATCTTTCAGATCGAGCGGGACCAGCGTGAGGGACTGACCGCCGGCGCGCGCCTGATCGTCGAGCGCCTCCAACGCTTTCTGACTGCGCGCGCAGGCGATGACGCGATAGCCCGCCTTGGCCAGCGCCAGCGCGCCAGCTGCGCCAATCCCGCGCGAGGCGCCAGCGACCACGCAGACAGGAGCATCAGACGTCATGGCGCGCCTCAGACGTCGGCGAGCAGCGAGAGCTGCGGTTCGCTGCGCGTAGACTGAGCGCGCTCGTAATCGACGAGCCGCGTCGGGTAATCGCCGGTGAAGCAGTGATCGGTGAAGGCAGGCCTGAACGGATCGCGCGGCGCAGCCTCCATCGCGGCGTAGAGGCCTTCCACAGAAAGGAAGCCGAGCGAATCGCTGCCCAGCATCTGTGTCATGGCCGCGAGATCGAAATTGGCCGCCATCAGCTGCTTCTGATCCGGCATGTCGATGCCGTAGAAGTCCGGATGCAGGATTGGCGGGCTCGCCGAGCGCAAATGCACCTCGGCGGCGCCCGCTTCGCGCACCAGTTGCACGATTTTCTTCGAGGTCGTTCCGCGCACGATGCTGTCGTCCACGAGCAGCACCCGCTTGCCTTCGACCAGTCGACGGTTGGCCGAATGCTTGAGCCGCACGCCAAAGGCGCGGATCGTCTGGGTGGGCTCGATGAAGGTGCGGCCCACATAGTGATTGCGCACAATCCCCAGTTCGAACGGGATGCCGGAAGCCTCCGCAAAGCCCAGAGCGGCCGGCACGCCGGAATCGGGCACAGGCACGACGAGGTCCACGTCGGCGGGATGTTCTTCCGCAAGCCGCCGTCCCATCGCCTTGCGCACCGCATAGACCGAACGGCCGTTCACGATGGAATCGGGCCGAGCGAAATAGACGTACTCGAACAGGCAGGGTCGAGCGGGCGTCGCGGGGAAGGGGCGCAGGCTTTCCACCCCGGCGTCCGAGATCACCACGATCTCGCCATTCTCGATGTCGCGGACGAACTTTGCGCCGATCATGTCCAGCGCGCAGGTTTCCGACGCAAGGATCGGCTTGCCATCGAGATCGCCCAGCACCAGCGGCCGGATGCCCAGCGGGTCCCGGGCGCCGATCAGCTTGCCATTGGTGAGACACACCAGCGCATATGCGCCTTCGATCTGGTCGAGCGCATCGATGAACCGATCGATCACCTTCGAGCGCTTCGAGCGCGCGATAAGTTGAAGAATCACCTCGGTATCGGAGGTGGACTGGAAGATGGCGCCCTGCTCCACAAGACGCTCGCGCAGGGCGCGCGCATTGGTCAGGTTGCCATTATGGCCCACGGCGAACCCGCCAAGCTGCAGGTCTGCAAACAGGGGCTGCACGTTGCGCAGCACTGTGGCGCCCTGTGTGGCGTATCGGACATGGCCAATCGCGCCGGCGCCCGGCAGCCGTTTCAGCAGGTCCGGGCCGGTGAAGTGATCGCCCACGAGGCCCATATGCCGCTCGACATGGAAACTTGCGCCATCAAACGCGGCGATGCCGCATCCTTCCTGGCCGCGATGCTGAAGCGCATGCAGGCCCAGCGCGGTCAGGACCGCCGCCTCCGGGTGGCCCCAGACCCCGAACACGCCGCATTCCTCGCGAAAGCGGTCGGTCTCGGCGTCAAACACCGCAAACGGGTCGGGCGGAAGAAAGTCCTGGCTCATCGGCGTCGTGTCCCAGTCCTTTGCGCGCCCGGTCAGCATGATCGCTAGCCGCCGGATGCTTGGTTCATAAGCTGATCTAGGCGTTCGCGATCGCGGGATGAATAGCCGCTCTCGGCTTCTGTCCCTTCTGCGGCCTTTTGCTCCGGAACCGGCTCATTGTCAGCGCTCTCCAGCGCAAGCGGGCTTCCCTCGGGCGCAAGGCTCGTCAGGGCCTCTGCGGTGAGGGCGGTCACAGGATAAAGCTGGGCTTCGGTCAGCCAGGCCGGCAGCTTGTCGGGCGGGGTCGCAGCGCGCAGGACCATCACCGCGACCGCCACGATCAGAAGCCCGCGGGCCAGGCCGAACAAGCCGCCGGCGGTTCGGTCCAGCATGCCGACCGCCTGGCTCTGGTGGATCAGATTGTGAAGCTGGATCGTGATCATCGTGACGATCACATAGACGATGAAAAACAGGCCCAAACCGGTCGCCACAGTCGCCAGCCAATCGGTTTCGATCCAGCCGCCCACGATCGGACGCGCGAGTGGATAGCCGTAGAGCGCCGCCGCGCCGCCTGCGATCAGGGCGGCGATCGAAAACACTTCGCGAACAAACCCGCGCGCGAAGGCAAGCAGGCCCGAGACGCCCAGAATCGCCAAAGTCGTGACATCGAAGGCGGTCATGGCGATGTGTGTCTCATGCCCGGCCCTGCTTTTCCAGCAGCGAGATCAGGTCTGCGAGCGTGCGCAGCGGCCGGGCGGCGATCCCGGCCGGGGCTGCTTCGGTCAGATCCGAGGGGCCGATCGCCTCGCGAAACCCGAGTTTCAGCGCTTCCTTCAGCCGGGCGTCGGCGCGGCTGACCGGGCGGACGTCTCCGGAAAGCGCGATCTCCCCGAAAACGACGCTGGCGCGCGGCAAAGCGACGTCCATCAGGGCCGACGCCAGCGCCGCAGCGACGGCGAGGTCGGCGGCGGGTTCGCCCACGCGCAGGCCGCCGGCGATGTTCAGATAGACGTCGCGGCCGGCGAAGGAGAGACCGCAGCGCGTCTCCAGCACGGCAAGCACCATGGCCAGCCGGCCAGCGTCCCAGCCAACCACGGCCCGGCGCGGCGTGCCATAGGCCGCCGGCGCTGCGAGCGCCTGGATCTCGATCAGGATCGGGCGCGTTCCCTCCAGTCCTGCGAACACGGCCGATCCCGAAACCTCCTCCGGCCGGGCGTTCAAGAACAGGGATGAGGGATTGGCGACATCGCGCAGCCCCCGATCCCCCATCTCGAAAACGCCAATCTCATCTGTGGGTCCGAAGCGGTTCTTGAGAGCACGCAGAATGCGGAAATGATGGCCGCGCTCCCCCTCGAACTGGAGCACCGCATCCACAAGATGCTCCACCACGCGCGGGCCGGCGATCTGGCCGTCCTTCGTCACATGACCCACAAGCACCACTGAGGCGCCGGAGCGTTTGGCGTAACGCACCAGCTCGTGGGCGCAGGCGCGCACTTGCGCCACGGTGCCGGGCGCGGCGCTCAGGCCTTCGCTCCAGAGCGTCTGGATGCTGTCGATGATGACGAAGTCGGGCTTGCTGGCCTTCAGTCCGTCCAGAATGGGGCCAAGGCTGGTCTCGGCGGCAAGCTGAACGGGCGCTTCAGCAAGCGCAAGGCGGCGCGCACGGTCCTGAATCTGTGCGGTTGCTTCCTCGCCCGAGACATAGATCACGCTCGCGCCGCTGCGGGCGAGGCCGGCTGCAGCCTGCAGCAGCAAGGTCGACTTGCCGATCCCCGGATCGCCGCCCACCAGGAGCGCGCTCGCCCGCACGACGCCGCCGCCGCACACCCGATCAAACTCGCCCACGCCCGTTTTCATGCGGTCTGGCGCCAAATCCGTCCCGTTTAGTGCGGTGAAGGACAGTTTGGCGGCGCGTGAACCGCTGCGGCTGGGCACGCCCGGCGGGGCGGCCTCCCGGGCCTCCTCCACGATCGTGTTCCACGCCCCACAGGCGTCGCACCGGCCCTGCCACTTGGCATGCGCCGCACCGCAGTTCTGACAGACGAAAACGCTTTCGGGCCGGGCCATGGTCCCAGTCTGGAGGGAGTCGCGGCCCGGCGGCAGGGCCTAGCTGGCAGTCCAGCTCAGCCGGCCGAACTCTCCATTGGCGCGCGGGTTGCCTGCGTCGGGCCGGAAGGCCTGCACGCGGCGGCGCACCGCCTCGCGATCGGCGGCGGAGAGCTCGGCCTCCAGCTCTGCGAGCTTGGCCTGGCTGTCCCGGTCGCCGCTGCGCGCCGCCACGCCGTACCAGAAGGCCGCCTCGGTCGGATTGCGGTCCATGCCGACGCCGTCCTCGTTCAGCGCGCCGAGGTTGAACTGGCTGTCGATCACGCCAAGCCGGGCTGCGCGGGTGAAGAGCTGGGCGGCAAGGCCGAGATCCTGCGGCGCGCCTTCGCCCTGGGCGGCGAAGACGGCGAGATTGTGGATCGCCTGGCGGTTGCCGGCGTCGGCGGCGCGCTGGGTCCAGCGCCGGGCCTCGGCGAGATCGCGCGGCACGCCCTCGCCGCGCTCATGCATCTTGGCGAGCCGGTACTGCGCCATGGCCAGCCCTTGTTCTGCGGCGCGGCGGATCAGCTCTGCGCCCTGTTCGGCAGCGCCGTTCTGCATGCGGGCCTGCCCGAGCTGGAATTGCGCCACTGGATCTCCGGCGGCTGCGGCGTCCTCCAGCGTGCGCGGGGCAGGGGCGGCGGCTGCGGCGGGGGCTTCGGCCTTGGGCGCGGCGACAGGCGCGGCCGCGCGCGGCGCAGAGGCCGGGGCCGGCGCCGGCCGTTGCGGGGCTACGCGGGGCCGGTCTGCTGGCGCTTGCTCCGGGCGCGAGGCAGCGGGGCGCGGCGGCGCGGTGACGGCCCGAGCGGCTGCGGGAGCCGCATCGGCCCCCGCACCATCAAAAGGGCGCGGTTCGGCCTCCGCCGGGGTCGTGGCTGGTTCCACGACGGCCGGCTCGGCCGGCGGCGGCGCCAGGGCCGAGGCCGGCAGAGCAGCCGGCGGCGGGCCCGCCGGCGCCGGGGCGGGCCGGTTGGTCGCAAGCAGACCCACAACGGCAAGCGCGGCAAGCGCCGCCCCGCCCGCCAGCGCAAGGGTGAGCGGCGAGACGCCGGCCTTGCCCGTCTTCTTGCGAGATCGAGGGCTCTTGCCGAGGCCTGCCGTGTCCGAGGCGTGCCCCCGTCTGCGCTTGGCCTGGTCCGGCCGGACCTGGCTTTCCATCGCCGCGCGCCGGGCGCGGGAGAGATAATCGCCGCGCTCGTCGTCGCGCGCTGTCGTCGGATCGGTTCTGAAGCCGTCCTCCTGATCGAGGGCGTCGACCCAGCCGTCCTGATCCTGGGGGCCTTCCTCCACGCCGAACAGGGGCTCGGTGTCAGGGGCCACGAAGGCCTCGAAGTCGGGCTCCGCGCGCTGGTCAGCCCGCTCATCGTTGTCTGAAAACGCGGCCGGCTCGAACGGACCGAATGGGTCGTGGAGATCGGCTGCGGGCGCTGGGCGCGGATCGCTGTCCCAGCCCGCAAAAGCGGGCGCGGCAGCTTCCTGCGTCGGCGCCAGCGCCGGCGGCGCGGCATATGCGGGCGCAGGGGCAGGGGAAGGCGCGGCCCATCGTTCCGCCGCGGCGGCAAACTGCGCTCCGATCCGCTCGAGGGCGGAGGCGGTGCGCTGTTCGCTCTCGGCGAGGCTGGTCTCGAACCGCTCCGACAGCTTGGCGACCTGATCGCCGACGACGGTCAGGGCGGCGGCCTCGCGCGCCTCGATCGCCTCCATCCGGCTTTCGATCCGGGTCGCGATCGCCTCCATGTCGGCGCGCAGATCATCGCTCTCGGCTGGCGCAGGCATGGTCTCCAGCGCGAGAAGGCGAGCCTCGAGCGCGGCGTTGGCGTTCGCCACTTCCGTGCGCAACGCGTCCACCGCGGCCAGATGGCGGCGCTCGGCGGCGTCCATGCTGTGATGCAGCTCGTTCAGGCCACGTTCGATCGGGCTTAGATCGGGCTCAGCGGGGGCAGGGGTCGGTGCCGGAATCTCGCGGCGCAGATCAGCCATGGCGCGCGCCACCTCGCCCGCGAGCGACTGAAAGCGTTTTTCCAGCAGATCCTTGAGGCGCGCCGTTGTGGCGCCGGGATCGACCGCATTGGCCTGATCCACCCGGTCGCGCAGCTTGCCGATCGCTTCTGCGAGCGTGGACAGCGCCTGTGTGTGTTCATCCTCCAGCCGGCTGACCCGCTCCTGCACGTCGCGGGGCGCGGCCGCCGCGGCCTTGCGGGCCTCTTCCTCGCTGGACCGGCGCGCCTCGGCGAGGCCTGTCGTGAGGCGATCATTGAGGCTGCTCATCTGGGTCTGGAGAGCGCCCAGCGCGACCGCAGCCTTGTCTTCGCTCTGCTGCACATGCGCCGCCAGCCGCGAGAGCGCCGTCTCGAGCGAACGCAGCGCCCCGATCGTCCGGGCCGGGGCGTCGTCTTCCTCCATCTGGCGCAAGCGATCGGCCAGCCCGACCTGAATGCCCTGCAGCTCCTGAAGGCCTGCTTCAACGCGCGACAGCGCCTCGGCGGCGGCCTTCTCGGATTGCTCCGCCCGCGCCGCGATACCGAGCACGGTGTGGTCCACCCCGGTCAGCGCGAGCGTGGAGCGCTGCTCGTTGGCGTCCAGCCTGCGGCTGATGCGATCGAGCGCCTGGGTGATGCGGCCGATCTCATCGGATGCATCCCGGTCGTCATAGGAGGGCGGGGCGTAGGATGGGAGGCGGCCAGACCCGAAGCCGGGCGGCGGCGGCGGCGCCTCCTGCTCCTCTTCGAGGATCATCCGATTGAGCCATTCGCCCAGAGTGAGGCCTTCGCGCCGGGCGAGGTCCTTGGCGGCGTCGCGCGCCCGCGGATCTATGCCCTTCACGCTCCACGGCGCCGCAGTGCTCATACGAATCGCGCTCCTTGCGTGTGCGAGGCTAGGCAGGGTGCTGAGTCGGGGCAAGAAAACCCGAATTCGCCTGATCGCCCCCCTCCCGCCAAGACGCCGCTGCATTGGTTAACCAGTCGTTAACACCCCTTAACGGGCCTGGCGCCGCTGCGCGCATCTTGACGTTAACGTAAGGTGCGGCTAGGGAATGGAGGCTTCGATATGGGAGGCCTCGCCATGACGCAGAGTCCGAAGGACCGGTCCTGGAGCATAAGCCAGCTTGCGCGAGAGTTCGGCGTCACCGCGCGCGCTCTACGGTTCTATGAGGACAAGGACCTGCTTCATCCGGCGCGCGACGGGATGAACCGGATCTTTTCGTCTCGTGATCGCGCCCGGCTTCAGCTGATCCTGCGCGGAAAGCGCGTCGGGTTCACGCTGGAAGAGATCCGCGAGATCCTCGACCTCTATGACCTGCATGACGGCCAGCAAGCCCAATTGCGCGTGTCCCTGGTGAAGTTTCGCGAGCGGGTTCAGATCCTGGAACGTCAGCGCGAGGACATCGCCGGCGCGATCGAAAACCTGCACGAGCGCATCGCCTGGATCGAAAGCAAGCTCGCGACGAACGCCAGCGCGGAAGAGGCCTCCGCGCGCGCGTTCGATACGTTGGCGCGCACCCGCCTGGCCGGCATGGCCGGCGAAGCGGCCCTGGACGACCAACCCTGATCCCTTAACCCCCCTGATCCCTTAACCCCACAGACCCGCAGGCGCACGACCGAGATGCGCCGCCCGGAGGACAGCCATGACCTATCACGCCCCCGTTCGCGACATGAAGTTCCTGTTCGACGAGGTTCTGGAAGTCGACCGCTTCTCCAATCTGGAGGGCTTTTCCGACGCGCCCAAGGATGTGCGCGACCAGATCCTCGAGGAGGGCGCCAAGTTCTGCGAGAACGTGCTGGCGCCGCTCAATGCGGTCGGCGACAGGCAGGGCTGCATCTGGAACCCCGACAATACGGTCACCACCCCGCCCGGCTTCAAGGACGCCTACCAGCAGCTTGTGGAGGCGGGCTGGCCGCTGCTTTCGGCGGATCCCGCCTTTGGCGGCCAGGGGCTGCCGCATGTGGTGAACCTTGCGTTCAACGAGATGGTGAGCTCTTCCAACATGGCGTTCGGCATGTATCCGGGCCTCACCCATGGCTGCTATTCGGCCATTCATGTGGGCGGGTCGCCGGAGCAGAAGCAGACCTATCTGCCCAAACTCGCATCCGGCGAATGGGCCGGCACCATGAACCTGACCGAGCCGCACTGCGGCACCGATCTGGGCCTGCTGCGCACCAAGGCGACGCCCCAGCCCGACGGGACCTACAAGATCTCCGGCCAGAAGATCTGGATCTCGGGCGGCGAGCACGACATGACCGAGAACCACATCCATCTGGTTCTCGCCCGCATCGAGGGCGCGCCCGCCGGCGTGAAGGGCATTTCGCTTTTCATCGTGCCGAAGTTCCTCGTGAACGAGGATGGAACGCTCGGCGCGCGCAACCCGGCTTTCTGCGTGGGCCTTGAAGAGAAGATGGGCATCCACGGCAACGCCACCTGCGTGATGCAGTATGAGGAGGCGACGGGCTATCTGATCGGGGAGGCCAACAAGGGCCTCGCGGTGATGTTTGTGATGATGAACGAGGCGCGCATCGGGGTGGGCCTTCAGGGCATGGCGCTCTCGGAGGTGGCCTACCAGCACGCAGCAGCCTTCGCCAAGGATCGCCGCCAGGGCCGCTCGCTCACGGGCGTCAAGGAACCCGATCAGCCGGCCGATACGATCCTCGTTCACCCGGACGTGCGCCGGATGCTGATGGACGTGCGCGCGATCACCGAGGGCGGGCGCGCCTTCCTCTACTGGACGGCGCTTTACGGCGATCTGTTGCACAAGAGCCCGGACGAGGCCGTGCGCCAGAAGGCCTCTGATTACATGGCGCTGATGACGCCGGTCCTGAAGGCCTATCTGACCGACAAGGGCCACAAGGGCGCCTCCGACGCGCTGCAGGTGCATGGCGGCTCCGGCTTCACCGAGCATTATCGCGCCAGCCAGTTCCTGCGCGACAGCAAGATCGCCATGATCTACGAGGGCACCAACGGGGTGCAGGCGCTGGATCTCGTGGGCCGCAAGCTGGCCGCCAATGGCGGGCGCGCGATCCAGACCTTCTTTGCCGAGATCGACGAGTTCATCGCCGCCCACGACGGCGACGCCGACCTGAAACCCTTCGTGGAAGGGCTGCGCAGCGCCCGCATGCAGCTCCAGGACGCCACGATGTGGCTGATGGCCAATGGCATGACGAACTTCGACAACGCCGGCGCCTCCAGCCACGACTATCTCCACATCTTCGGGCTGACGGGGCTCGCCTACATGTGGGCGCTGATGGCCAAGGCCGCCTATGCGAAGAAGGGCGCGGAGCCCTTCTACGACACCAAGGTCAAGACCGGGCGCTATTTCATCGACCGCGTCCTGCCCGAGATCGCCAGCCATCTGGCCAAGGTGAAGACCGGCGCGGAGCCGGTGATGGCGCTCAGCGCAGACGAGTTCTGATCGAATAATCAAACACAAGCCGCAAGGCGCTCAGGGAGACCATCATGGCTGCGATCGACCTGCCCAAGGCCGCATGGCGCAACGACGAGGAGCTGAACATCTTCGAGGACGCCGTGCGCGGCTTCTTCGCGAAGGAAGCTCCGCCCGAACGGATCGCCAAATGGCGCGAGGAGGGCATCGTCGAGCGCGACATGTGGTTCAAGGCGGGCGAGGCGGGCATCCTGTGCGCCTCCATGCCGGAAGCCTATGGCGGCGCGGGCGGGGATTTCCGCCACGAGGCCGTGCTGATGGACGTGATGGGCAAGATGGGGATCGACGGCTTCGGCGCCTCGCTCCACAACGCCATCGTCGCACCCTACATCCTGCACTACGGCTCGGAAGAGCAAAAACAGAAATGGCTGCCGAAGATGGCGTCGGGCGAACTCGTCGGCGCCATCGCCATGACCGAGCCCGGCGCCGGCTCCGATCTCCAGGGCGTGAAGACCACCGCCCAGAAGGTCGGCAACCAGTATGTGATCAACGGCTCCAAGACCTTCATCACCAACGGCCAGACCGCCAATCTGATCATCGTGGTCGCCAAGACCGACCCCGCCCAGGGCGCACGCGGCACCTCGCTCATCATGGTCGAGACTGACGAGGTGGAAGGCTTTCGCCGCGGCCGCAACCTCGACAAGGTGGGCCAGGACGCGCAGGACACGAGCGAACTGTTCTTCGACGATGTGAAGGTCCCTCTGACCAATCTGCTGGGCGCCGACGAGGGCAGGGGCTTCTTCCAGCTGATGGAACAGCTGCCCTCCGAACGGTTGCAGATCGGCATCCAGGGCGTGGCCACGATGGAGCGCGCGATCGAGCAAACAGTCGCTTACGTCAAGGAGCGCAAGGCCTTCGGCAAGACCATCATGGACTTCCAGAACACCCAGTTCAAACTGGCCGAGTGCAAGACCAAAGCAACCGTGGCGCGCGCCTTCTGCGACCGCTGCACGGAACTTCTGCTGGAAGGCAAGCTCGATGCGGCCACCGCCTCCATGGCCAAATACTGGGTCTCCGACGTGCAGTGCGAAGTGGTGGACGAGCTCCTCCAGCTTCACGGCGGCTGGGGCTACATGAACGAGTTCCCCATCGCCCAGATGTGGCGCGACAGCCGTGTGCAGCGCATCTATGGCGGCGCGAACGAAGTGATGAAGGTGCTGATCGCGAGGACGTTGTAGTGGCGGCCGCCGCCCCCTTCCCCTCGCTCCGCTCGGGACTTCCCCCGCAGGCGGGGGAAGATGCCCGCGCCTTGTCTTCCCCCGCTTGCGGGGGGAAGGGAGCCTAGATGTCCAACCACACCGCCACTATCCGCTGGGAGCGCGGCGATCAGCCCTTCCTCGACGGGAAATATTCCCGCGGTCACGAGATCGCGTTTGACGGCGGCGTGTCGATCCGCGGATCGTCCGATCCGGGGACTGTGCGCCCGCCGCTGAGCGTGGTGGAGGCTGCCGATCCCGAAGAAATGACGGTGGCGGCGCTCGCCTCCTGCCACATGATGTTCTTTCTGTCGTTTGCGAAGAAGGCCGGCTTCCGGATTGATTCCTATGAGGATCAGCCGGTGGGCGCGCTCGCGGCAGGCGAAGACGGCAAGGTCTGGCTGACGCAGATCACCCTGCGACCCCGTGTGATGTTTTCCGGCGATGTCACGCCGGATGCAGCGGAAATCCAGCTTCTGCACCATCACGCGCTTGAGGCCTGCTACATCGGCAACTCGCTGCGTTCCGAGATCCGGGTGGAGCCGCGATGAGCCTGCGTCGCGCGACCCCTCACGTTTTCCGCCCCCGCCTCGCGGGGGAGGTGCTGAGCGCAGCGAAGCGGAAGGGGTGTTCGCCCGCCTCCGCCCTCGAAAACGCCCCCTCAGTCGCCTGCGGCGACAGCTCCCCCGCAGCGCGGGGGAGCACATCGCGGAAAGGCCTTGCCTGATGCCTGCCGCCATCCTCGCCGCCGCCGGCATCACGGAAATGTCGCCATCCTCGCGCACGCTGGGGATGGAGATCCTCGCGATGGACGGGCGGGAAGGCTCGGCGCGGGTGCGTTTCGAGGGCCGGCCCGAATTCGCCAACCCGGCCGGCAGCGTGCAGGGCGGCTTTCTCTCCGCAATGCTCGATGATGTCATCGGCATGATGGCGATGGTGAAGGCGGGGCCAAGGATGCTGGCCGCAACCATTGATCTGCATGTGCATTATCTGCGCCCCGTCCGTCCCGGTCCGGTGGAGGTGGCCGCGCGCATCACCGAGAAGGGGCGCGCCATATTGTTCGCCGAGGCCGAGCTCTATGATCTGCGCGGCAAGATCGCCGCCAAGGCCCGCGCCAGCCTCGCTCTCACGCCGAAGCGGGACGCCGCGACCGCGCAAGACGAAACCAGAAACGCTTAGGGAAAAGGAGACCCATCATGGCCGACGCCTACATCTTCGACGCGGTGCGCACCCCGCGCGGCAAGGGAAAATCCTCGGGCAGCCTGCACGAGATCACCGCGCTCAGTCTCGCCACCCAGGCGCTTCAGGCCATCCGCGACCGCAACGGCCTCGACACCTCGAAGGTCGACGATGTGGTTCTGGGCTGCGTTTCGCCGGTGGGCGAGCAGGGCTCCGATATCGCCCGCCTCGCCGTGCTCAACGCCGATTATGCCGAGACGACGGCGGGCGTGCAGATCAACCGCTTCTGCGCCTCGGGCCTCGAAGCGTTCAACATGGCTGCCGCCAAGGTGAAGAGCGGCGAGGCCGACATGGCCATTGGCGGCGGGGTGGAGAGCATGAGCCGCGTGCCCATGGGCTCGGACGGCGGCGCCTGGGCTTCCGACCCCTCCATCGCCATCAAGACCTATTTCGCGCCGCAAGGCATCGGCGCCGACACGATCGCGACCAAATACGGCTTCTCTCGCGATGACGTGGACGCCTATGCGGTGGAAAGCCAGAAGCGCGCGGCGCGCGCCTGGGCCGAGGGCCGCTTTTCCAGGTCCATTCTGCCGGTGAAGGACCAGATGGGCGCGATCATCCTCGACCGCGACGAACACATGCGCCCCGACGCCTCCATGCAGTCCATGGCGGCGCTGGAGCCGAGCTTTTTGATGCAGGGCGAAATGATGCCCGGCTTCGACGCCGTCATCATGCAGCGCTACCCGGAGCTTGAGCGGATCAACCATGTCCACCACGCCGGCAATTCGTCCGGCATCGTCGATGGCGCGGCCGCCGTGCTCGTCGGCACGCGCGAGATGGGCGAAGCGCTGGGCCTCAAGCCCCGCGCCCGCGTGAAGGGCATGGCCTCCATCGGCTCGGAACCCTCCATCATGCTCACGGGGCCGGAGTTCGTGACCGCCAAGGTGCTGAAAAAGCTGGGCATGAAGGCCTCTGACATCGATCTCTACGAGCTGAACGAGGCGTTTGCCTCCGTTGTTCTGCGCATGATGCAGGCCTTGGATATTCCCCACGACAAGATGAACGTGAACGGCGGCGCCATCGCCATGGGCCATCCGCTGGGCGCCACCGGCGCGATGATCCTCGGCACGGTGCTCGACGAGCTCGAGCGCTCCGACAAGGAGACCGCCCTCATCACCTTGTGCGTCGGCGCCGGCATGGGCACCGCGACGGTGATCGAGCGGGTTTGAGTCCAGTGAACGCGCCACACCCCCTCAGTCGCAGCGCATTTCCTCCCCCGCGTCGCGGGGGAGGTGGCGCGCGAAGCGCGTCGGAGGGGGTGTTTGCTACGCCTGGGAGACCCCAAGCCATGCGCGACGACGAAACCCGGTCGCGGCCTTTCGCGAAGGCCATGCGGGTGCAGATGACGGATGCGGAAACGATCCTGTGGTCGCGCCTGCGCGGCCGGCAGGTCGAGGGCGCCGCCTTCCGCCGCCAGCATCCGATCGGCCCGTTCATCGCCGACTTCGCCTGCTGGGAGGCCTCGCTCGTGATCGAGGTCGATGGCGCGACCCATGGCGAGGAGCGTGAGGCTTACGACGCCGCGCGCATGGCGGAGTTGCAAAGGCGGGGCTGGACAGTCCTGCGTGTCGGCAATGTCGACGTCTACGACACCCTCAATGGCGTGCTGGAAGCAATCCGCCTGCGGGTTCTTGAGGCCCGACAGGTGCGCCAGAACCGTCGCTGAACACCCCCTCCGGCCCTTCGGGCCACCACCCCCGCGGCGCGGGGGAGGAAAGACAGAACCAACTGAAATTCAGGGAGCAAGACCCGATGCAAAACTTCAAAACCACCCTCGACGACGACGGCGTCCTGCACATCGTCTTCGACGTTCCCGGCAAGACGATGAACACCATCACCCAGGGGGTGATGGCCGAGCTTCCGAAGATCGTGGAGCAGATCAAGACCGACGCGGCCATCAAGGGCGCGGTGCTCTCGTCGGGCAAGGCCAACGGCTTCTGCGCGGGCGCGGACCTCGGCGAGATCGGCGGCGGCTCGATGGACGCCGGCAAGGCCAGGACCGAAGACGAGATGCTGAAGGCGGCGTTCGCGTCGGGCTTCACGCTGAACAAGGCGCTGCGCGAGCTTGAAACCTGCGGCAAGCCGGTGGCCTGCGCGCTGGAGGGGCTGGCGCTCGGCGGCGGGCTGGAGATCGCGCTCGCCTGCCATTATCGGGTCGTGGCAGACAATCCGAAGATCCAGCTCGGCCTGCCCGAAGCCAAGGTCGGCCTGCTGCCCGGCGCTGGCGGCACGCAGCGTCTGCCCCGCCTGATGGGCGTGCAAAAGGCGCTGCCCTTCATCCTGCAGGGCACGCCGATGAGCCCGAAGGAGGCGCTGGACAGCGGCGTCGTGGGCGCGGTGGTTCCGGCCGGCGAGACCGTCGCCAGGGCCAGGGAATGGGTGCTCGCCAATCCGAAGGCCGTCGCCCTGTGGGACGCGAAGGGCTATCGCGTGAAGGACGGCCCCTACACGCCCGGCGGCGCGATCACCTTCATCGGCGGCAACGCCATGCTCGGCAAGACGACCTTCGGCAATTACCCGGCCCAGAAGGCGATCATGAGCGCGGTCTATGAGGGCATCCAGGTCCCGATGGACGCCGCGCTGCGCATCGAGACGCGCTACTTCTTGAAGAACATGGCCTCGCCGTCGGCCAAGTCGATGGTGCGCTCGCTATTCCTGTCGATGCAGGCGCTCGCCAAGGGCGCGAACCGGCCGCAAGGCTACAAGCCCTATGAGATCAGGAAGGTCGCGGTGCTCGGCGCCGGCATGATGGGCGCCGGGATCGCCTATGTGCAGGCCATGGCCGGCATCGAGACGGTGCTGATCGATCAGAGCCAGGAAGCGGCCGAGAAGGGCAAGGACTATTCCAGAAAGCTCGTCGACAAGGCGGTCTCGCGAGGCAAGATGACGAAGGAGAAGGCCGACGCGCTGCTCGCCCTCATCACGCCCACGACCGACTACGCCCATGTGAAGGGCGCGGATCTCGTGATCGAGGCGGTGTTCGAAAACCGCGAGATCAAGGCCGACGTGACGAGGAAGGCCGAAGCCCAGCTCGCCGAGACGGCGGTGTTTGGGTCCAACACCTCCACCCTGCCGATCACGGGGCTGGCGAAAGCGAGCGTCCGTCCGGCGAACTTCATCGGCGTGCACTTCTTCTCGCCGGTCGACAAGATGGGGCTCGTCGAGGTCATCATGGGCAAGGAGACGAGCGAGGAAACGCTCGCCAAGGCGGTCGATTACGTCCTGAAGATCCGCAAGACGCCGATCGTGGTCAACGACAGCCGCGGCTTCTACACCTCGCGCTGCTTTGGCACCTATGTGCAGGAAGGCATCGAGATGCTGGCCGAAGGCGTGAAGCCCGCCATCATCGAGAATGTCGGCAAGATGACCGGCATGCCGGTCGCCCCGCTGGCCATGAACGACGAAGTGGCGCTCGATCTCGCCTACAAGGTGGCCCAGCAGACCAAGGCCGACCTGGGCGACGCCTGGAAGCCGACCGCCGCGCAGGACATCATCGAGACGATGGTGACCAAGCTCGAACGCTTCGGCCGCAAGAACAAGAAGGGCTTCTACGAGTACAAGGACGACGGCTCAAAGCGGATCTGGCCGGGCCTGTCGGAGCTTGTGGCCACCAGGATCGCCGAATGCCCGCCCGACCTGCGCGAGGAATACAAAAAGCGCCTTCTCTACCGGCAGGCGCTGGAGACGGCGCGCTGCTTCGAGGAGGGCGTCATCACCGATCCGCGCGATGCCGATATCGGCTCCATCCTCGGCTGGGGCTTTGCGCCCTACACCGGCGGCACGATCAGCCTGATCGACGGCATGGGCGTGGCGAAGTTCGTGGCTGAGTGCGACGCGCTCGCCCAGAAATACGGCGAGCGGTTCAAGCCCAACGCGCTGCTGCGCGACATGGCCGCCAAGGGCGAGACCTTCTACGGCCGGTTCAGCGGCGCGAAGCAGGCGGCCTGACTTGCCTCCCGTCATCCCGGACGCCGGCAAAGCCGGCGATCCGGGATCTCGGGGCCGGGACCTCGGGGAGGAAAAAGCTCTTCAAGATCCCGGCTCTGCGCTTCGCTACGGCCGGGATGACAGGGAAATCATGCCCATCATCCTCGACGCTTCCGTCGCCTGTGCGCTTGCCATTGGCGAGCGGCCCGCCCCGCATGTGGCGGCGATCGCAGCGCAGCTCTTCGCCCAGGCGCCGCTCGTGCCGGCGTGCTTTCCCGGCGAGCTGGAAAAGGCGCTCTTCGCTGCTGTGAGGGCAGGGCGCATCGCGGCGGCGGCGGCCCATGAAGCGAGGGTCCGCATGCTTGACCGGGTGCACGTTCGCCCCGCGCCGGACCCTGCGCCTTATCTGCAAAACCATGGCCTGACGCCAAACGACGAGACCTATCTGGCGCTCGCCGTGGCCGAAGGCGGGGCGCTCGCCACCCTCGATCGCAAGCTCGCAAAGGCCGCCCGCAAGGAGGGGGTGGCGGTGCTGCCCTAGCTCTTGGGCGCGGGCAAAGCGGCGGGTTCCGGCGCCTGGCGCCGGGAGCGGCCTTCGAAGGCGGCGCCGGCCTCGATGACGAGCTGGGCGTGCGTCACGTCGCCCTCCACACGGGCCGAGGCGGCCAATTGCACCAGCCGAGCCCCGATGGCGCCCGCTACGGCGCCGCGAACGGTTACGGATTCGGCCGTGACATCGCCGCGCACTTCGCCGGTCTGGCCGATGTTGAGCGTTGCGCAGCGCACCGGCCCGATCACGACGCCATCCACCTGGATGTCGCTGTCGGATGTGATCGCGCCTTCCACCACGCACCCTTGCGCAATGATGGTCAGCGCGCCCTTGCCGCTGGATTGGGCGAAGCGCATCGCCGGCGCGGGATCAGACGCCGCCGGAGAACCGGCGCCGCCGGAACTACCTTTCTGTCCAAACATTACCGCCCGCCGCCATGAAACGTTCCGGATCGTAGGTCTCGCCGTGCAGGAGAACCTCGAAATGAAGGTGAGGTCCAGTAGAGCGGCCGGAATTGCCAAGCGCGCCGACAGCCTCGCCCCGCGCCACCCGATCTCCGACCGAGACCGGGAATCGCCCCGTCAGGTGAGCGTAAAGCGTGGAGAAGCCATGGCCGTGCTCCACCTCGACGGTGTGGCCATAGCCGCTTTTCCAGCCCACGAAGGTCACAACGCCTGGCGCAGCCGCCACGATCGGCGCGCCATAGGCGGCCACCAGATCCACCCCGCCATGCCAGCCATAGCCGCCGGTGAAAGGATCGCGCCGCGGCCCGTAATCGCTGGTCAGGGCGAAAGGCTGGCTAATCGGCGCGCCGGTGGGCGCGGCCGCCAGGACCGCCTCCAGCGTGGCGGCCTCGCTCAGGCGGGCCCCGGTCTCGCGCAGCAGCCGGTCGAAGGATTGGCTCGCCTGAGCCCGCCCGCGCTCTGCAAGATAGTCGGTCAGCGGGATGAAGGGGCCGCCCTGGCCGGTGGCGCTGGCCGGCGGCTTTACGCCCATGGCCCGCAGGCTCTGGCGGGCGAGCGCCGCGCGCTCGGCGGCCTGGGCGCTCGTCTCGCGCAGGAAGGCTTCCTGCTGGCGCTTGAGCTTCTGGGTCTGATCCTCAACGGTGCGCGCGGGGGCGACAGCCTCGGCTCCGGATGCGCGCCCGCCGGTCGCGCCGGCAGGCGCAACGCCGACCGTCGTTTTCATCATCGCTTCCAGCGCGCGCTGGCGCTGTTCGATTTCGGCGAGGCTTTGCTGCAGCGCGCGGGTGCGGGCGGCAAGAATCTTCTCGGCCTCCGCCTCGCGCGCCTCGGCGGCGGCGATTCCGGCTTCATACCGGTCCTCGACCTTTGCGATGTAGGCGGCCCCGTTTCCGACCACCAGCGCGGTGAGCGATGCCCCCAGCGTCGCCACCAGCAGCCAGATCGACAGACCGATCGCGGCTGCAATCGCGATGGTCTGCTGCGTCGTCGTGATCCGGATGAACTTCAGTTCGCCGTGGGCCTGGTGATAGATCTGGCGCTCCGGAAACCTCGATTCCAGCTCGGCGCGCAGACGTTTCAACATACGCGTCATACCCAACTTGTCCCCGGAACGAGCGGTGGTCCGCTCTCGTGCGCGCGCCCTTAGACGTGAACGTTTGGTTAATGCAAGAGAAATCAGCCGTTCAGGAGCGGCGCTGACGCCTGTCTGGCGTTCATCGCGCGCTCATGCAGGATGGGCCAAGACGATCTCAGCTCCGCAACGCCTTCAGCACAGCATCCACATGGCCCGGAACCTTCACCTTGCGCCAGACCTGAACGATCCGGCCGTCCGGCCCGATCAGGAATGTCGTGCGGTCCACGCCCATGTAGCGCCGGCCATGGAGGCTCTTTTCCACCCAGACGCCAAACGCCTGGCAGACGGCGCCCTCCACATCGGAGGCGAGCGTGACGGCAAGACCATGCTTGGCCTTGAAGGCGTCATGGCTGCGCACCGAATCCCGCGATATGCCGATCACCGTCGCGCCGGCGGCGGCGAAGGCGGCTGCCTCGGTCGTGAAGTCCAGAGCCTCGCGGGTGCAGCCGCTGGTATCGTCCTTTGGGTAGAAAAACAGCACGACCTTGCCGCCGAGCAGGCTGCTCAGCGTGATTGTCCCGCCGCCGTCGGTGGGCAATGTGAAATCGGGAGCCTGTTCTCCCACAGTATGCCCGTCCGCCATGTCCGCTGATCCTTCTCCTGAGGCGCAAGCTGCGCCCGGCCCCACGGGAGAAGTGGGGATGGCGCCGCCCCCGTCCAGAGCCCGTCGGCGATGGCGTCTACACTTCAGGCATGCGGCCGAAATCCTGGCGCTGACCATGGTCGCCATCGCTGCGCTGGTCGGGGTGCTCGCTTGGCGGCTCACAGAGGGGCCGGTCTCGCTTGCTCTCGTCAAGCCGCTGGTGGAGCGTGCGATCGCCGCGCGCGGCGCAGCGGTGGAGATAGGCGCGCTCGACGCGGTCTGGGTCGCTTCCGATCGGGAGTTGCGGCTGGTGGCGCGCGATATCGTGGTGTCCGGGCAGGAGGCAGACCGCGCCCGCGTGGAAGCGGCGTTCGCCCCCGATGCGCTCTGGCGCGGCGGTTTGCGTCTGTCGTCGATCAAGGTGCAGGGCGGCCTCTTCGGGCTGACGCTCAGTCCGCAAGGCCAGATCGCGCTGCGCGCCGGCGCGCCGGTGGCTTCCGCTGTGCGCGCGCCTGATCCCCAGCGCGCGGCGGCGCTGCGCGACGCCCTCGTGCGGCTGACCAGCCAGCGCCAGCTTGCCGGCTTTCGCGGCATGAATGTCGCCGGCTCGACGCTGGTGGTGCTGGATCAGGCGACCGGCCTCACCTGGCGGGCCGAGGCGCTGGATATCGGCCTGGCCCAGGACGGGCGCCAGCGGGCGCTGCGCCTTCGCGCCCGGATCGTGGCTGCCGAGCGGGTCGGATCGATCGATCTGGCGCTGGCGGGCGCCGCAACCATGGAGACCGCCGGCCTTGCTGCGCGGATGGACGGGCTGTGGCCTGCGCTGCTCCTGCCGCGCGACATCGCGGTGGGGCTTGCGCTGCTGGATGCGCCTGTCTCTGGCCGGGTTGTCGCCCAGATCAGAGCCTCGCGGCTGCAGCGTGTGGAGCTGGACGCCGCCCTCGGCGCGGGGCGCATTCTGCTGGCGCAGGGCGCCCGGCCGATCGCGGGCGGCGCCCTGTCGGCCCGGCACGACGCAGCGCGCGACACGCTGATCGTCGAGCGCGCCCGTCTGACAGCGCCCGGCGGCGGGCTGGATGGCTCGGGCGTGATCGCAGCCCCGCTGCGCCTGCTGCAGGGCGGCGCAGCGGGGCTCGATCTGCGCGCGCGCACGATCGATCTGGGGCTGCTGGGCGTGGCGGGCATGACCGGCGTGGTGACCGAGGCGCGTCTGCTTGGCGGCTTTGACCGCGACGCGCGTCTGCTGACAATCAGGGAGTTCCGCGCCGCGCTCGGCGGGGCGCGCGTGCGGCTGGCCGGCGAAATCGGTCTGCCGGCGGCCGATGCTGTGCGCTTTCACCCCCGGATCGCGCTGACCGGCGCGGTGGATGGCGCCTTCGAGAAGGCGACGCTGCTCTCGGTCTGGCCGACCCGGCTGGTTCCCCCGGCGCGCCGCTGGGTCGAGACAGCCTTTCTGTCGGGCATCATCAGCGGCGGCGCGGCCCGGCTGGACATCGATCCCGACGACTTCGGGCCTGAGGGCCTCGATGCGAAGGATCTGTCGCTCTCCTGGCAGGTCCGCGACGCCGCCATCCGCTATGCGCCCGGCCTGACGCCGATCACCCAGGCCCAGGGCGCAGCGACGCTGACCGGCAAGAGCCTGACGATTTCCGCGCTTCAGGGGCGGATCGGGTCGATCCGGCTGAGCGACGGCGCTGTCACGATCCCGCGGTTCCAGCCTCGCGGCACGATCGTGCAGGTCAGCGCGCGCGCCGTCGGCGAGGCGGCGGCCATGGCCAATCTGCTCGATATGGGCGACCTGAAGCTTTTCTCCAAGGCGGGCGTGGCGCCGCAGCGTCTGTCTGGCGCAGCCGATGTGCGCATCCGGATCGAACGCCCGACGGCGGAGGTCGCAGGTCCCGACGCTCTGCGATGGTCTGTCTCCGGCGGGATCGAGCGCGCGGGCCTTGCCGATGCGTTTCTGGGCGAGGACCTCACCGGCGCGACCTTGCGCCTGGAAGGCGACAACGCCCAGATCCGGGTGGCGGGGCCGGGCGATCTGGGCGCCACGCGGCTGGAGCTTGTCTGGCGCGAGGCGCTTTCCGGCGGGGGGGAAACGCCCACGCTCATCCTCGCTTCCGGCGTCGCGGACGCCGCAGCGCTCGAGCTGTTCGGGATTGACGCTTCGGGACTACTGACCGGCGCGATCGAGGTGGATGTGCGCGCAGTGGGGCAAGGCGGCCGGATCGCCGGCGCGGTGGTGACGGCTGATCTGGCCGACGCCGCCATCCGCGCGCCTGGGGGCGGCTGGTCCAAGCCGCCGGGCGCGCCGGGGCAGGCGAGCTTCCGGGTGTTTCCCACCGCCGAGGCCGGGTGGCGGATCGCCGAGTTCCGTGGCGACGGGGCCGGGCTGTCGCTGGCGGGCGAGGTGACGCTGGACAAGGAAGGCGCGCTGGTTTCGGCCGATTTTCCCCGTGTGGAGTTTCAGGGGCTTGCCGCCTTTTCAGCCCGCGCTTTCCCCGACGAGGACGGATCGCGCGTGCAAGTGCGCGGCCCGTTCCTGAACCTTCAGGGCGCGGCCTCGCGTCTGTTCGCCAGCGATCCTCTGGCAGGCGAGGCCTCGCTGCGCCCCCTGAGCCTGGAGGCGACATTCGATACGGTGCGCCTTGGGCCTGATGCGGCGTTCTCGGAGGTGTCGTTCACGGCGCGGCTCCAGGACGGCCAGGTGGCGCGCGCCAACGCTTCCGGGCGATCCCCGGCTGGGGTGTCGCGCATCACGATCACCCCGGCCGCCGGCGGCCGGCGCCGGCTGGACGCCAGCGCGGCCGACGCCGGGCTCGCCGCCCGGCTCTTCTATCCCGCCGCGACCGTGCGGGGCGGGGTAGCCACACTGATCGGGGAGATGGCGCCGCCGGGCGCCCGCCAGCCCACGCGACTGGAGCTGCGCGCCAGCAATTTCTCGGTCCAGACCCCCGCGCGGACAGCCGGGGGCGCGCCCCAGACCTATGCCTTCGATCAGCTCTACGCGCCGCTGACGCTGCGGGCCGGTCGGGTGGAGGTTGCAGACAGCCGCGCCTCCGGCCCCTCGCTTGGCGTCACCGCCTCCGGCCGGATCGATCTGGATGCGGGCGTGGTGGACCTTCAGGGGTCGATCGTGCCGGCCTATGCGCTGAACGCAGCGTTTGGCGACATCCCGCTGCTTGGCGGGGCGCTGGTCTCGCGGCAGGGGGAGGGGCTTTTGGCCCTCACCTACACCCTCCGGGGACCGCTGGATAAGCCGCGGGTTCAGACCAATCCGCTTTCCGCGCTGGCGCCCGGATTTCTGCGGCGCTTGTTCGAAGCGCCCGCGTCGCGCGCTCCGCCCAGCGACATCGCCCCGCCGAGCGGCGGGGCGCCGTGACGACAGGGCTGGATTTGCGCGCTCCGCCCCGCCATAGCGGGACAAAACATCAGGGAGAAACGCATGGCGACCGGTCCGCTTTCTGGCATGAAGATCGTGGAGTTCGCGGGCATCGGGCCCGGCCCCTTCTGCGGCATGCTCCTGTCGGATATGGGCGCCGATGTGGTGCGGATCGATGCGCCCGGCCGTGGCGGCACGGCAGACCCGGTGACCGGGCGGGGCCGGCGCTCGGTCGCGCTGAACCTGAAAGACGCGGCTGATCTGGAGACCTGCCTCAGGCTGATCGAGCAGGCTGACGGCCTGATCGAAGGCTTCCGTCCCGGCGTGATGGAACGGCTGGGCCTTGGCCCGGATGTGGCTCTGGGGCGCAACCCGAAGCTCGTCTATGGCCGCATGACCGGCTGGGGCCAGACCGGGCCGCTGGCGCTCGCGGCAGGCCATGACATCAATTACATCGCGCTCACCGGGGCGCTGCACGCAATGGGCCGCAGGGACGACAGCCCGGCCCCGCCCCTCAATCTCGTGGGCGATTATGGCGGCGGCGCGCTGTATCTCGCCATGGGTCTGCTAGCCGGCGTGATCCAGGCGCGCCAGACCGGCAAGGGGCAGGTGGTCGATGTCGCCATGACGGATGGCGCAGCCAGCCTGATGAGCATGTTCTACGGCATGAAATCGATGGGCGTGTGGGGCGCCGAGCGCGACGCGAACCTGCTCGACGGCGGGGCGCATTTCTACGACACCTACGCCTGCAAGGACGGCGGCTGGGTGGCGCTCGGCTCGATCGAGCCGCAATTCTACGGCCTTCTGCTTGAAAAGGCCGGCATCACCGATCCGGATTTCCAGTCCCAGATGGACCGGAGCCTCTGGCCGTCGTTGTCGGAGAAGCTGGCCGCTGTCATCGCAACCAGGACGCGGGCGGAATGGTGCGCGCTGATGGAAGGCACTGACGTCTGTTTCGCCCCGGTGCTCTCCATGGAGGAGGCGCCAGCCCATCCCCACAACGCCGCGCGAGAGACGTTTGTGACCTTCGCCGGCGTGACCCAGCCCGCCCCCGCGCCCCGTTTTTCGCAGACGCCGTCCGCCATCCAGCGCAAAGCCCCCAAGCCCGGGGAGCATACCGCTGAGGTGCTGGCCGATTGGGGATTGTCCGCCTCGGCGGCGGCGGAGTGAGCGGGCTTGGCGGCGTCTCAGGGCGCCGGCGCATTCTGCTGATGCGCCACGGCCATGTGGACTACATGTCGGCCGAGGTGCGCGAGAGCCGTGATCCGCGCATCGCCCGCCTCACCGCGCTGGGCCAGGCGCAGGCAGAGGCCGCGGGGGCGGCGCTTGCCGATCTGGCGCTGGACGTTGCTGTCTGTTCGGGTCTGCGCCGCACGCGCGAGACGGCCGGAATCGTCCTCGCCGCCCATCCGGCCGCCCCGGTTCTGGAGGACGATCCGGGCCTCGAGGAGCTGCATTCAGGCCCATACATCGCGTTCCAGAGCCGCGAGCAGCTGGCCGCGGCTCTGACCTTCTCGTTTGAACAGGCCGGCGCGCCGGGCGCGACGTTCTTTCCCGGCGGGGAGGCCTTCGCCAGCGCGCAGGCGCGCGCCATCGCCGCGATCGAGCGCCTGCTTGCCCGCCCCGGCTGGTCTCAGGCGCTGGTGGTGGCCCATGAAGGCGTCAACCGGCTGATCCTGTCCTGGATGGCGCGCGCCGGCCTCGCTGGCGCGGTCGCGTTCGAACAGGACCTCGCCTGCATCAATGTGCTGGACTTCGATCTCGCCCCAGCCGCCGACGGCAGCGCCGGGATCGAGCGGATGATGATCAAGGCGGTGAATGTGACACCCTACGCCTGGGTGAAGGCGGGGCTGCATCTTTCGAGTTTCGAGGCGATCTTTTCCGCCGCGGCGGCCGAGGACGCCTAGTCT
Organism: Caulobacterales bacterium; assembly: GCA_044340025.1. Classification (GTDB taxonomy): domain Bacteria; phylum Pseudomonadota; class Alphaproteobacteria; order Caulobacterales; family Aquidulcibacteraceae; genus JBIIUJ01. The sequence goes on from JBIIUJ010000001.1 coordinate 70,288, forward strand.
TGTCAGCGGCCTGGTTCGCCCCCACGATCACAGCCGCCATCGACCCATCCCCAAGAAGGCTTCGCCATGCCCCTCGACCTTGAAGCGATCGCACAGCGCGCCCGGACCGCGCCGCCGCCGCCCGTGCTCAAGGGCGTCCATCATTCTGCGTTTCGCTGCCGCGACGCGGAAGAGACGCGGAAATTCTACGAAGACATCCTTGGCCTGCCCTTGAAGGCCGCCCTCGTCTTCGAGGAGGAACCGGGAACCGGCCGGCCGCTGCCTTACATGCACCTGTTTTTCGCGCTCGGCGACGGCAATTACGTGGCGTTTTTCGATGTTCCCGGCGGCGCGCACGAAGGCAAGTTCAAGATGAAGTGGGGCATGGACCTGCACTTTGCGATGGAGGTCGCCACCTACGAGGACATGATGGCGTTCAAGCAGCGCCTCGACGATGCGGGGCTGCCCTGCTTTGGGCCGATCGACCACCATTTCGTCCATTCGATCTATTTTTATGACCCCAACGGCGTGAATGTGGAAATCACCTGCCGGGATCGGCAACATGATGCGATCATTGCGGAAGAAGCCGCCGGCGCGCGCGCTGTCATGGCCGCCTGGACGGAGCGGACGAAAGCCCAGAAGGCGGAAAATCGCGCGCCGGCCCAGCCAGCCTGAAGCCGCACGCGTCGTTCAGCCTGGGTTCAACGCCGGACGAGCAAAAAGGGGATGCGGTTGTCGGCGGCGCGCGCTTCGTCCCTTGAGCGTCTCGCAACCGTCGCTCCACTCCCTCGGAGCGTCAGACTGGGAGCGCCGGCCCGGCTAGTTCCGGGCTGGCGCTTTTCCTTGTTCGCTCGCGTGGCGACCATCGGGTTTTTGACGCTTCGACCGGCCCGCGCTAATCGCGCTGCAACGCAGCAAGAAGGGCGGCAGGCGACGTGTCCAAAGTCTATGAAAGCGCGGGGGCGGCGCTCGGCGGCCTGACCTTCGACGGCATGACCGTGATGAGCGGCGGCTTTGGCCTCTGCGGCATTCCGGAGAACCTTATCCTCGCGCTGCGCGATTCCGGCGTGAACGGCATCACCGTGATCTCCAATAACGCGGGCGTGGACGGCTTTGGCCTCGGTCTGCTGCTGGAAACGCGCCAGATCGCCAAAATGATCTCTTCCTACGTGGGTGAGAACAAGGAGTTCGAGCGCCAGTATCTCGCCGGCGAACTGCAACTCGAGTTCAATCCCCAGGGCACGCTGGCCGAGCGCATCCGCGCGGGCGGCGCCGGGATCCCCGGCTTCTACACCAAGACGGGCGTCGGCACGCTGGTGGCCGAAGGCAAGGAGCTGAAGGTCTTCGATGGCGAGACCTATGTGCTCGAAACCGGCCTGAAAGCTGATCTTTCGATCGTGAAGGCGTGGAAGGGCGATGCCGAGGGCAATCTCCTCTATCGAAAGACCGCGCGGAACTTCAACCCGATGATGGCGACGGCCGGGAAAGTGACTGTGGCCGAAGTGGAAGAGCTTGTGCCCGTCGGCGCGCTTGACCCCGACCACATCCATACCCCGGGGATCTTTGTGCAGCGCATCCTGCAGAGCAGTTTCGAAAAGCGGATCGAGCAGCGCACCGTGCGCAAGCGGGAGATCGCCTGATGGCCTGGACGCGTGACGACCTCGCCGCCCGCGCGGCGAAGGAGCTGAAAGACGGCTTCTATGTGAACCTCGGCATCGGCATCCCGACGCTGGTGGCCAACCATATTCCCGCCGGCATGACGGTGACGCTCCAGAGCGAGAACGGCATGCTGGGCATGGGGCCGTTCCCCTTCGAGGGAGAAGAAGACCCCGACCTGATCAACGCCGGCAAGCAGACGATCACCGAGCTTGCGACCACGTCCTATTTCAGCTCGTCCGACAGCTTCGGCATGATCCGCGGCGGCCACATCAACCTCTCCATCCTGGGCGCGATGGAGGTCTCCGAGCGTGGCGACCTCGCCAACTGGATGGTGCCGGGCAAGATGGTGAAGGGCATGGGCGGGGCGATGGACCTTGTCGCCGGGGTGAAGCGCTGCGTCGTGGTGATGGAGCATGCCGCAAAGGACGGCTCGCCCAAGCTGCTGCATGCCTGCCGGCTGCCGCTGACCGGTCAGCGCGTGGTCGATCTGGTGATCACCGATCTCGCCGTCTTCACCATCGACAAGAAGGGCGATGGCGGCATGCGCCTGATAGAGATGGCGCCGGGCGTGACGCTCGATGAGGTGAAGGCCAAGACCGAGGCGACCTTCGCCGTCGCGCTGTAGCAACGCCTCATCCCGGCAGAGGCCGGGATGAGGGGAGCAGCCCTCAGCCTGCCGCGGTCGGCAGCACGTAGGTTGCGGGCGCGGCCGGGCCGACGGGCCAGGCGAAAGCCGCCCAGACCCCGGTGAGGATCAGGCCTGCGATCAGGAAGCAGAGCGAGTAGGGGATCATCAGGGCCATCAGATTGCCGAGCCCGAAATCCTTGTTCCACTTCTGGCAGAACGTCAGCACCAGCGGGAAATAGACCATCAGCGGCGTGATGATGTTTGTCACGCTGTCGCCCATGCGATAGGCCGCCGTGGTCATTTCCGGCGAGACGCCGATCAGCATCATCATCGGCACCAGGATCGGGGCGAGCGCGCCCCATTTGGCCGACGCCGAGCCTATGAACAGGTTCACGCTGGCCGCCAGGACCACGATGCCCATGATCAGCGCGAAGGTCGGCAGGCCGGACGCCTGAAGCGCGCTGGCCCCGTTCACCGCCAGAATCACCCCGAGATTGGACCAGTTGAACATCGCCACGAAGTGGGCGGCCACAAAGGCCAGAACGAGATAGGGGCCGAGTTCGGCCATCGCCTCGGTCATCATCCGCACCACGTCGCGGTGGGTCTTCACCGTCCCGACAGCGATGCCATAGACAGTGCCGGCGGCAAGGAAGAGCACAAAGAAGCCCGCCACCAGAGAGGTGTAGAACGGCGTAAGCTCGGTGCCGGGCTTTACGTCCGGCCCCCGATCCACCAGAGGCGCATCGGGCCCGACCGTCATCCAGACCCAGAGCGCAATCACCGCCACGCTGGCAAGGCCGGCCCAGCCAAGACCCTTGCGCTCCTCCGGGGAGAGGGAGGAGGCCTTTTCCGGATCGATCTGCGGGCTGTCTGCGCCCGGCTTCCAGGGGCCAAGCCGCGGCTCGACGATCCGGTCGGTGACAAACCAGCCGATGGGCGTGAACAGGAAGGTCATCGCCACGATGAACCACCAGTTCCCGGCGGGGTTCATCACCCAGCTCGGATCGATCAGTCTGGCTGCGGGTTCGGTGATGCCAAGGATCAGCGTGTCGAGCTGGCCGGGCGTGAGGTTGGCGGAAAAGCCGCCCGAGACGCCGGCGAACGCCGCTGTGATCCCGGCGATCGGGTGGCGGCCGGCGGCGGCAAACACGATGGCTGCGAGCGGCACCAGCACGACATAGGCCGCATCAGCGGCATGATTCGAGATGATGGCGAGAAACACCACCACAGGCGTCAGGAATGCTTTTGGCGCCTTGCTCATCGCCGAGCGCATGGCGGTGGCCAGCAGGCCCGTCCGCTCCGCCACGCCCGCCCCCAGCATGACGATCAGCACATAGCCGAGGGGTGCAAAGCCGGTCATCGTCTTGGCCATGTCGACGAAGAGCTTCCTCAGATTCTCCTGAGACAGAAGGCTCTTGGCCTGCACCGTTTCGCCGCTGACCGGATTGACGACCGACGCGCCGAGGGCGGCGGCCACGACGCTGACCCCCACGAGAAGGCCGATCAGCCAGACGAAGATGAACACCGGATCGGGCAGCTTGTTTCCGGTCCGCTCGATCCAGTCGAGGGCCCTGGCGGAAAAGCTCTTGCGGGCGGCTGCATCGGCGGTGGAGGCCATCGTCGTGTCACTCTTTGTCTGTATGCGGCTGCGCGCCGCAGATCTTGCCAGCGCCATAACGCAGGCGCGCGGCGATGGCGACAGGCAAGAGGCGGGGCTGCGCCGCCATTGTGCGTTGCACGCGTGCGCGCTCCAGCCTAGGAAACGGTTCGACGAGGCGTGTCCGCTGTGCGGCGCACCTGGCACATTGGAGCGCGGGCGTGGTTCAGCTTCCCGAGGGTTTCCTCCTCGACTATCTGCCGATCATCGTTTTTTTCGCGCTGGCGACCGCCCTCGGGCTTGCTTTCATGCTGGCGAGCTGGGCGTTCGCGCCGGCCAGCCCGGACGCGGAAAAGACCTCCGCCTATGAGTGCGGCTTCAACGCGTTCGACGATGCGCGCATGAAGTTCGACGTGAAATTCTATCTCGTCTCCATCCTCTTCATCATCTTCGATCTGGAAGTGGCTTTCCTGTTCCCCTGGGCGCTCGCGCTCGATGAGATTGGCGTCTTCGGCTATTGGTCGATGATGGCGTTTCTGGGCGTGCTCACCGTCGGCTTCATCTATGAATGGAAGAAAGGCGCGCTCGAATGGGAGTGATCGTTCCGGCCAAAGCGGGCGTCGAGGGCGGCTTTCCTGTCCGGCCTGATGATCCGTTCTTCACCGGCGTGCGCGACGAGCTTGCCGACAAGGGCTTCGTTGTCGCCGCCGTCGACGACGTCATCACCTGGGCGCGCACCGGCTCGCTGATGTGGATGACGTTCGGGCTCGCCTGCTGCGCGGTGGAGATGATGCAGGCGTCCATGCCGCGCTATGATTTGGAGCGCTTCGGCTTTGCCCCCCGCGCCAGCCCGCGCCAGTCCGACGTGATGATCGTGGCGGGCACGCTCACCAACAAGATGGCCCCGGCGCTGCGCAAGGTCTACGACCAGATGCCCAATCCGCGCTACGTCATCTCCATGGGAAGCTGCGCCAATGGGGGCGGGTATTACCACTATAGTTACAGCGTCGTGCGCGGCTGTGATCGGATCGTGCCGGTGGATGTCTATGTGCCGGGCTGCCCGCCCACGGCCGAGGCGCTCGTCTATGGCGTGCTCCAGCTGCAAAAGAAGATCCGCCGGGAAGGAACGATCGAGCGATGAGCCTGGATCTTGCCGCTCTTGCTGCGCGGCTTTCGGCCGAACCTGGCGTGCTGGGCGCAGACATCGCGCATGGCGAGCTGACCGTGCACGTCGACAAGGCAGGCTATCTGCCGCTGTTCCAGCTGCTGCGCGATGATCTGGAGCTTCAGTTTTCCACCTTCGTCGATCTCACGGGCGTGGACTATCCCGAGCGGGCCCGGCGCTTCGACGTGGTGGTGCATCTGCTCTCGATGAAGACCAATGCGCGCATCCGGGTGAAGCTGGCTGTGGGCGAGGATGAGGCCGTGCCCTCGCTGGTGGACCTTTACCCCACCGCCAACTGGTTCGAGCGCGAAGCCTTCGACATGTATGGCCTGCTGTTCGAGGGCCACCCCGATCTGCGCCGCATCCTCACCGATTACGGCTTCACCGGCTATCCGCTCCGCAAGGACTTCCCGCTGACGGGCTATGTGGAAGTCCGCTACGACGAGGAGCAGAAGCGGGTGGTCTATGAGCCCGTGAAGCTGGTGCAGGAATATCGCAACTTCGACTTCATGAGCCCCTGGGAGGGCATGCTGCAGGAGCCGCAGCCGCTGCCGGGCGACGAGAAGGCCAAGGGCTGACCCTCAGCGGGGCTTCGCGCAAGTCGCGTCGACTGGAACAGAAAGAGGGGGGACGGCGTGGAGGCGCCGTCCCCCCTTTTGTCTGGGCGCCTTGCCCTTGCGGCCCTAGGCGGGGCCGGTCTCCGTCCCCTTGCGGGTCTTCCAGAGCGAGAAGAGCACCCCGCCGGCGATCAGCGCCACAGTGATCGAGAGCGACCATTCAGCGGGGAACTTGCCGCCGGGGAACAGGTCGCCCATGAAGATCTTGGAGCCGATGAACACCAGCGTCATCGCCAGCGCATACTTCAGATATTTGAAGCGATGCACCATGGCCGCGAGCGCGAAGAACAGGGCGCGAAGGCCGAGGATCGCGAAGATGTTCGACGTGTAGACGATATAGGCGTCCGACGTGATCGCGAAGATGGCGGGCACCGAATCGATCGCAAACACCAGGTCCACGATCTCCACAAACAGCAGTGCAAGAAGCAGCGGCGTCGCAAACCAGCGCAGCTTGCCGGTGTTGGGGTCAGGCAGTTGCACACGGAACTTGTTGCCATGAAGCTCCGGCGTGACATTCATCCGCTTCTTCAGCCAGAGCAGGATCTTGTTGTCGGCCATGTCGGGCTCTTTATCGCCCTTCAGGAACATCATGATCCCGGTGCCGATCAGGAAGACGGCGAAGATGTAGAGAACCCACGAGAACTGGCTGACCAGCGCCGCGCCGAGCCCGATCATGATCGCGCGCAGCACGATCACCCCGATGATGCCCCAGAACAGCACGCGGTGCTGATACTTCCGTGGGATGGCGAGGTAGGTGAACACCATCGAAATGACGAAGACATTGTCCATCGCCAGCGTCTTCTCGACCGCAAAGCCGGTCAGATAGAGCTGCAAGGCGGTCCACGCCCGTTCTTCGCCAGTGACGGCAAGCAGTTGCGGGTCGATCGAGGCTGTGGGCGACGCGTTGTTGTACAGCATCCAGATCACAGCGGAGAAGGAGAGGCCGATCCCGATGTAGAAGGCGCTCATCTTGAGGCTTTCGCCGACGCCGATCTCGTGATCGTGCTTGTTCACGACGCCAAGGTCGAACGCCAGAAGCGCGATGACCGCCAGGATGAAGGCGTACCAGATCCAGGCCGCCTTGCCGAGAAACTCGACAAACAGAACACTTTCAAGCATTTAACGCAAACTCCGGGCGTGTCGAACAGAGACTGAGGTCCACCGACATCGCCGCGCACGCCAAGGCGTCCGCGGCCAGAGGGGCCCGGAAGACGACGGGGAGGTGATTGGAAACCTCCGCCAAGGCAAGTGCGATTACAGGCTTGTGATCGTCTGGCGTGCAAGCCGCCTCGGCCCATCGCAAGGCCAAAGCATCACCCGCGCAACCAGCCTCCGGAATCGCAGCCGACACCCGCCTTTCGCCTTGCCTGCGTCCATCTTGCGGCCGTAAACAGGGCCCAAACAAATCAAAGGCACGCTCGCGCCATGGCCGCTGACGGAAACCTCCCCGCTCCGAAGCCGCAGCTTCCGCCCGATGACGGCCAGGAGCGCAACTTCAACATCAATTTCGGGCCCCAACACCCGGCCGCCCACGGGGTTCTGCGCCTGGTGCTGGAGCTGGACGGCGAAGTCGTGGAGCGGGTGGACCCGCATATCGGCCTGCTGCACCGCGGCACCGAAAAGCTGATCGAATACAAGACCTACCTTCAGGCGCTGCCCTATTTCGACCGGCTCGACTATGTCGCGCCGATGAACCAGGAGCATGCCTATTGCCTCGCGGTGGAACGGCTTCTGGGCCAGGAGGTTCCGCGCCGGGCGCAGTTCATCCGCGTCATCTTCTCCGAGATCGGGCGCATCCTCTCCCACATCCTCAACGTGACCACACAGGCGATGGATGTGGGCGCGCTCACCCCGCCGCTCTGGGGCTTCGAGGAGCGCGAGAAGCTGATGGTTTTCTACGAGCGCGCCTCGGGATCGCGCATGCATGCGGCTTATTTCCGGCCCGGCGGCGTGCATCAGGACCTGCCCAACAAGCTCGTGCAGGACATTTACGACTGGTGCGATCCGTTCCTGACGGTCTGCGACGATATCGAGACGCTGCTGACAGATAACCGCATCTTCAAGCAGCGCAATGTCGATATCGGCGTGGTGGACCTCAAGACCATCCTCGACTGGGGCTTTTCCGGCGTGATGGTGCGCGGCTCTGGCTATGCCTGGGACCTCCGCCGCTCCCAGCCTTACGAGACCTATAGCGAGCTCGATTTCAAAGTGCCGATCGGCAAGAACGGCGATTGCTACGACCGGTATCTCTGCCGCATGGACGAGATGCGCGAGAGCGCGAAGATCATCAAGCAAGCCATTGAAAAGATGCCTGAAGGGCCCGTCCTGCCGGAACGCTCGAAGGTCGCGCCGCCGCGCAGGGGCGAAATGAAGGGCTCGATGGAAGCGCTCATCCATCACTTCAAGCTCTACACCGAAGGCTTCCATGTGCCCGCCGGCGAGGTCTATGCCTGCGTGGAGGCGCCCAAGGGCGAGTTCGGCGTCTATCTGATCAGCGACGGCTCGAACCGGCCCTACAAGCTCAAGATCCGCGCGCCGGGCTATCCCCACCTTCAGGCGATGGATTTCCTGTGCAAGGGCCACATGCTGGCGGACGTCTCAGCGATCCTTGGCTCGCTCGACATCGTGTTTGGAGAGATCGACCGGTGAGCCAGCCCGCCAAAGCTGTCGTCGACGCCTATTATGCGGCCTACGCCGCAGGCGACGTGGCAGCCCTCGTCTCCACGCTCGCGCAGGACTTCGTGTGTGCGCCGTTGAACGGCGCCCCCTGGCTGCAGGGGTTGGCCGCCGCCACGCCGATGTTTGCAGCCCATGTGGTGGACTATCCGCTGTCGCTCACCGAAACCTTCGGCACGGCGGCGCTCGGCGCCTGCGTGATCCATTCCGAGCTGTCCCGCTCGGCGACCGGCAAGCCGGACGTGCGCGCGCTGGCGATCCACACGGTGACCGATGGCAGGATCACGCGGCTCGACATGGTCAATGGGGAGCCCGGCGACCTTTCCGTGGTTCAGGCCCAACTCGACGCCTACAACATCCAGGATCTGGACGCCCACTGCGCCTGTTTTGCCGATGACGTGGTTGTGGCCGATCTCAACGGCGCGGAAAATCTGCATGGCATAGCCGCCTATCGCGAG
>JBIIUJ010000131.1:0-6811 GCA_044340025.1 Caulobacterales bacterium
CGCCAGGCTCGGCCGGAGGAACGGTTTCGTGTCCGCACTGTGTCCGTCGCCTTCCCGGTGTCGAACGACGGTTCGCGCCTTGTTCCGCCGCCGAATGCGCGTTCTGCTCCGATCGCTCCGGGCCGGAGCACGTGCGGCTTGCGTTCCTAACGAGTGCCGGCACGGCGAAGATTCCCGAATGACATCAATCTGTTGCAAAAGGGGTTGCGTTTGGGTCACGCGGCGAATACAAGCGCGCCACACCTTGACGCGGGGTGGAGCAGCCCGGTAGCTCGTCAGGCTCATAACCTGAAGGTCACAGGTTCAAATCCTGTTCCCGCACCCAACCATCAAGCCCCAGCGCGAGCTGGGGCTTTTTGCATTTTGGCCCAGACGCACCTGTCACTTCTCTTTCGCCATGGCCGCCATGGCCGCCATGGCCGCCATGGCCGCCATGGGCGCCATAAGGCGCGCAAGATCCCCCTCGATCCTTACCGACACGCGCACCACTTCGGTGCCCTCTGGCAGCGCTGCGCCCAAACGCGCCGCGTCCTTTTCGGTCGTTACCAGATTGGCCCCATGGGCCCGCGCGAGGCCCCGCAACCGGTCAAGATCGGCGGGACTGTAGGGATGATGATCGGGGAAAGGCGCCATGGAAACAATGTCCGCCCCAAGCGCGCGGAGCGTGTCTTCAAACTTCGCCGGTCGGCCGATGCCGCAGAACGCAACCTTGGGCCCGGGCCGAAGCCTCGCGTTGCTCTGGAGCCAACCACGCAGCAGGGGCAATCCATGCGGGGGAAGGTCGGGTTCGCCCGGCCCCATCAAGACCACCGCATCGGCCCGCTCCAGCCCCAACGCCGCCGGTTCGCGCAGTGGTCCCGCAGGCAATACGCGCCCGTTTCCCAAACCCGTCTCCGCATCGACCACCACAAAGCTCAGATCCTTGCAGAGCGACGGATTTTGGTGACCGTCATCGAGCACGATCGCCTGGGCGCCCGCAGCAATCGCTGCCCGAGCGCCAGCCGCTCGATCCCGCGCCACCCAGACCGGGAGATCCTTGGCCAGCATGCAGGGCTCATCGCCCACGTCCATAGCGGTATGGCTCTGCAGATCAACTTGAAGCGGGCCTCTAAGCCGCCCGCCATAACCGCGGCTGATCACATGCGCGTCCACGCCGTGATCACGCAGCCAGTAGCACAAGGCCCTCACGATCGGCGTCTTGCCGGCGCCGCCCGCGGTCAGATTGCCGACCGAGATCACAGGCGCAGCCACACGCAAAGGACTGGCCTGTGCGACTCGACGCGCCGTCGCGGCTGCATACGCCCAGGAGAGCGGGGTCAGCAGAGCCCGCAGCATAGGCGCGGCCTCCCTGCCCTCCTGCACGCTCCAGAAAGCGGGCGGCCGCATCAGCCAGGCTCCAGCAGCGCAAGAAGGCGCTTTGTTGTCGTGTTCAGAGCGCCGCCGCCGTCCGCCGCCGCCGCTCGCGCCGCCGCCGTCATGCGCGCCCTTCTGTCCGGGTCGTCAAGAAGTGCAACCACCATCGCTCCCAGCGTCTCGGCCGTCACAGACAGCGCGCCGCCGTTCTGAAACAGCGCCCCAAACGCCTCGGCAAAATTGAACACGTCTGGACCGGACAGTATCGCTGCGCCCAACTGCGCCGGCTCAACCGGGTTGTGTCCGCCGATGCCCGGCGTCAGGCTGCCGCCTACAAACGCCACCGGCGCCACCGCATAGGCCAGCGCGAGCTCGCCTATCGTATCCCAAAGCAGCACAGCGCTATCATGCGTTACCGGCTCTTGGCGGCTCCGGCGGCTGACGACAAGCCCGCGGCGAGCCGCCATCGCACCAATCTCGTCGCCACGCTCTGGATGACGCGGGGCCAGAATGAGCACTGCGCCCGGCCGCCCCTCGCGGACTTCTTCATGGGCGCGCATCGCGATTTCTTCCTCGCCGGGGTGGGTGCTTGCCGCCACCCAGACGTCGCGCCCGGCCAGCGCCGCCGCCAGGCCCAGCCGCTCGGCCTCCGCCATGGGCGGCGGCGCAGCGGCGAGCTTCACGTTCCCCAGTGCTTCCACCGGCCGCCCAAGGATCGCGCTCAAGCCCGCCGCTGTCGCCGCGTCAGCAGCGCCAATCCAGGAGAAACGTTCCAGCATGTGCCGCGCCAGCGCCGGTCTGCGCCCCCACCCAGACAGGGATCGTGCAGTCATGCGCGCATTGGCCAGCGCCAGCGGCACGCCGCGATCGCCCGCAGCCCCAATCAGCGTCGGCCACAGCTCGCTTTCAAGAAACACGCCAAGGTCCGGCCGCCAGTGATCGAGGAACCGGGCGGTCGCCCCTGGCGTATCGATCGGGGCATACTGGTGTTGCGCACGCGCCGCGCCGCGACGTGCAAATACCTCTGCGGAGGTTGCCGTGCCGCTTGTAAACAGGGCCGAAAGCGCTGGCGCCTGCGCAGACAGCGCCTGCCAGAGTATCAGGCCAGCCAAGGTTTCCCCAACGCTTGCGCCGTGAAACCACACGAGTGGTCCGTCGGGGCGCGGGTGCGCCGCTCGGCCGAACCGCTCGCCCAATCGGGCCCTGTCTTCCTTGCCCTGAAGGAGGCGCGCCAGAAGCACGCCGCCTAGGACCGGCCCGGACAGCGCCCGATACAGCTGCAGCTCGATCGAGTTGCCTGGCGTGCTCATGCCGTCGGCGCAGGTTCGATGACCGGCCCACCCATCCGCCGGTCTGCTTCCTGCGTCACACGCGTCAGGGCGTCTTCGAGCTGGCGCGCGATCTCGGCGGGGTCGTCGCCGCGCTGTGACCGTATGGGCGGGCCAAACACGATCACCCCTTCGCTGAACAAGGGAGGGATCAAAAACCGGTCCCAGGAGTTCGCGTAACGGGCGCCCCGGACGGAATAAGCGCTCGGCAAGAGCGGCGCGCCAGTCGCCTGCGCCACGCGCACCGCCCCCTCCTGGGCCCGCATGCGCGGGCCGCGCGGACCATCCGGCGTCACGCCGACGCAGCCATGGAGCCGCGCATGGGCCATCATCTGCCGGAAGGCCGAAAGCGCGCCGCTATCCTTGTCTTTGCCCTTCTTGGCGGAAGAGCCCCGCACAACGCGGCGGCCGACCATCTGAGCGGCCTTCGCGACGAACTGGCCGTCTGGGGAAAGTGAAATCAGCATCAGCATCGGCTGAACGTCGCGCGGCCAGATCGAGTGCGCCCCAAGAATGCGCGAATGCCAGTAACACCAGACCACGCCTTCGCCCGCCCGCCAGATCGGCTCGGCATGCTCGCGGCCCACATAGCTCCAGCGCGTCGTGCGCCGAACCAGCATCATGTAGGACGCAATCAGCCACGCCAGAATGGCTTGGATCGGCGGTGAGCGAAGCAGCGCTTTCAGCATGACCCTGATGTCGCCTTTCTGCCCCGCGCCTGCAACCGACGCCAGCGCCGCTGGAACATGACCGAACATCGGGCTTGCGCGGCGCGCGCTTTCGCGCTGAACCCGCACCGCTTTAATGGCGAGCGCGCAAGCGACAAGGGGGCGGCGATGGCGGCGGAAGAGGCAGGCTGGGACACAGCCAAAACGCTCGCGCAGGCGCTGCCCTACATCCAGATCTATGATCGCGAGACCGTCGTGATCAAGTACGGCGGCCATGCCATGGGCGATAGCGAGACGGCGCGCCGCTTCGCTGCCGACGTGGTGCTCTTGAAGCTGGTCGGGATTTTGCCCGTGGTGGTGCATGGCGGCGGGCCGCAGATCAGCCGCATGCTCGATCGGGCGGGCGTGAAGAGCCAGTTTGTCGATGGGCTGCGCGTGACCGACGCCTCCACGATGGAGGTGGCCGAAATGGTCCTGTCCGGCTCGGTCAACAAGGAGCTCTCCACCCTGATTTCCCAGGCCGGGTCAGAGGCGGAGGTGCGCGGGGTGGGCCTATCCGGCAAGGATGCGCGGATCCTCACGGTGGAAAAGGCGGTCCGCACCAAGCGCGATCCGGATTCCATGATCGAGCAGGTCGTGGATCTGGGCTTTGTCGGCGAACCGACCCACGTGGACCCCACGCTCATCAAGGGCCTGATCGAGTCTGATAATGATTATGTGCCGGTCATCGCGCCCGTTGGCGTCTCGGCCGCCGGCGCGACCTTCAACGTCAACGCCGACACCGCGGCCGGAGCGATCGCCGGAGCGCTCAAGGCCAAGCGGATGTTGCTCCTCACCGATGTGGAGGGTGTTCTCGATGGGCAAAAGCGCCTCATCCGGCAGATGACGCTGGCTGATGCCCGGATGCTCATCGAGACCGGCGTGGCGGCAGGCGGGATGATCCCCAAGCTGGAGACCGCCATTGCGGCGCTGGAGGCCGGCGTGGAGGCGGTGGTGATCCTGGATGGCCGCAAGCCGCACGCGATGTTGATGGAATTGTTCACCGAATTCGGCGCCGGCACCATGATCCGCCGCGACGGGCCGGGACTGATCATTCGCGATTGAGCGCTGCGCGTCCGTCCTCGGTCAGCCTGCACACAAGCCAGTCCGGCTTCAGCGGATTGGCGAACCATGGCGCGCAATAGCCGCCTGCGATGCAGGCGCGCACGACGGCCTCGTCAATCTGCTGGCCCTGTGCATCAAATAGCGGAAGTTTTCCGCCTGGCTGGCTTAATCCGGCGCGCAGATACGATCTTTGCTTGTTTGTCAGCGCCATTGGACGAATGCTTTGCGATACGGCGCCAGGCCGCTAATGTCGGGGTGAGCGCACCGTCCTAGCCAACTGCGAGAGTCCATGTCGAGATCGAAAGACGACGCAGTCGGCGTCCATGAAGCCGAGCTGATCGACATGGGCTCGGCCGATGAGACCGCAGGCGCGCTGATCGTGGCGCCGGTCGAAGATCCGCAGAGCAACGCTGTCAGTCGCGAGACACCCTGGCTCACGCTGGGTGGCTCCGGGCTGGGCGTGCTCTGGTTGGCGGCAACCGGCGCCTTCCTGTTTGGATATCTGGGCGAGACCGGGCTTTCCAATGCGCCGCCCTATCTGCTGGCGGGATATCTGGCGTTCGCCGCCGCGCCGGCGCTGGTCCTGGGGATCGCCGGCGCCTTGGGTGACGCCTTGCGCCGCTCCGGACGCGAAAGCCGCCGGCTCGCGGCGGCGGTGGAGCGGCTGATGCGCCCCGGGCCGGAGGCGGAGCGCGTGGCGCTGGGCGTAGCAGCCTCGGTGCGCGGCGAACTCGATCGGCTGGATCAGACCATCTCCACCATTCTCGCGCGCCTGAAGGAGGCCGAGCGCCTGACCGCAGAGCGCGCCCAGGCGCTGCATGTCGCTGGCGAGACAACCCGCTTTGGCGCCACGGCGCTTGCAAGCACCCTCGAGCGCGAACGCGATGCGCTCCAGGCCTTGGCCCAGCGCGTGGTCGAGGAGGCCAACAAGGCCAGCGCCGGCGTGCAGCTGACCCTTGGCCAGCAAGTGGAAGCCATCAGCGCCCTGCGGGACGACCTTGAGGCGTCGGCCGCCAAGGCCGCCGACGCGATCGCCCAATCTGCTGTGGCCCAGCGCGAGGCGGGCGAGCACAGCGCCCGCCAGATCGGGGCGGATATGTCCGGTCTGCTGGGGCAGCTGCAGGCCATGATGGACCGCGAGCGCGGCGCCCTGTCCGCCATGCAGTCTGGTCTGGTCGCTGATGCACAGGCCGCCGCCCGCACTGTCGTCGCCGCTCTCGATGCCGAGCGCGCCCGGATCGAGGCGGTTGGCGCAGCGCTGGCCCTGCAAAGCGAAAAGGGTCTCGCTGCGCTGCGGGGGCAGGCCGAGGAGAATGTTCGCACGGCCGATGCGCTGACGGAAAAGGCGGAAGTGGCGCGCAGCCTGATGGATGGCGCCGCCAACACTGTCGCAACCGCCGCCGAGCGGGCGGCCGAGGCAGGCCGTCTGGCGGCGTCCCGGATCGAGGCAGCCCTGGTGCAGCTCTCCACCATGGGGCGCGAGGCCGAGACAGCAGCCCAGGTTCTGGAAGCCGCCAGCGCGCGCGGCCGCACCGCAATGGACGATGCCGCCGCCCTTCTGGCCGAGGCGGTCGGCAAGTCCGGCGGCGCAAGCCAGTCCACCCTAGCCGCCGCGCAGGCGCTGGCGGTGTCTGCCCGGGAGGCTGCCGCGACAAGCGATGGCGCCCATGCCGCCATGACCGAACAGGGTCGCGCCTTGCTGGAAGAACTGCGCCGTAGCGTGTCTGCCTCGATGGAGGATTTGTCACGGCTATCGTCGGCGGTCCTGTCCAATGCGGAAGCGGCGAGCGCGCGGCTTTCGGAAAACCGCACGGCATTGACCGCGGAAAGCGATCGCACCTTGCAGGCCCTGTCCAGCCAGGCCGCCGCCATGACCGAGACCGCGCGCGCCGCCGCGGCCCAAGCTCGCGCAGCGGCCGAAAGCCAGACCGATGCAATGGCCAAACGGATCGAGGCGGCAGGCGAGGCGGCCTTCGAAGCGGCGCGGCGCGTCGATCAGGTGCTGGAAGCGCGTTTGCTGGACGCAGAAAAACTCGCCGGCACGGTCAACGCCAGCGTCTCTTCGGCTGGCGCGCGCGCGCTGGAGCGGTTTCAGGAGGCGGCCGCCGCCATGCAGGCCCACGCCAACGAAGTCGAGCAGGCCTTCGCGGCGATTCAGGGCCGCATGAACAAGTTTCCCGCCATTGCGGACGCGCAATCCCAGGCCATCGAGCGCGCGCTGGAAGCAAGCCTGCAGCGCTTGAACGCCGCTGGAAAGGCTGCGTTTGAAGAAGCCGCCGGCCTCGACCGCGCTTTTCAGGGCCGCCTGCGGGAATCCTATGCCGCCATGGGCGAGCTGGTGGCCCGCCTCGGCGGGCT
>JBIIUJ010000132.1:0-6592 GCA_044340025.1 Caulobacterales bacterium
TGATTTCAGCTTCCTCGCCCCCTGCCCCTCTTCAGGGGTCATCCTGTCGGGCACACGCGATACGGTCACACCCTGGGCGGATGTGGAGCGCGTGGCCTCCAAGATCCGCACCCAGAAGGGCATCACGGTGGATTACGACTCGATCGAGGGCGCCAACCACTTCTTCCTCAACCAGCTGCCCGAGCTGCATGTGAAGGCCTGCGCCTATCTCGACCGGCGGCTGGCCGAAGGCGTGCGCCCGATGATCTCCACCAGCCGCCGGGGCGGCTCGCACGCCTGAGGCGCAGCTTCAGCGCGACAGACCAAGGTCTGCGCGGGCATGTCAGCTACGACCCTCGTCCGCGTTGCGGTCGCCGATGAGGGGCGCTAAGCGGGCGCGTCTGTTCCTATCGCCTGCGCGCCGGCGGCCCTGCCAGTCACGCGCGTCCATCCCTGGAGATCCCCATGGCTCGCAAGAAGATCGCCCTCATCGGCGCCGGCATGATCGGCGGCACGCTCGCCCACATCGCAGCGCGCGAGGAGCTGGGCGACATCGTCCTGTTCGACATCGCCGAGGGCGTGCCCCAGGGCAAGGCGCTCGACATCGATGAGGCGAGCCCCGTTTTCGGCAAGGACGTGACGATTATCGGCGCAAACGACTATTCCGCCATCAAGGGCGCGGACGTCTGCATCGTGACCGCCGGGGTGCCGCGCAAGCCGGGCATGAGCCGCGACGATCTGATCGGCATCAATCTGAAAGTGATGAAGGCGGTGGGTGAAGGCATCAAGACCTATGCGCCCGACAGCTTCGTCATCTGCATCACCAATCCGCTCGATGCGATGGTGTGGGCGCTGCAGAAGTTCTCCGGTCTGCCCGCCCACAAGGTGTGCGGCATGGCGGGCGTGCTGGATTCGGCGCGGTTCCGCTGGTTCCTCGCCGAGCACTTCAATGTTGCGGTCGAGGACATCCACGCCTGGACGCTGGGCGGCCACGGCGACGACATGGTGCCGATGGTGCGCTACTCCACCGTGGGCGGCCTGCCGCTGCCTGTACTGGTCGAGCAGGGCAAGATCAGCAAGGAGCAGCTCGACGCCATCGTGAAGCGCACCCGTGGCGGCGGCGGCGAGATCGTGGCCCTGCTCAAGACCGGCTCGGCCTATTATGCGCCCGCCGAAAGCGCCATCGCGATGGCGAAGTCCTATCTGTTCGACAAGAAGCGCGTGCTGGCCTGCGCCGCCCACCTGACCGGCCAGTATGGCGTGAGCGACATGTATGTCGGCGTGCCGATCGTGATCGGCGCCGGCGGGGTCGAGCAGATCATCGAGTTCCCGATGGACTCCGCCGAGAAGGACATGTTCGCCAAGTCGGTCGCGGCGGTGAACGGCCTCGTCGACGCCTGCAAGGCCATCGAACCCAGCCTCGGCTAGGCGCCGAACCTGACGGACGGCGCCGTGTCCATCCGGACGCGGTCGCTGTCCTCCAGCGCCCAGAAATCACGCGGGCCAAAGCCCAGCGCGCCGGCGAACACGATCGCCGGAAAACTCTCGCGCGCCGCGTTGAAATCGGCCGCCGCAGCGTTGTAGGCGCGGCGCGAGGCGGCGATCTTGTCCTCCACATCGGCGAGTTCGCCTTGAAGCGCCTGAAAATTGGCGCTGGCCTTCAGGTCGGGATAATTCTCCGCCACGGCCATGAGCTGGCCGAGCGCTGAGGAGAGCGCGGCTTCCGCCCTGGCGACGCCTTCGGGCGAGCGCACGTCCAGCGTGCCAGCCCGCGCCGCGATCACGGCGGTGAGCACCTGGGATTCATGGGCGGCGTAGCCCTTCACCGTCTCTACCAGATTGGGCGCCAGGTCGTGGCGCTGGCGCAGCGCGGCGTCGATGTCGGCCCAGCCCTGGTTGCAGGTCTGCCGTTTGGCGACCAGGCTGTTGTAGATGCCGACGACAACGACAGTGATCACGGCGATCACGCCCAGAACGATCAGGATATCCACCGCGCGCTCCCTCTTCGGCCTGCCGCCGCTTCAGCATCCCTGAACCTTTCGGGTTCATTTCTGAACAAATCATGCCGCAGGACCAGCTTTTCAAACAGGTGATGGATGCGGGCCTGCGCGACTGGCTCGATGCCCAGACCCAGGCGCGTGCCGATGCACGGGCAGACCTTCTGCGCCGGCTGGCGCTGGCGATGGTCGCGGTTCCAGCCATCGTGGTCGCGGTGGTGCTGATCTCCGGCGATCTGAGCTGGGGCGTGATGGCGGCGCTTGGCTTGTCCGGCGTCGTCTATCCTTGGGTGGAGGCGCCTGCAAAGGCCATGAAAACAGCCGTGAAGCAGGAGGCCAACAGCGCGCTGGCTTCCGCGCTTGGCGGCCGTTTCTCTGCTTTGGGTGCGCCGAGCGATGACTTTCGGCGGGCGCAACACTTTGGCCTGCTCCCCTCTTCGCCCGACGAGGAGCATCATGAAGACTTCTGGACTGGCGATTTCGACGGCGTGGATCTTGTGCTCCACGAAGCGCATTTGAAGGAATGGCGCGGCAGCGGGCGCAGCCGGCGCCTGGAAACCGTGTTCAGAGGCGTTGTGGTCGGCTATCGCTTTGCGCGCGCGTTCCGCGGCGTCACGGTCGTGGCGCATGATCAAGGGCTGATCAACGGCCTCGCGGGCTTTCTGCGGGCGCCCCCCGGCCAGGCGCTTGAGCGGGTGCGGATGGTGGACCCGCGTTTTGAGTCCAGGTTCGAGGTTTGGTCCGACGATCCGGTCGAAGCCCGCTATCTGGTCCACCCCGCATTCTGCGAACGGCTGGTGGAGGTGGAAACCGCCTTCAACGCAAGGGCATTGCGGCTTGTCTTTGCAAGCGGCCGCGTGGCTGCGGTGCTCGACGCCGGCGACCAGTTCGAGTCCGGCGGCCTCGACCGAAAAGGCGACGAGGACCGCCTGCGAGCGGTGATCGAGCAGATTGGCGCGCTCCTCGACCTGGTGCGGACCCTCAACGAGCGCCCGCGCGAGACCCTCGCAAAGCAGGCATGGCCGCCTGGCTGAAATCGATTGCACGTCCAAAATGTTCGTGCTTTGTTCTGCCCCAGAACCTAAGGAGGACCACGACATGGCCGATGCGAAAACGATAGCCGAAGATTTTGCGGCGATGCTCCGGGCCGGCCAGTTCGACGAGGCGGGCGAGAAATACTGGGCAGCCGATGTGCGCAGCATCGAGGCGGGCGATCTTGGCGGCATGGGCGCCGTGGCCCACGGCATAGAGGCTCTGCGCGCCAAGGGCGCATGGTGGTACGCCAACAACGAGATCCGGGATTTCACCGCCGACGGCCCCTACATGAATGGCGATCAATTCATCCTCAAGTTCGCGATGACCATCGTGAACAAGGCCACCGGCGAGGGCGGCGCCGGCGACGAAATGGCGCTCTACACCGTTCGCGACGGCAAGATCGTGGAGGAGCGCTTCTTCTACGGCTGAGCGCGCATGCGCCGGGCGGCGTAGTCTGCGAATGCCTCGCCGATCCAGTCGGCGGCGCGCATCTTCTCGTTGAGCGGGAGGGCGATGGGCGGGCCCATGTCGGTCTTGTTGGCGTCCACGATGTAGAGCCGGCCATCCTCGCGGTCGCGCAGGATATCAAGGCCGCCCCAGTCAAGCCCGATCAGGGCGCAGAACCGGCCAATGGCGGCGATCTCTTGGGGGCTGAACACCTCCTCGGGGCGGCGCAGAAGGCAGGCGGCGTTGTCGTTGGAAAAGCGGGCCTCGGGTCGGCGCCGCTTGATGAACACCGCAAGGGGGGCGCCCCCAAGCGTGGGGGTGCGCAGGTCCTCGACCAGTCCGTCCGGCGCGCGCGTGTCGATGAAGCGCTGGTAGACGCAGCCTGGCTGCGCTGCGCGCGGTAGAGCGACGATGCGGCCGTCGTGAACGCCGTTCGCCTCGGACTTTTCCACGCCAAGACCGGTTGCCTTTGCGGGGTCGATGGTCAGTGGATAGCCGAAGGCGGCCGCGAATGCGGCTGCCACCGTGCTCTTGCGGATATCGCCCGCGGCGCCATTCATCACCGCCGCGCCTGCAACACCGGGCGGCGGGGCATGCCAGCTTTCCACCGCATCGTCGAACTGCATCACGATGTCGGCGCGAGCGGGATCCTCCACGATCCGTCCGCCCCCGGCAATTATCGCAACCCAGATCAGATACCAGGGGCGGGGGCGATCGGGATAGAAGGCTACACGCGGGCCAGCGCCGCCAAAGCCGCCGACCGCGCGCCGCAGCAGGATTGCGGCGTGGAACACGACCCAGGAGAGCGCTTCATGCGCCAGCGCTGCATCGAGCTTGAGGCGCGCTCCTGTCTTGCAGACCAGCAAGACGCGGCCGCTCAGCCTCACGTCGCCAAACCAGCTCCTGCGCCAGAGCCGGAGCGCCGTCTGGCCGAGGTAGCGCCCCCTGAAGCGCGGCAGGTGCGCATCACCCGGACCTGTCATCTCGCTCATGGCGCGACAGGCGCGAAGACGCCGCCCACCCGCGACAGCAAAACGCCGAGCGCCTTGCGCCGAATGACGAGCAAAGCCGCACAGAACCCCAGATTGATGCAGGCAGCCAAAAACAGCCCTCCGCCGTCGCGGTTGGGATCGATCCCCAGCGACGTGAACAGGTGGAAGCTGACCGCCCCCGACATGACCATCAGTCCGCCCAGCGCACCGCCCGCCTGAAGGTGGCGAAAGCCACGCAGCATCCCCACGATAAGCAGAGCCGCCATCGCAAGCTCGATGGAGCCGATCACATATTGCGAGAGCAGGCCTGTCTGCGCGAACAGGCCGGGTGCGCCGAGGCCTGCCGTCCATCCGTCGAGTGCGGCAAAAATCACCTGCGTTTTCGGGTGGTTGGTGAATTTGTAGCGCAGGCTGTCGAGGAAGATGACCGCGATGAAGCCGGCCATGGCATGCGGCGCCAGCGCGCCGAGACGGGCGATGATGGGCCTCATTTCAGCACTCCCGGCCAATTCTGGTTGGCGGCGCGGATGAAGCCGGGAATGTCGCGTTCCCAACGCGCCTGCACCTGCGCGTCGTAGTTCAGATAGAGCTTGCCCTCCACGACGCGCCAGTATCGCGGGTCGCCCTTGGCGGTGTAGCCCTGGCTGACCGCCCAGGCGCAATAGCCGCCAAACTGCGGGGCATACCGGCCGGGATTGGCGCGAAACGCCGCCAGATTGGCCGCGCTGGCAAAGCGCCACGTTGCGCCATTCCATTCAGTGCTGAAACGGCTGTCGCCCATGACGGGCCGCATCTGGGTGAAATAGGCGACCGGATCGTGGCCGCCGACAGCGATCGAGGATAGCGCGCCTGTATAGACCGGCGGTTTGGCGGCGAAGGCAGGCTGGGACGCCCCTTCGGCGATAGCGACCGCCCCAAGGGCGGCGGCGAAAAGCATGCGGCGATTCATCAGGTCTCTCCGTGTTTGCTGGTCGACCATGACCCATCGCTTTCTTTCGATAATCCTGCGAGAATGCCGAACACCTATGCGCAGGGCGCGAGAATGGATCGGATAGAAGCGCTGCAATTGTTCATGCGCGTGGCGGACGCCGGCGGCTTCTCGCAGGCCGCGCGCGCGCTCGACCTCACCCAGTCGCAGGTCAGCCGCGCCGTCCAGCAGTTGGAGGAGCGCTGGGGCGCGCGGCTGTTTCATCGCACCACGCGGGTTGTCACCCTCACCGAGGCCGGCGAACGCGCCTATGAGCGCGCACGCACCTTGCTGGAGCAGGCTGAAGAACTGGACAATGCGCTGTCCGGCGTGGATGCAGCGCCTGCGGGCCTGTTGCGGATCGCTGCGCCGA
This sequence comes from Caulobacterales bacterium, assembly GCA_044340025.1. Lineage (GTDB taxonomy): Bacteria > Pseudomonadota > Alphaproteobacteria > Caulobacterales > Aquidulcibacteraceae > JBIIUJ01. The sequence goes on from JBIIUJ010000132.1 coordinate 5,791, forward strand.
TCGAATTCGCGCTCGCCAAGCTGTCGCCGCTGACAGGCCGGTTTCTGGATCGCTACCCGAAGGTGAGGCTGGACTTTCTCCTCAGCGACAGCCCGGTGGATCTGGCCGCGCAGGGCGTCGATCTGGCGTTCCAGTTCGGGCCGCTGCCTGATTCCACGCTGCGCTCGCGCCGGCTTTGCACCTTCAAGCGCGTGCTGGCGGCTGCGCCCGACTATCTGGAGCGCAGCGGCACGCCAGCCTCGCCGGAGGATCTGCGCAGCGCCAAGGCGATCCTGTCGGTCCCGATCGGGGCGAGTTGGGAACTTGTCGGGCCCAACGGGGCGACGGCGGTGGTGGAACCGCGCGGCGACGTGCGCGCCTCCTCCGGCCCGGCGGTGGTGGATCTGGCCCGCCAGGGGCTGGGCGTGGCGATGATGCCGTGCTTCATCGCCTACCCCCTCATCGAACAGGGCAGCCTTGCCGAAGTGCTGCCGGCTTGGCGCGGGGCGCTCCTGCCGCTGTTTGCGGTCTGGTCCGCGCGCGAATTGCCGCGCAAGGCGCGCCTGTACCTCGAGTTTGCAGCGCCGCACCTCTTCGACGATTGAGCCGCGCCCAACGCTGCGGCAAGGGCTGACAGTATGGGCTGGTCGGCCTAAGTGGTCTGATCATGGCCGCTCGCGAAACGCCCCAGGACCTCTTCAAACGCGCTCTGACGCAAACCACCCGCGCCCTCTCGAACGAGGAGGACGTGGAGGTCACTTTCGGCGCGGAAGGGCCGGTTGCAATCGGCAAGCGGGTGGTGCTGCCGCATCCCTCGCGCACG
>JBIIUJ010000133.1:0-6563 GCA_044340025.1 Caulobacterales bacterium
GCGTAGACCAATGTCAAGCAAACCCAACGTCCACTCAACTTGACACTTAGCCGCGCGGTCGCGACAAAAAGGCGCCGCGCGCCAGCCCGACGTAAGGCGTAGGGTTTCGAGCGTTCCAACCTGTGGGCGCTCCGAGAAATGGACACTCGCCGGAGTTGATCAGCCGCCATAGCGTCTCGGGGTGTTTTTCGGCCCGACGCATACGGCTTTCCAGAGCCTGCGGGCTTCATTCCGCCGCCAGGAGGGGGATGACGTGCCCAGTAACCGATTAGACCCGGACGAGCTCAGCGCCGCCGCGGATCAATGGAAACACAGCACGCCGGTGGCGGTGATGGATGGCGGGCCGCTCGCAGGCCATTCCCCGGCGATCCTGGCGCGCACGATCGAGTGCGAGATCATCCCGCGGCTCTTGCTGGCGCATGGCGCGCCGCGCCGGCTGGAAGAAGCAAGCGCAGCCCCAGCGCTCGCGTTCAGCCAGGCGGACGTCGCGGCGCTGGCGGATCGGGCCTTGAGCGTGGGCGCCGGCGGGCTCCTGGCCTCGCTGACGCGGATCCTCTCTGCAGGCGTGGCGCTCGAAGACCTTTACCTCGATCTGCTCGCCCCGGCCGCCCGCTTGCTGGGCGCGCGCTGGGACGATGATCGACTGTCGTTTGCTGACGTGACCATCGCGCTGTGCCGCCTTCAGGAAGCTGTCCACGAGTTGGCCGCGAGCGCGCCTGCGCGCAGCGCGCCGCTGGACCGTGCGCCGCGCGCGCTGTTTGCGCCGGCCCCGCGCGAGCAGCACACCTTTGGCCTGGCGATGCTGGGCGACCTGTTTGCGCAGGCCGGCTGGATCGTGCGCTGCGAGCCCCGGTCCAATCCCGTCCTCCTGTCGGATTGGGTGGCCGAAGAGCATGTGGATTTGCTTGCCCTGACAGCAGCCTGCGATAGCCATCTGGATCAATTGCCGGGTCTTTTGCGCACGCTTCGCCGGGATAGTCTGAACCCGCGCCTCAAGATCATGGTCGGCGGCTTCGCGTTCAAAGGCGGCGCGGATCAGGCGCTGGCTCTGGGCGCAGACGCCACCGCCAGCGACGGGCGCCAGGCCGTGGCGATCGCGGCTAGCCTTATCGAGCGGGCAAGAGTATCGGGCCGGGCTTGAACCCTTCAGAAACGGCGGAAAGGACCAGCGCAACGCCACGATGGACCGGCGGACCCCTTCTCCCGCGCATGCGCAGTTTCAAGCGCCGGAACGCTCCCTTGGCGACTTGCCTGCGGATGTCGCCGCGCGCGTGGTGGCGGCGGTCTCGGACATAGCGATGGTGGTGGACCGCAATGGCGTGATCCGCGACGTCGCGGTCAATGAAAGCCTGCAGCGCACCGGCGTTGGCGGTTGGATCGACCAGCCGCTCATCAACACAGTCACCTCCGAAAGCCGCCACAAGGTGGAGGAGTTGCTGCGCGCCGCCGATGGGCCCGATGCGATCCGCTGGCGCGAGATCAACCACCCGACCGAGGGGGGCGAACAGACCCCCTTCCGCTACATCGCCGTTTCCAGCGGGCACGATGACAGGCTGATCGTGATCGGCCGCGACCTGTCTGCGGCGGCCGATCTGCAGCGCAGGCTGATGCAGGCCCAGCAGGGCATGGAGCGCGACTATGCCAGGCTGCGCCAGGCGGAAACACGCTATCGCCTTCTGTTCCAGATCGCATCCGAGCCGGTGCTGATCGTGGAGGCGGCAAGCCGGCGCGTCACCGAAGCCAACCCGGCCGCGGCGGAATTCCTGGGGCTGGAGGAGAGCCAGTTGCTGGGCCAACCCTTCGCCAGACTGTTCAGCCCGGACAGTCAGGAAGATGTGGCGAGCTTTCTCGGCGCGGCGCAGGCCGGCGGCCGGCCAGAGCCCATCACCGCCCGCCTTGGCCCGCGCAGCGAGGAATGCGCCATCGCCGCCTCCCTGTTCCGGCAGGAGCGCGGCGTGCATCTGCTTGTCCGGCTGTCGTCGCGCACAGGCGCGCCGGCGCCGCGCGGCGGACAGGAATCCCGCCTGCTCGACATCCTCGAACAGATCCCCGACGCCTTCGTTGTGGCGGACGGCGATCTGCGCGTCCTGGCCGCGAATGCGGCGTTTCTGGATCTCATTCAGGCGCCCGGCAAGGATCAGGCGGTGGGCCAGGCGCTGGATCGGTTTCTGGGGCGGCCGGGGGTGGAGTTCGGCGTGCTGATCTCCAATCTGCGCCGGCATGGCTCGGTGCGGAATTTCGCCACCATCGTGCGCGGGCTCTACGCCAGCGAAGATGAGGTGGAGGTTTCGGCTGTCTACGCCCCCGATGGCGACCCTCCGTGTTTCGGCTTCACCATCCGGGCGGTGGGCCGCCGGCTCGGCGATCTCCCGCGCCTGGAGAAGGAGCTGCCGCGATCGGTCGGCCAGCTGACCGATCTCGTCGGGCGGGTGCCGATGAAGGAGATCGTGCGCGAAACCACCGATCTGATCGAGCGGCTGTGCATCGAGGCCGCGCTTGAGCTCACCGGCAACAATCGCGCATCGGCCGCCGAACTGCTCGGCCTGTCCCGTCAGAGCCTTTATTCCAAGCTCCATCGCTATGGCGTGGGCGGCGGCTTCGCCAATGAGGACGATGCGCGACCTTGAGCCGCGTCTATTGTCCGCCCTGCGGCGTCAATCTGGTTTGACACTGTAGTCTGTCCACTCCACCTTCCGGGACATGACTGACGCCCTGCTGCCGCGCCCGGTCCGCGCCCTGCCCTCGCCGGCGGCGGTTCTGGAATTGCTCAAGCCGATCACCTGGTTTGCGCCCATGTGGGCGTTCCTTTGCGGCGTGGTGTCTTCAGGCGCCGACATCCAGGAGCGCTGGTTGTTCATCCTGGGCGGCGTGGCGCTGGCGGGCCCGCTGGTCTGCGCCACGAGCCAGGCGGTGAACGACTGGTTCGACCGTCATGTGGACGCCATCAACGAGCCCAGGCGCCCCATCCCGTCTGGAAGGATTCCCGGCCAGTGGGGCCTCTATATCGCGATTGTCTGGACAGGGCTGTCGCTCGCGCTCGCCGCAACGCTCGGCTTCTGGGTGCTGATGGCCGCGGTTGCAGGCCTCGCGCTGGCCTGGGCCTATAGCGCGCCGCCCCTGCGGCTGAAGCGCTCCGGCGTTTGGGGGCCGGCGGCGGTGGCGCTGTCTTATGAGGGGCTCGCCTGGTTCACCGGCGCGGCGGTGATGAGCGGCGGCCTGCCAAGCCCGGAGATTCTGGCGCTTGTCGTGCTCTACAGCCTCGGCGCGCATGGCATCATGACGTTGAACGATTTCAAGGCGGTCGAGGGCGATCGCGCCACGGGGTTGCGCTCGCTGCCGGTCACGCTCGGCGTGGACCGCGCCGCCCGGCTCGCCTGCCTTGTGATGGCCGCGCCGCAGATCGTGGTCGTCTGTCTGCTTTATTTCTGGGGCATGCCGCTGCATTTTGCAGTCGTGGCGCTTCTGGTCCTCGCCCAGGCCGGCCTGATGGCCCGCCTGCTGAGCGATCCCGCCAAGCACGCCCCCTGGTACAACGCCACAGGCACGACGCTGTATGTGATCGGCATGCTGATCAGCGCCTTCGCCGTAGGGACTATGGGAGGGGCGCCATGACCGCAGCCGCATTGAAACCTCTGGGCTGGCTGGGCATTGTCCGCCTTGGCCTGATCCAGGCCTCGCTCGGCGGGATGGTGGCCATGACCACCTCCACGCTCAACCGCGTGTCGATCGTCGAGTTCGGCTTGCCGGCCATGATCCCTGCCGCGCTTGTGGCCTGGCATTATGCGGTGCAGCTGTCGCGCCCGCACTGGGGCCATGCATCCGATAGCGGCAAGGCCCGCACGCCCTGGATCATGGGCGGGGTGGGCGCGCTGGCGCTGGGCGGGGTTCTGGCCGCAGACGCCGCCATCCTCAGCGCGCAGGCGCCCGTGTTCGGCTTCCTTCTCGGCGTTCTGGCCTTCACCCTGATCGGCGGCGGCGTGGGGGCGGCGGGCACCTCGCTTCTCGCCTTCCTGGCCAGCGCGGTCGCGCCTCAGCGGCGGCCGGCGGCGGCGGCGATCACCTGGATCATGATGGTGGTCGGCATCGTGGTCACGACCATCATCGCCGGCTCCTTCCTCGACCCCTTCTCGCCGCAGCGGCTGGCGCTGGTGGCGACGGGCGTTGCGGTGGTGGCCTTCGTGCTCAGCTGGATCGCCATCGCCGGCGTGGAGGCGCGCACCGAGCGCGTGGTCGTGGCGCCGGAAGGCCAGCGGCCGGACTTCCGCGCCGCTGTCGCTGATGTCTGGGCCGACCCGATGGCGCGGCGCTTCACCATCTTCGTGTTTCTGTCGATGCTCGCCTATAGCGCGCAGGACCTCATTCTGGAGCCCTTCGCCGGCTTGCTGTTTGGCTACACGCCGGGCGAATCCACCAAGCTGGCCGGGCTTCAGCATGGCGGCGTGCTCCTGGGCATGATCTGCGTCGGGGCGATCGGCACGCTCGCCGGCGGCCACAAGCAGGTCTGGATGCGCGGCTGGACGGTGGCGGGCTGTGTCGGCTCGGGCGTTGCGCTCGCCGCGCTCGCCATCGCTGCGCAATCGGGCGGCGCGTGGCCGCTTGCGCCCACAGTGTTCGCGCTCGGGGTGGCCAATGGCGTCTTCGCGGTGGCCGCCATCGGGTCGATGATGGGGCTTGCCGGCGCTGGGCGCGGCGTCTCGCGTGAGGGCGTGCGCATGGGCGTGTGGGGCGCGGCGCAGGCGATGGCCTTCGGCCTCGGCGGCTTTCTGGGCGCGGCGGGCGTGGACATGCTGCGCGCCCTGTTGGCGGCGGACGCGCCAGCCTTCCTGATCGTCTTCAGCCTCGAAGCGGCCTTGTTCCTCGCCGCCGCTGTTCTGGCGCTGCGCCTGGCTGCACCCACAGCCGACGACAAGCGCCTGCCGGCGCTCCCCGCCGAACTCTCAGCCGGATAATCGCCATGACCCTAGAAATCAGAGACTTCGATGTTGTGGTGGTGGGCGGCGGGCCGGCCGGCGCAACCGCTGCCGAAGACCTCGCACGGGCCGGCCGCAGCGTGCTGCTCCTCGACCGAGCCGGCAGGATCAAGCCCTGCGGCGGGGCCATCCCGCCGCGCCTGATGCGCGACTTCGCCATCCCGGACCATCTCCTGAAAGCCAAGGCGACCTCGGCCCGCATGATAGCGCCCTCGGGTCGCAAGGTCGTGATGCCGATCGAGGGCGGCTATGTCGGCATGGTCGATCGTGACGAGTTCGACGAATGGCTGCGCGAGCGGGCCGCCAAAGCGGGCGCGCAGCGGGCCTGCGGCGTGTTCGAGGCGATCGAGCGCGACGCCGACGGAACCGCAATCGTCTGCTACCGGCCCAAGGGAGCGCCCGCCGATGCGCCGCCGGAAAAGATCCGGGCGCGCGCGATCGTGGGGGCCGATGGCGCCCGCTCCGGCGTTGGGCGGGCTGCCATTCCGGGTGCGGAGAAAACGCCCTTCGTCTTCGCCTATCACGAGATCATCGCCTCGCCGGCCGCGGACGCCGCCGATTTCCAGCCTGCGCGCTGCGACGTCTATTACCAGGGCAAGCTGTCGCCCGACTTCTACGCTTGGGTGTTTCCCCATGGCGGCCAGACGAGCGTTGGCGTGGGCAGCGCCAACAAGGGCTTTTCCCTGCGCAAGGCGGTCTCGACGCTGCGCGCCGAAAGCGGGCTCGCCGCCTGCGAGACGGTGCGCACCGAGGGCGCGCCCATCCCGCTCAAGCCGCTGAAGAAGTGGGACAATGGCCGGGACGTGATCCTGGCCGGCGATGCGGCGGGCGTTGTGGCGCCGGCCTCCGGCGAGGGGATCTATTACGCCATGCTGGGCGGCCGGATGGCGGCCGAAGGCGTGGCCGAGCTGCTCGCCACTGGCGATGCCCGCGCGCTCGCCCGGGTGCGCCAGCGCTACATGAAGGCGCACGGCCAAGTCTTCTGGATCCTCGGGATCATGCAGCATTTCTGGTATCGCAACGACAAGCGGCGCGAGCGCTTCGTGGCGATCTGCGACGATCCGGACGTGCAGGAACTGACCTGGCAGGCCTACATGAACAAGGAGCTGGTGCGCGCCAAACCCGCCGCGCATCTGCGTATCTTCCTCAAGGACATGGCCCACCTTCTCGGCCTTGCGCCGCCTGGCGCGCCGGTCGCGCCCAAGGCCTGACGCTTATGGAGGCGATGCAGGCGCTGATCGCTTCAGGCCGGATCGTGGATCTGATCCTGGTGATCATGGCCGCCAACAGCGCCTGGCTGCTCCTCACACGCCGGGCGCAGGGCTGGGACATGCGCGAAATCGCCTGCACCATGCTGCCGGGCGCCTTCATTCTTCTGGCGCTGCGCGCCGCCCTCGTGGGCGAGCCCTGGACGATGGTGGCCTTCTGGCTCCTGATGAGCCTGCCCGCCCACCTCTACGACATCTGGCGCAAGCGGGCCTGACGCCCTCTCCGTCGGCTCCGCCGACACCTCCCCCGCAAGCGGGGGAGGATGAGCTCGAGCGGGCAGGCACACATCCTCCCCCATTCACGGGGGAGGTGTCGCTGGAGGCG
>JBIIUJ010000141.1:0-6154 GCA_044340025.1 Caulobacterales bacterium
CTTTCGAACAGGGCCTTGAAATTGCCCTCGCCGAAGCCGTCGTTGCCTTTGCGCTGGATGATCTCGAAGAAGATCGGCCCGATGGCGTTGGTGGTGAAGATCTGAAGCAGCACGCCCTGCCCCTCGCTCGGCGCGCCATCGATCAGGATGCGGTTGCGCTTCAGGCGGGCCAGATCCTCGCCATGGCCGGGCAGGCGCGCTTGAATCGCGTCGTAATAGGCGTCTGGGGTATCCTGGAAGGGCACGCCGCGCGCGCGCAAAGCCTCCACCGTTGCATAGATGTCGGGCGTGGCCAGCGCGATGTGCTGGATGCCCTCGCCATTGTAGTGGCGCAGGAATTCCTCGATCTGGCTCTGATCGTCGCGGCTTTCGTTGAGCGGGATGCGGATCTTGCCGCAAGGGCTGGTCATGGCTTTCGAGACGAGCCCCGTCAGCTTTCCCTCGATGTCGAAGTAGCGGATCTCCCGGAAACCGAAAATGCCTTCGTAATAGGCCGCCCACTGGTCCATGTTGCCACGGAAGAGATTGTGCGTGAGGTGGTCGAGCGTGTTGAGCCCGACCGAGTGTCCCGCTTCGTCCGCGCCGGCGATCGGGATGAAATCGACGTCATAGATCTCCTGCGCGCCATAGCGATCGACCAGATAGAGATTGGCGCCGCCGATCCCTTCGATGGCGGGAATGTTCAGCTCCATCGGCCCCACCGGGCCATAGACCGGCGTGGCGCCGCGCTTGAGCGCCTCCTCGAAGGCATGGCGGGCGTCCTTCACCCGGAAGGCCATGGCGTTGGCGCTTGGACCGTGCCGGTTGCGGAAAGCGGCGGGCTGGCCCGACGGCTCCATGTTGAGCAGGAAATTGATGTCGCCCTGGCGATAGCGCACCACCGTCTTGGAGCGGTGGCGGGCGATTGCGGTGAAGCCCAGCGTCTCGAACAGAGCAGCCATGCCGGCGGGGTCTGCGGTGGTGAATTCCACAAACTCGAACCCGTCCGTGCCGAGCGGGTTGTCGAACAGGTCCGCCATCTGGGCTCCTCCGGTTTGCCGGCCAGTCTAGGAGAAAGGGGCGGCGGAGGCGAGAGCACCCCCTTCCCGGCGAAGGCCGGGATGCAGGTCGTCAAGCGCTGCGCTGTCTACCGGGCTCCGGCCTTCGCCGGAGGGAGGGCGCTGGCGAGAGATGCTCTATGCCCCCATCGTCAGCACGATCTTGCCGGCGTGTGCGCCGGCCTGCATCCGGGCCTGCGCGGCTTCGGCCTCGTCCAGGGGGAAGGCGCTGTCGATCACGGGCTTGACGAGACCCGCCTCGATCCAGGGCCAGACCTGGGCGCGCACGGCCGCCGCGATCCGCGCCTTCTCCGCATCCGGCCGCGCCCGCAGGGTGGAGCCGGTGAGGGTGAGCCGCTTCAGCATCATCCGCATCAGGTTCAGCTCTGCGCTCGCCCCCTGCAGAAACGCGATCTGCACCAGCCGGCCGTCGTCTTTCAGGAGATTGAGGTTCTTCTGCACATAGGCGCCGCCCACCATATCGAGGATGACGTCGCAGCCGCCCGCCGCGGCAAACACCGCCTCGAAGTCTTCCGTCCGGTAGTTCACCGCCGCATCGGCGCCCAGCCGCTGGCACAGAGCGACCTTCTCGTCATCCCCGGCGGTGGCGAAGACGCGCGCGCCATGCGCCTTGGCCATCTGGATCGCCGTCGTGCCGATGCCGGACGCCCCGCCATGCACCAGAAAGGTCTCGCCCGGCTTCAGGCCCGCCCGCTCGAACACATTGGTCCAGACGGTGAAGACCGTCTCGGGCAGGCAGGCCGCCTCGCGCAGCGACAGGCCCGCCGGCACGGGCAGGCAGGCGTCGGCCTTGGCCAGCGCATACTCGGCATAGCCCCCGCCGGAGACAAGCGCGCAGACCTCCGCGCCCACGGCGGGGTCCGCCACGCCCGGCCCCACGGCGGCGACGGCTCCGGCCACCTCCAGCCCCATCGTCTCGGGCGCGCCCTTGGGCGGGGGATAGAGGCCCGCGCGCTGGACGAGGTCTGGCCGGTTGATCCCCGCCGCCGCCACCTTGATCAGCACCTCGCCGGGGCCGGGCTGGGGCGTGGCCAGCTGGCAGACGCGCAGCGCCTCGCCTCTGGGGGCGTCGATGGCGCGCATGGTTTCGGGCAGGCTGGTCAAGAAAGCGCTCCGCGTGCAGAATGCCGGGACAGGAGACGACCATGCGCGAGGACGATCCGTTCGCCAAGCCGGAGCCGAAAACGATCCCGCTGGATCGCTGGTCCATCGCCGAACTGGAAGAGCATATCGAGACGCTGAGCGCCGAAATCGAACGCTGCACGCAGCTGATCGCGTCGAAAAAGGCGAGTCTTCGTGCTGCGGAATCTGTTTTCGGGGGAAAAGCGTCCTGAATCGGACGGGTTGGCGCGGGAAATCGGTATTTTCGGGCGGCATGTCGCTTGCGGGCGGGGCTGGCTAAGGAAACAGCAAGGGTTGGCGGACCCTTATCTAGCCGTGGGGCTTCGGTCGGGATGAAAGAGATCACTGCACTCCAGATTGCGCCGCGGGCGGACGCCCGCATTGCGGAATTCGCGGCGTCGGAAATGTTCGACCGTCTGTTCCGCGAGGGGATGGCCCTCGTTGAGGAGACGGCGGCCTATCTCGACGGCGACGGAAGGCGCGCCGCCAAGCGGCTGGAGCGCTCGGCCGCCCTCGCCTACGCTTCGGAAAGCATGCGCCTCACCACCCGCCTGATGCAGGCGGCAAGCTGGCTGCTGGTGCAGCGCGCGGTGCGCGAGGGCGAGATGAGCATCACAGATGCGCGCGATCAGAAATATCGCCTCGGCGCGCGCGATCTCTGCTCGGGCGAAGGCGGCTGGAACGCGCAGGAGCTGCCCGAGCGGCTGAGCGATCTGCTCGCCCGGTCGCGCCGGCTGTATGAGCGGGTTCTGCGGCTCGACGGCGGCATGTATGGCGGCCCGGCGCCGGAGGAAAATCCGGTCACGCTGCAATTGGCAAAGCTTCAGGAAGCCTTCGGCGCCGATGCGCGCGCGATGCGCGGCTAGCTACAGGCAGTCATAAAGCGCCGCGATCAGCCGCATGGCGCGCGGATCGCCCATCAGCGCATTCGACTGCCGGTTCATCACATAAGCTGCCGAGAGCCGGCGGTCTGCATCCGCCAGCCCGCACGAGCCGCCCCAGCCCGAATGGCCCAGCGCAGCCGGATTGGGACCATAAAAGCCGTTGGAATTCACAAGCACGCCTGCCGCCCACGTCAGATCAAACGGCAGCACGCGGTCCGGCCCCTGACACCGCACGGCCACAAGCGCGGCAAGCGCCGCCGGCGACAGGATGGTGCGCGCGCCAAGCCGCCCGTCATTGGCGAGGATGGCGTAAAGCTGCGCCACGCTGAGCGCCGTGCCATGCCCGTTGGCGGAGGGGATTTCGGCGCGCCGCCACTCCGCCCCGCCGCGGTCGGGCGCGGCCCATTTCGTGAGGAAAGCCGCGCGCTTTTCCGGCGTGATCGGCCCTAGCTGCGGCAGATCCTTCGGCCGGGCGATTTCGGCGCAGCGGGCGTGGTGTTCGTCGGGCAGGCCGATCCAGAAATCCACTCCGGCCGGCCCGGTGATCTCGGCGCGCAGCTGGGCGCCCAGCGTGCGGCCTGCCGGATCGGCCCGACGCGCGATCTCGCCGGCAAGATAGCCATAGGTGAGCGGGTGATAGCCGCTCTGCGTCCCCGGCGGCCACAGCGGCGCGAGCGCGGCGAGCTGTTCGGCCAGCGCCGGCGGATCGAGCCAGAGCGCCGGATCGATCGGCTCGACGAAACCCGGCACGCCCGCCTGATGCGACAGCGCCTGTGCGATCGTGACCGCCCCCTTGCCCTGCGCGGCGAAGGCCGGCCACAGCGACGCCACCGGCGCCTCGAACGACAGGCCTGCGGTGTCGATCAGGCGGGCCAGCGTGATCGCGGCAATCGGCTTGGTGGTGGAATAGACCGGCACGAGCGTGTCGGCCGCCCAGAGCGTCGTCTGGGCCCGGTCGGCGAAGCCGCCCCAGAGCACCACCACCGTCTCGCCCTCGATCGTGGCGGCGAAGCCCGCGCCAAGCTCGCCGGCGAGGCCCTCGGCGAACGCCGCCGCCACTGGCTCGAAGCCCGGCGCGACATAACCCTGAAGCCCGCTCATCCCAGCATCTTCCAGAGCGCGGCGGCGACGAGCGCCACAAGCAGGATCTTGCCGATCAGGAAAATCCCGAACCAGCGCCGGATCACGGCGGCGAAGGCCGGATCATCGCCGGCGGGGCGGGGGGCGTCGGGAGCGGGCTGCATGCGGGTCCGATACGACGCGACAGCCCTCTTGCCAACGGCGGGGACCGGTCCTCTGCGTCAGGAAACAGACGGCCGCACGCGATCCGCAGCGCCGAGCGGAGCCGCCCGATGAGCCGGGCAGGCCTCCAGCACCCATGGACCCTACATCGACACCCGCCCGGCGCCCCGGGCGCGGGGGTCCGGAGCGATGGAGAGGGCGCCAGCGCGATCCCTGCCGATCGCGGCGACGTCGCCCACATAATCCTGCCGCTCGATCTTGTAGCCAAGGGCGACAAGGTCTGTCTCCACTGCGGGATCCGTCCCCTGGCCGAACGGCTCTGTGAAGATGGTGTTTTCGGGCAGGAGCTGGTGGTGGAAGCGCTGGGCGGCGACCGCACTCGCCAAGTCCATCCGGTAGTCCACCACATTGGCGATCACCTGGAAGACCGTGGTGATGATGCGCGAACCGCCGGGCGAGCCAAGCACCAGCCATGGCGCCCCGTCGCGGGTGAGGATCGTCGGCGTCATGGAGGACAGGGGCCGCTTGCCCGCAGCGATCGCATTGGCGGCCCCGCCGACGACGCCAAACTGGTTCGGCACGCCGGGAGCAGCCGAGAAATCGTCCATTTCGTTGTTGAGGAGGAACCCAGCCCCCTCCACCACCACGCCGGAACCATACCAGCCGTTGATCGTGTAGGTGTTGGAGACCGCATTGCCGGCCCTGTCGACCACCGAGAAGTGCGTTGTCTGCGGCCGCTCAAGGCCGGGCTGGATGGCGGCGGTGGGCGAGGGCCGGTCCGGGTTCACCTCGCGGGCGCGGCCGGCGAGGTAAGCAAGGTCGAGCAGGCGCGCCATGGGCACGGGCCAGAAGTCCGGGTCGCCCAGATACCCCGCGCGATGGGCGAACACCCGCTTGGAAAGCTCCGCCATCAGATGAATGTAGCGGGCGCTATTGTGGGGCGCGCCCGCAAACAGATCATCGCGCAGCGCCTTCATGGTGAGGAGCTGCATCAGGGCGATCCCGCCCGAGCTTGGCGGCGGGGCCGTGATGATCCCAAGGCCGCGCCAGCGGCCGCGGATCGGCGGGCGCCAGCGCGCGCGGTATGCAGCAAGGTCCTGGGCGGTGATGATGCCGCGCGGCGTCCCTCGCGCCATCTGGGCTTCGATCAGGGCGGCGGTCTCGCCCGCATAGAAACCGTCTGGGCCTTGCGCTGCGATGCGCGTCAGGGTCGCGGCAAGCTCCGGCTGGCGGAAGATGGTTCCGGCCTCCATGGCGTTGAAGCGTCCGCCAAGCTTGTCGGCGCCGCCGAGATCACGCTGTCCATCATTGCGGATGCGGATCATCTGGGCAGGTGGCGCGAAGCCGTCGGCGGCGAGGGCGATGGCGGGGCCCACAAGCTCCGCCCAAGGCCGCACGCCATAGCGCCGATGGGCCGCCCACAGACCCCTGACCGTGCCGGGAACGCCCGCGGCGAGATTGCCGACGAGTGACAGCGCATCCACAACCGAACCATCGGCAGCCTGATACATGGTTTCGGTCGCGGCCATTGGCGCGGTCTCGCGATAATCCAGAAACCAGGGGCGGCCGCGCACCAGGCCGGTCATGAACCCGCCGCCGCCGATATTGCCCGCCTCCGGATAGGTCACGGCGAGCGCCAGCGCGATAGCGACCGCCGCATCCACCGCATTGCCGCCGCGCTCGAGCGCCGCCATGCCGACGTCTGCCGATAGTGCGTCCGGCGTCGCCACCGCACCAGCGCCTCGGCGCGCCGCCATGGCGACGCCGGCGCCAGGGGCCACGGCCCATGCCGCGCCGGCCCCTGCCAGTAGCTGACGTCGGTCCAACCCTGCCATATGGCGCCTCCCG
>JBIIUJ010000136.1:0-6400 GCA_044340025.1 Caulobacterales bacterium
GGGCAGGGGAGGGGTGTGCGGTCGATGTGATCGGCGGCGTCTCGGAACGCGACCTGCTCGACAAGGTGGCCGACGCCGCTTCGCGCTATCAGCTCGTGCTCGTCGATCTGGAGGGCGCGGCCTCCCAGGCGGTGACCTATGCGATCGCGGAAAGCGACCTCGTGCTCATCCCCACCAAGGTCTCCGGCATGGATCTGCAGGAGGTTTTCCGCACCTATGAGGTGGTGCAGCGCGCCGAGAAGATGCTCAAGCGGCCCATCCCGGCGCGCGCGCTCTTCACCCAGATGAGCCCGCTGATGAGCCGGGTGGCCGCCCATGCCCGCGCCGAGATCCAGGCCGCCGGCGTGCCCGTGCTCGCCACCGAGATCATCCAGCGCGCGGCCTATCAGAGCATCCATTTCACCGGCCGGACGCCAGCCGCGCCCGGCGGCGACGCCAAGGCCGCGCACGAGATCGCGCTCGTGCTGGACGAGCTTCTGTCGGTGCTGGCCGGCGCGCCGGCGGCGGCGGCCTGAAGCCGGGGAGGGGGATAATGGCTGATCTATCCGCAAAACCGCTGTTCATGCCCGCCCCCCGGCCGAGCCCGCGCACCTCGGGCGCGCAGGCCGAGGCCCTGCTCGCGGCCAGCGCCGATCTGGGCTTTGCAAGGCCCACCCAGGCGGCGCCGGACGGGACCAAACCGTCGTCAGACGGGGCGAAACGGGATCAAACGGGAGCGAAGGCGCGCGATCCGGCGCCAAAAACCGCCGCTCTGGAGACCAAATCCGCTGTCGAGCGCGGCGCGCCGCGCCCCATAGACGCCGCCGATCCCTTCGGCCGCGCCCTGCCGCTCCGCCTCGACGTGCCCGAAGATCTCTGGCGCGACCTGAAGATCAAGGCCGCCGAACGCCGCGTGACGGTGCGCTGGCTGGTGCTCGAAGCGCTGGAGCAGGCCGGCTACGCGGTCGCCACCGGCGCCATCCCGGAAGACGGGCGGCGGGTGCGGTAGGGGCGCCTGCTCCCAGTTCACCCGCCCTCAAAGCACGTTTCACCAAAGACCAAGTCGCAATCCACCATTGATTTAGTCGCAATCCACCACTAGGCTGGCGCCCATGTTCGCGCGCCATGCCACGCCCCAGATCGAGGAGGCGCTCGCCTATAGCCGCATCGTGGCGCTCACCGGGCCGCGCCAGTCCGGCAAGTCCACGCTGGCCCGGGCCGTCGCCGGGGCAGGGGCGGTCTATCGCACGCTCGACCGGCCGGAATTCCTCACGCTGGCGCAGGCCGATCCGGTTGCCTTTCTGGATGCGGGCGGCGCGCGCCTGGTGATCGACGAGATCCAGCGCGCGCCCGGGCTCATCCTGCCGCTCAAGGCGGCGGTGGACGCCGACACCCGGCCCGGGCGGTTTCTCATCACCGGCTCGGCTGATCTTTTCGCCTTGAAATCGCTGGAAGATTCTCTCGCCGGCCGTGTCGCGCGCCAGACGCTGCTGCCTCTGTCTCAGGCCGAGATCGCAGGCGCGCCCAGCCGGTTTTTGGAGGCCGCCTTCGAGGGGCGTTTGCCCTCGCCCGGGCCTGCTGGCCGGCTGGAGGAGGTGGTCGCCGCCGGCGGCTATCCCGAAGCGCTCAGCAGGCCCGAACGCGCGCGCCGGCGCTGGCTTGCCGATTATGCCGCGCTGACCGCGGGCCGCGACGTCGCCGACATCGCCGCGATCGACTTCGCCGACAGGCTGCCGGCGCTGCTTGCCCAGCTTGCGCTGCGCACCAGTCAGACGATCAATGTGAGCGAGCTTGCGCTGGCGCTGCAGCTCAGCCGCAAGACGGTCGACGCCTATATCGATGTGCTGGAGCGGCTTTTCCTGGTGCGGCGGGTGCAACCCTGGAGCCGCAACGAGCTGTCGCGGCTGATCAAGGCGCCGAAGCTGCACTTTTTCGATTCTGGCCTCGCCGCCGCGCTGCGCCGCTATGATCCGGGCGACGAGAAGGCCCGGCCCGCCTTCGGGCCGTTGCTTGAAACCTTCGTATTTTCAGAGCTCTCGAAGCTCGCCACCGTGGCTGATGATCCGCCCGCCCTGTTCCACTTCCGCACCCAGCGCGGCGACGAGATAGACTTCATCCTGGAGCGCTGGGACCGCCGGATCGTCGCGATCGAGGTGAAGGCCAATGCCACGCCGCGCTACGACTGGTTCAAGCCCATGCGCCTCCTGCGCGACACGCTGGGCCCCGCCTTCGCACTCGGTCTGGTGCTCCATACAGGCCGCGAGACCATCGCCTTCGACGATCGCATGATCGCCGCCCCGGTCAGCGTGCTCTGGGGCGGGTGAGGGCACTCTATAGCGAGTTTAGGGCAGTTTACAGAAATTCGATAAACTGGGATAAACTCCCTATGGATCCCCGCAGAAACCCGTTCGCGCCCGGCGCAGGCGCGCAGCCGCCGCAATTGGAAGGGCGCGATGCGCTGATGGAGCGGGCGTCTGTCGCGCTGGATCGCATTCGGGCCGGGCGCGCCGCCAGAAGCCTGATTTTCTAC
This sequence comes from Caulobacterales bacterium, assembly GCA_044340025.1. GTDB lineage: Bacteria > Pseudomonadota > Alphaproteobacteria > Caulobacterales > Aquidulcibacteraceae > JBIIUJ01. Next base: position 2,510 of record JBIIUJ010000136.1, read on the forward strand.
GGTTTGCGCGGCGTGGGCAAGACCGTGCTGCTCACCGCGATCTGGAACGAGGCCGAAGCGCGCGGCATGATCATCGTGCCGATCGAGGCGCCGGAGAGCCGATCGCTGCCCGCGCTTCTGCTGCCGCCGCTGCGGGCGAGCCTGTTGCGGCTGGACCGGATCAAGCGGGCGGGGGAGGGGCTTTCCAAAGCGCTCCGGGCGCTCGCTGGCTTTGCCAAGCTGAAGGTGAAGTTCGAGGATGTGGAGGTCGCTGTCGAGTTCGAGCCTGAGCCGGGGCTTGCCGATTCCGGCGATCTGGACAGCGATCTCGCCGATCTGATCGAAGCGGTCGGCGAAGCCGCGCGCGAGCGCGAGACGGTCGTGGTTCTGGCGATCGACGAGCTTCAATATGTGTCCGAGCCCGAACTCGCCGCCTTGATTTCGGCGCTTCACCGCGCAAGCCAGCGGCGCTTGCCGGTGACCCTGATCGGGGCGGGCCTGCCCCAGCTTCTGGGCCAGATGGGCGAGGCCAAATCCTACGCCGAGCGCTTGTTCGAATTCGCCCCTCTGGGCCCTCTGGAGCCGGCGACGGCGGCCGCCGCCGTGCGCGGACCGATCGAGCAGGAGGGCGAGACGATCACCGACGCCGCGCTCGCCGCCATCGTGCACAAGACCGAGGGGTATCCCTATTTCCTGCAGGAATGGGGCAAACACGTCTGGGAGACGGCGGACGCCTCGCCCATCGACGCGGACGATGTCGCCGACGCCGAAGCCATCGCCTTGGCCGAGCTGGACGCGAGCTTCTTCCGCGTGCGGTTTGATCGGCTGACGCCGGCGGAAAAGCGCTATCTGCGCGCGATGGCCACGCTTGGTCCTGGCCCGCACAAGTCCGGCGCCATCGCCGACCAGCTGGGCCAGCCGGTCTCCACCCTCGCGCCGACGCGGGCGAACCTGATCCGCAAGGGCATGATTTTCAGCGCCGCACACGGCGAAACCGCCTTCACCGTGCCCCTGTTCGACGGTTTCATGAAGAGGGTGATGCCGGAGCAGGGGTGAGGGAGACCGACGTCCCGGCGCCGACCTGACGGATTTAGGTTTTCCGCACTTCGCATTGACAGAATTCAACAACCGACCAAGATGGCTCGCATGGCCGCGCCCGCACCTCTTCCGCCCCAAGCCCTTGATCCGGACGAGACCGGCCGCGCGCTAAGGGCCGCGTTCGTCGCCCGCGCGGAGCGCGCCCTTCATGCGCTCGCCGACGGCCTGCCCGCGCAACGCCTGGGCGAGGCGCTGTCGGCCGCCAACGACGTCGATGTTCTGCTCGACGCGATGACCAACGCGGGGGCGGTGGAGGCGGAGGTCGAGCCGCTCGATCCGCAGACTGCGGCGTATCTGCGCGGCGCCGCTGCGATCCGGGCTTTGCTGAAGGCCTGTGGCGGGGTGCTTTCGGCCGAGGAGCTGGCGGATCATTTGAGCATCTCGGTTCCAGCAATCAGCAAAAGGCGGGAAAAAAACCAGATCTTCTGGATCCCGCGCGGGGAAGGCTATGCCTATCCCGCCTTCCAGATCGGGCCGGACGGCCTTCTGCCCGGCATCCGCGACGTAGCCAATGCCCTGGCCGAGACCAACCCCTGGGTGCGGCTGAACTTCATGCTGACAGGCGATGACGTGCTGGGCGGCGCCCGCCCGCTCGATGCACTCCGCGAGGGCGATGTGGCCGGCGCGGTGTGGGCGGCGGAGCGGTTCGCCAGGCATGGACTTTGAAGTTCCGCCGCCGCCGGGCGATCTCGCCGGCCGGGACCTGCCCTCTCTGACGCTCCGCCCCGGCCGGACGCTCTGGCGGCTGCATCAGGCGGGTCTGGCGCCGGACCATTTCGGGGCCGCGCGCCGCAACCGCTTCGATGATCCGCGCGGCGCATTCGGCGTCTGCTACGCAGCGTTGAGCGAAGCGGGCGCCTTTGCGGAAACACTGCTGCGCCGGTCCGGCGCGACGCTGCTCACCGAAGCGATCCTGAAGGAGCGGGCGCTGTCGAGCGCGACCGTCACGCAAGACCTGACGCTGGTGCGATTGTTTGGGGATGGGCTGATCCCGCTCGGCGCGACGGCGGCGGTGACCTCTGGTCCTTATCCGGCCTCCCAGGCGTGGGCGCGGGCGCTTCATGACCATCCGGCCAAGCCGGCGGGCGTCGCCTATCGCGCCAATCACGACAATGACGAGCTCGCCGTCGCCCTGTTCGATCGGGCGCGCGGCGCGCTGGATTGGGGCGATCGGCTGGTGCTCGATCGCCGCGATCCGGCTGCGAAGGCGATCCTCGACCCGCTGTTCACCCGCTATCGCGTAGGCGTGCTGCGATAACAGGCCAAGTGTTGCCCCCCTCGTCCGATCGGGAACACCACCTGCGCGGCGCTGCGCTACCACTGGCGTCCCCCGCCCGCTTCCGAATCGCGCGCGGCGTGCAAGGATGGGCCCCATGAGCCTGCGCAAGGATCCCCAAAACGGTCAGTTCGACCTCTTCGCCCCCTATCTCACCGAGATGGGTCTGCGCGATCAGCGCGAGACGATGGAGCGGCCGTTCTTCTCGCTCGCCAAGCGCAAGCGGGTGCAGCCCATCCAGTACGAGAGCCCCGACGGCTCCATCTGGGTGGAGGTACGCGCCGTGCCGGAATACGGCATGGCCACGATCTGGGATGCAGACGTGATGATCTGGGCGGCGAGCGTGCTCACCGCCATGAAGGACAAGCGCGCCAACGACGTGCCGCGCACGCTGGCCTTCCACCCGTCCGAGCTCTTGCGCGCCATCAATCGCGGCGTGGGGGGCGAGAATTACGAGCGCCTGCGCGCCGCGCTTGCGCGGCTGCAGGCCACCACGATCCGCACCAACATCCGCGCCAGCGGCAAGCGCAAGGTCCGCCAATTCTCCTGGATCGAGGGCTGGAGCGAGGTGACGGACGAAGCCACCGGCGTCACCCGCGGCATGACGCTGACGCTGTCGGAATGGCTCTATGAGGGCATCATGATGGATGGCGGGGTGCTGGCCATCCACCCCGATTACTTCCGCCTTACCGGCGGGCGGGAGCGCTGGCTCTATCGCGTGGCGCGCAAGCACGCCGGCGGGGCAGGGGGGGCGGGCTTTGCCATTTCACTGCCCACCCTGTTCGAGAAATCGGGCGCGGAAGGCAGCTATCGCCGCTTCAAGTTCGAGCTGAAGAAGATCGCGGAGGAAAATGGCCTGCCCGAATTCCACCTCGAATGGATCGGCGAGACCCAGGGCAAGGAGCCGAGCCTGATGATGGTCCGCCGCGCCACCCTCGCCCCCGACCACCCGGCCTTCGAGATCCCGATGCCGAGGGACAAAAGGTTTCCGCGCCTGGCGGGGTAGGGGGTGCGCCGTCGGTGATGGCGGCCCTCTATGGTATCCCATAGCGCCCTGCCGGGAGGCGTTGGCGGCCGTCCGGGCGGAGTGGCGCTGACCCCGATCTGCGGCCCTGCCGCCCGCCGCCTGGAAGATGATCAGCCCCAACGTCATGTGGTGGCCGGCGGTTTCGGCGAGGGCAGAGGCTCCAGCCTCATCGCTCGCCAGCGTGCCCGTGGTGTCGATCGGGTCCGTGTCATGTCCCTTGATCAGGTGTGGACAGTGACAGGTCACGGACCGCACGGGGCGGGCGAGCGCCAGCGCAGGCCCTGACGGCAGACCCCGCTGCACACCGTCCAGCGACCCGAAAATGTCGCGGAGATCGAAACCACGGCGAAACCAGTCGAAACCGAACGCACCGTAAGTCATGGCAAGTCATGAAGTAGGCAGTAAGTCACAATAAATCCTAATTAAAACCGATTATTAGAGGAACGCGCCGTCTCCCTTTATCTTGCCCCCGTCAAATGTCTCCTGCCAATGGGAAGCCAGGAGGCCCGCA
>JBIIUJ010000137.1:0-6395 GCA_044340025.1 Caulobacterales bacterium
GCGACTTGCGTCGCCCTCGCGCTGGCGAGGGCCCAGTGGGTAACGCGGCGCTCCTGGTCTCCTGGTCTCCTGGGCCCTCGCCTGCGCGAGGGCGACGGCGTGTCTGTACGCATCGGTTCTGACGCGCCCAAGTCCAGATATGAGCCCCCTCAAACGTGCAGGGCGCGGCCGTAAGCGTCGAGCACGGCTTCGTGCATCATTTCCGAGAGGGTGGGATGGGGAAAGATCGTCTCCATCAGCTCCTGCTCGGTGGTCTCCAGCGTCATGGCGACGGCATAGCCCTGGATCAGCTCGGTCACTTCGGTTCCCACCATATGCGCGCCCAGCAGCTCCCCGGTGGTGGCGTCGAAGATGGTTTTCACCAGCCCTTCTGGCTCGCCCAGCGCGATCGCCTTGCCATTGCCGTGGAAGGGGAAGCGGCCGACCCGGATCTCGCGCCCCGCCGCGCGCGCTTTGGCTTCCGTCAGGCCGATGCTGGCGATCTGGGGGCTGGAATAGGTGCAGCCCGGCACGCGGCTTGTGTCCAGCGCATGCGGGTGCAGGCCCGCCATCGCCTCCACCGCCGCCACGCCCTCGTGGGAGGCCTTGTGCGCCAGCCAGGGCGGACCCGTGACATCCCCGATCGCCCAGAGGCCGGCCACCCCGGTCCGGCCCAGCCCGTCTGTCTGGACGTGGCCGCGCTCGATGCGCACGCCCAGCGCCTCCAGACCCAGGTTTTCCACATTGCCGACGATGCCGATGGCGAGGATGCAGCGATCCGCCTCGATCGTCCGGGTCTGGCCGTCGGCGGTCGCGATTGTGGCCGAGACGGTGTCTGCACCCCTGGCGAGGGCCTTCACCTGCGCGCCGGTGATCAGCGCGACGCCCCGTTTGGCGAACTGTTTGGCGGCGAAGGCGCTGATCTCCTCATCCTCGGCGGGCAGGATGCGCTCCACCGCCTCCACCACCGTCACCTCCGCGCCCAGCGCGCGATAGAAGCTCGCAAACTCGATCCCGATGGCGCCCGAGCCCACCACCAGCAGCCGCTTCGGGAAAACGTCGGGCGTCATGGCTTCCTTGTAGGTCCATACCAGCTTGCCGTCCGGCTCCAGCCCGGCGGCGGGCAGCGCGCGCGCGCGCGCGCCGGTGGCGAGGACCACGTTCTTCGGGCTGAGCGTGCGTGCGCCGCCCGCCTTCAGCGCCACGACCACCCTTGGCGCGCTGGCGCCTTTCTCCAGCCGCGCCTCGCCGTCGATCACCTCGATCTTGTGCTTCTTCATCAGGAAGGCGACGCCGGAGGAGAGCTGCTTGGCGATCTTGCGCGAGCGCTCCACCACGGCGGGCAGATCAAAGCTTGCGCCCTCGACCTTCAGACCGAACGCCTTGGCGTGGGTGATGGATTCATACACGTCGGCCGAGCGCAGCAGCGCCTTGGTGGGGATGCAGCCCCAGTTCAGGCAGATGCCGCCCAGATGCGCGCGCTCCACGACAACGACCTTCTGGCCGAGCTGTGCGGCGCGAATGGCGGCGACATAGCCGCCTGGGCCTGCGCCAATCACAACGAGGTCGGGCTCTGCGCTCATGGTCTGGGCTCCCCTGCAGATCGCAGCCGCCACACTAGCTGCTTCGGCAAAGCCCTGTCACAGCCGAAATCGCAGGGGAGATTTCCTAGCTGCGCCGGGGGCCGGTGATTGCCTCGCGCAGCGCAAAAAGCGTGGGGTCGAGGCTGGCTGGCGTCTGGGCGGTTTCCAGACGGACGGTGGTGGTGCGGCCCTGGCCGTCGAGAATGGTCCATTGTTTCAGCGCCATGGCGGCGTCAAAGCCCAGCGTCAGCTCGCCCTCGGCCTGCCCGGCGCGGTCGCGCAGCGCCAGGAGCGTCAGCCCGTCGCGCCGCTCGGCCCGGATCGGTCGGGCGTCGCGCCCCACATCAATCCGGTCCTTCAGGATGAAATAGAGCGGGGTTGCGCGAAGCGCCGCGCGGTCTGTGGTCTTCAGGTCGCGGTCGCGCACCAGCACCTTGCCCGGCCGCTGAAGCCAATAGGCGCCGCGCGTCTCGCGCCCGCTGGGATTGACCTGAACGAACCGCCCCTGAAGCCGGCGCACGGCGTTGAGCGCCTGGCTGGCGGCCGTCGCGGTCTGGGCGAGCGGCAGATCCTGGGCGAACGCGGCGCCGGGCGCGCCAAGGGTCGCCAGAAGCCCGCCAAGCAGAAGGCGGCGATCGGGACTGTCCATCGGCATCAGCCTTCCTGTGTTCTCAGCTCTGGGTCACGCGCACGCGCTGGGCGGTCAGCACCGCGCTCACCACCGCATTGCCGCCCGTCATGCGCACCGGCACTGAAACCCCGGAATTGCTCACATCGGCAAGCCAGATCGTCACCGCATGGCGCGCGCCTGGCTCATCAAAGCCCGCGACCGCCACATATTGCCCGCGGCAGCGCACCGCCGGCCCGCGATAGCCCGGCACCGAGACCGTGGTCTGGCCGTCATAGCTGGTGCGGATGTCATAGCGGCGCTTGCCGTCGAAGATGCGCACCATGCCGCCGCAGGGCTGGCCCCGGTCGCGCCCGGTGACGAGAGAGAGTTCCAGCAGGCCGGTCAGGGGATCCACGCTCTGGCGCTTTTCTGTATCGCTCGCCGGCGGGCTGCCCATGGAGCCCCAGCGCGGCGCCACGTCGACGCTGACCGGGTTGGCGGCGAAGTCGATCCCGATTCGGCGCTTCTTGCCGCTCGATTCCTGGCTGAGATAGCTGCGCGGGCGCAGCATCCCCTCGCTCACCGCCCCGGAGACCGTGACGCGGCCGGCCTCGTTGCGATCGTTGGCGAAGCCCGAGGAGCGATAATCCGCCTGAACGCTATAGGCATCATCTTCAAGCGTGGCGCGCATCGTGCCGCGCGCCAGTTCGAAGGGGATGCCCAGAAGGCGCGCATCCGCCTTCAGCTGCACTTCGATCTGTTTGGTCTGGCCAGGCGCGATCTGGTCGAACACCGAGGCGGCTGGCGCTTGGGCGGTGGCGGGCGCAGCCAGAAGGGCGAGCGCGGCAAAGCCGGACAGGAGAACAGGGCGTGTCATGGCCCCCGTTTTAGGCGAGCAGAGGTGAACGCGCCATGAGCGCCAGCTTACGAGCGCGTTAGGAAGCCGGCTTGCCTGCCCGCCCCGGAGGCGTCTAGCAGGGCAGCCATGAAACTCTCCGGTCTCAAGGTTCTCGATCTGTCGCTCTTCCTGCCGGGCCCGATGCTCACGCTCGCGCTGGCCGATCATGGGGCGGAGGTCATCAAGATCGAGCCGAAGGGGGAGGGCGAGCCCAACCGCCACATCGGCTATGAGAAGGGCGGCGCCAGCGTCTGGTTCCGCAACACCCATCGCGGCAAGAAGAGCCTGACGCTCGATCTGAAGGCCGCCGAAGGCAAGGCCGTCTTCATGGCGCTCGCGGCCGAGGCCGACGTGATCGTGGAAGCGTTCCGCCCGGGCGTCGTGGACCGGCTGGGCGTGGGTTATGAGGCGGTGCGGGCTGTCAATCCGGGCGTGGTCTATGCCTCGCTCTCGGCGTTCGGCCAGACCGGGCGCTATCGCGACCGGCCGGCCCATGACGTGGCGGTGGAGGCGCTCGCCGGCGTGGTGAGCCTGAACGAGGGTCAGGATCGCCGGCCCGCCATGCCGCATGTGCCGATCGCGGACGCCTTCGCCTCCTATGCGGGGCTTGCCGGCGTGCTGATGGCGCTCTTGCGCCGGGCCGAGACGGGGCAGGGCGACTATCTCGATATCGCCATGTTCGACGCCACGATCCAGTGGACGCCCAATGTCACCGGCCGGATCTTCGCCACCGGCCAGCCCCATGTGGTGAAGGATGAGCGCTCCTGGGGCGGCAATGCGATGTTCAGCCTCTATCAGACCGCAGACGATCAATGGATCGTGCTCGGCGGCTCGGAACTGAAGTTCGCGCGCAATCTTCTGGCCGCCGTCGACCGGCTGGACCTGCTCGATTATGCAGCCTTGCCGCCCGGCCCGGGCCAGGAGCCGCTGCGCGCCTTCTTCCGCGACCTGTTCGCCACCCGAACGCGCGCCGACTGGGAGGCGTGGTTTGCCGACAAGGACGTCTGCTTCGCCCCGGTGCGCACCCTGAAAGAGGCGTTCGAGGATCCCCATGTGCGCGAGCGCGGGCTTCTGGGCGCGGATGCGGACGGCAACGAGATCGTCGGCACGCCGATCCTGTTTCGCAACGAGCCTGCCCGGATCGATCCGGCCATCCCCGCCCAGGGCGCCGATGGCCCCGCCATTCTCGCCCGTCTTGGCTATGGCGCCGAGGAGATCGCCGCCCTTCAGGCCAAAGGCGTCATCTAGGGCGTCATCCGGCGGCCGCCGGATTCCGGCGCAGGATCGACAGGTTGAGCGCAAACGCCACCGTAACCCAGACGAGATAGGGCGCAATCAGGCCCGCCGCGACCGGGCTGTGGGCGGCGTAGACGCTCAGGAGCAGCGCGGTCGAAAGCCAGAGCGCGCCGGCCTCCCACAGCGCCAGCCGGATCCGCTTCAGCCCGAAGAACACCCAGGACCAGCCTGCATTGAGCAGGAGATTCAGCGTCAGCGCTGCATAGGCGGCGATCCCGGACCAGCCGGCCTCGCGCCAGACCAGCCAGCTCGCCACCGCGATCGCCAGATAGAGCAGGCTCCAGACGACGGGAAAGACCCAGTCTTTCGGCGTCCAGCCGGGCTTGGCGAGCGCGCGATACCACTGGTCCGGCCGGAATATTCCGCCGGTCGAGGCTGCGGCGAACACCATCGCCAGAAAAGCCGCCAGGGCGGGAAGCGCGTCCATGCGCTCAAAGATAAGCCGGCTTGCGTCTTGCGCCAGACGCGCCGTGCTCAGGCGGCGCTGGTGCGCAGGCGCTTGGCGACGACCTGTTCGAGGCCCAGCGCCACATGATCGCGCGTCTCGTGCTCGGATTGCGGGGTGACCATCAGCCGCTCGATCGCGCCGAGATGGGTTTCCACGACGTCTGCGGCGAGGTCTGGCGTGCGCCCGACCGCGTCAAGATAGCGGATCAGCGAGACGGCCGCGCGCAGCATCTCCTTGTCGCCCAGCTCTGCGGCGACGGCCTGGACCTCGAGCGTCGCCATGTAGATCGGGCGCGCCACGATCGTGCGGCCTTCGCGCAGCTGTGCGGCGAAGCCGCGGATCCGGTGCAGCGCGACCGTCATCATGTCGCGCAGCGCCATTGCGTCTTCCGATGTCTCGACCACTTCCAGGGGTTCGTTGGCGCGCCGGCGCGGACCCAGATAGTCGGAGCGCTGAACGCGCCGCCGGCACGGGCCGACATAGACAGGCGTGTCGATGAAGGGGCGCGGATTTTCGATCGATTTCTTCATCCGCTCGAACACGCCGCGCAGCGTGACCGGCTTGACGAGGATTTCATCCACCCCGGCCTGAAGCGCGCTTTCCACCTGGCTGCGGCGGTTGTTGCTCGTGACCAGGATGATGGGCACCGCCCGATTGGGCAGAATGCGCGAACGCCGGATGGCGCGCGTCATCTCCAGACCGTCCATGTCCGGCATCATCCAGTCGGCCAGCACCACATCGGGCCGGAAGGAGCGGATGTCCTCGATCCCCTCTTCGCCATTGGCGGCGGTGAAGATCGAGCACACGCCGATGCTGCGCAGAATCTCGGTAAGCAACGCGCGGAAGAACGGCTGATCATCGACCACCAGGACCGATGTCTGCTCCGGTACAAAGCGCTTGCTGGGTGCGTTTTCGCCCGCCACGACTTGCTCCTCTGAACTTAGAGCCTACCCCAGCCGCGCTTAAGGCCGCCTAAACGCCGCGCTCGCCGGAAAGTGGAATGGTCTTGCGTAAAATCGGCCTATATGTTGCAGCCGCGAAAGAGTTTTGCCGCTGTTGTTGGAGTTGACCATGCCTCTCGACGCCGTCTCCCCCGTCGTCGCCGCCCCGGCCACGCTGGCTGCCGCGGCCGCCGCAATCGAGCCTTATCTGGAGGCGGCCAAGCGCGCCGTGCGCGCCCGCGTCGCGCCGGCCGGCAAGGTGGACCGCGCCCTGATCGACGCCGAACAGCATGTCGTGCATGGCCTCGCCTGGATTGCGACCTACGCCGAGACGCTGCGCGAGGCTGCGGGCTGGGCGGATCGGCTGGCGGCCGAGGGCGCGTTTGGCGAAGCCGAGACCCTGCTCACGCGGGTTCTGTTCGCCGAGTATGGGGCCCAGCTGCGCGGCGGCATCCCGATGAACCAGGCCGAAGTGGCGCGCCCCGAGGATCTCGGCCTTGCCGAGGCGTGCGCGGCCGCGCTTGCGAATCCGGCATGGCGCGAGCTGCTGATCCCGGTCAGCCAGACCGACAAGACGCGCCTGGCCGAACTGCTTGTCGCCTCTCAGGGCCAGGCCACGTTCGAGGCGACCGGCCTTGAT
>JBIIUJ010000138.1:0-6318 GCA_044340025.1 Caulobacterales bacterium
TGCGCCCAATCCGGCGGCGGAAGAGAGCAAGAACTTCGAGATCGGCCTGCGCGCCAATCACCCCACCTTCAACGGGGCGATCGCGGCCTATTTCACGACGTTCGACAACCGGCTTCAGTCGTTCGCCTCGCCCGTGCCGGGATCAACCCAGACCGAAACCTTCTTCCAGAACGTAGGCACGGTTGAATCCTATGGCGTGGAACTGTCGGGCGTGTGGAAGCCGTCCGATCTGTTCTATTTCAACGCGAACGTCACCTACAACATCGCCGAGTTCAAGGATGATATTCCGCGCTTCTCGGCTGGCAATCCGCTGCGTATCGCAGGCAATCGCTTGCCGGATAACGCCGAATGGCTGATACAGGCAGGCGTGACGGTTGAGCCGTTCCCGTGGCTTGTGGCCAATCTCTCGGCGCGCTATCTCTCCGAGCGGTTCACAAACTTCATCAATACGGAAGAAACCAGCGGCTATACTGTCCTGAACGCCTATCTCGATATCGGCGATGAATTCGCGATCGGGCCGCTGAAGAATGTCCGGGCGCGCCTGAACGTGGATAATCTGACCGACGAGGACTACCTCGGCACGATCACGACCTCCGTCACGGGGCTTGCGACATTCCGCCCTGGACCGCCGCGGACATTTCAGTTCACTCTTTCGACCGATTTCTGAGGAAGGGTGCCGCGCCCGGGGGCTTTCGCCTGGGCGCGGCGCTTCAGGGGGACACGTCATGGTTTCGATCAGTCGCCGGGCTGCGCTTTCCGGCGCCGCCGCCGTTCTTGCTGCGGGGCCCGCCGCCGCGCGCGAAAAGCCAGCCCGTCCGTTCACGGAGCGGCAGGCCCGCGCCATCCACGCCCGCCTCAACACGCTCGACAGTCACCTTGACACGCCCGCCAATGTGGCCCGGCCAGGGTTTGACATCTTCCGCCGCAACGACTGGATCCGCGACTTCAGCCAGGTGGACGTGCCACGGATGCGCGAAGGCGGCCTCGATGGCGGCTTCTTCGTGGTCTATCAGGCGCAGGGTCCGCGCAACCCGGCCGCCCATGCCGCCGCGCGCGACGCCGGCCTGCGCCGGATCGCCCTGATCCGGGAAATGGTCGCGGCCCGGCCCGATACGTTCCAGCTCGCGCTGAAAGCCGACGATTTCGAGCCGATCGCGAAGGCCGGCAAGATCGCGGTCTTCATCTCGATGGAGAATTCCTATCCCATCGGCAACGATCTCAGCCTGCTCAAGACGTTTTATGATCTTGGCCTGCGCATGGCCGGGCCGGTGCACTTCCTCAACAATGATCTGGGCGACAGCTCCACCGACAAGCCGGAATGGAACGGACTTTCCGCGCTCGGCAAGGACTGGGTGCGCGCCTGCAACAGGCTGGGCGTCATCGTGGACCACAGCCACGCCAGCGATCCGGTGTTCGACGACATGATCGCCATTTCCAGCGTGCCGATCATCGCCTCCCATTCCAGCTGCAAGGCGATCTACGACCACCCGCGCAATCTGGACGACGCGCGCCTGAAGCTGCTCGCGGCCAAGGGCGGGGTTTTGCAGATGAACGCCTTCGGGGCCTATCTCGAGAAGCTGCCAGACCCCAGCCCCGCGCGCGCGGCTGGCCTCAAGGCGCTGCAGGAGAAATACGGCCCGCCCAATCGCCTGCCGCCACAACGGGTGGCCGCCTATCGCGCGGAGCTCGCAGCCCTCAATCTCGCCCATCCCGCGCCGCAGGCGGCGTTCGCCACCCTGATGCGCCACCTCCTGCATGCGCTGGAGCTGATGGGCGTCGATCACGTCGGCATCGGGCTCGACTGGGATGGCGGCGGCGGGGTCGCGGGCCTCGAAGATGTCTCCGGCATCTGGAAAATCACCCAGGCCCTGCTCAACGAGGGCTATGGCGAGGCTGACCTCCAGAAGATCTGGAGCGGCAATCTGATGCGCGTGATGCGCGCGGTGGAGGCCGGCCGCGAGGCCGCTGTCTAGCGCCCGCGCCCGGCCGAAGCCGCCTCAGGCGGCTTGCTGATCGGGTCTGTTTTCCACCGCCTGCGGCGCAGGCGCCAGCTTGGCCGAGATCTCGGCGGCGGCGGTCTTCAGATCGTCGGCGAACGCCGCGATCGCCTGATCCATCGTCATGGCCGAGGCGAAGAAGATGAGCGACAGCGCGCCCGCGACGTGCTCGCCCTCAAACACCGGCACGGCGATCGAGGAGGTCTTGCCCGGCGTGGCCGTATAGCGGTTGCGCCCTTGCGTGGCGAAGCCCGTGCGGCGGATTTCCTCCAGCAGGGTTCCGGTCTCCAGCAGCAGCGCGCCATATTTGTCGGGCGCAGCCTCGAGCTTCTTCAGGCCTTTCAGCATTTCCGCCCGCTCCTCCGGGCTGACATAGGCCATGAAGGCCTTGCCCGAGGCGCATTCGAGCAGCGGCAGCGTGAAGCCCGGATAGTAATTCGTGAAGGTCAGCGACGTCAGCACATGCGTGCTGTCGCGCACCATCATCATGTTGCCGACGCGCGAGGCGATCGAGACCGGCCAGGAATGCTTCTTGGTGAGCGCCACCAGGTGCGGCCGCGAGACGCTGACGAGCGCGTCTTCCTTCTGATAGCCGACCGAGAGCGTCTGGACGAGCGCGGTGGCGCGATAGCGCTTCCGCGCGGGCTCCTTCTCGATCATGCCCTCATGCAGCAGGGTCTGAACGATGCGGCAGGCCGTGGGATAGGGCACGCCCGAGGCATGGGCGATGTCCATCATGGTGAGTGAGCCATGGCGGTTGACCGCCTGCAGAACGGCCAGGCCGCGGCTGATCGCGCGAATGGGGACGCCTTTTTCCATGCCAACGCTCCCTGTCGATCCGTGGAGCCGTTCTTGACGGTCCATGACAGTTTGAACACGTTCGCACGATGATCGCATTGCGGGCATTTGCCAAGGTCACTTTACCGATCCACGAGTGATCGGGCCAACAGGTGGTTGTGAAGGCGTCTTGCTGATGCCCGTTCAGGCTGCGGTGGCGCGCAAGGCCAGCGTGATTTCGTCCGCTGCGGCGCGGATCGCGGGCATCAGGGTTTCCACCGCCTGGGCGCGCGTGAGCACGGCTTCGAAATAGCGGGTGGAGAGGGCGGCGCGCACCGTCCCGTCGGCGGCGAAGACGGGGGCGGCGACGGAGCCCTCCCGCGCGCCCGGGCGCGAATAGACTGCATAGCCCGCCTTCCGGATGTCGGCGAGCAGGCGCAGCCAATAGGTCCGGTCGAGACCCTGGGTCGCCTCGCTCTCCAGCGCCATCGCCAGGGCGGCTTCGCGCGCAGGCTCGGCGAGGAAGGCAAGGATCACCCGCCCGGAGGCCGAGCCCAGCACCGGCACGCGGAAGCCCGCGCTGGTGCGGTCAAACACCATGTGCGTGTCGTGGTCGGTGCTTTCGCGCACCATCACCATGCCGCCGGCCAGCGTGGCTGCCGCGACCGGCCACTGCATCGCCTTGCCCAGGCGACGCATCACGGGGCGCGCCATTTCCGCGATCCAGGCGTCGTCGTCGAACCCCCCGGCGAGCCCGCGCACCTTGCTGGTCAGCCGGTAGCGCCCATCAGGCTCCAGCCGGTCGACATAGCCATCGTCATAGAGCGTTTCGAGCAGGCGGAAGGCGGTGGTGCGCGCCATTCGCACGGCGCGGGCCACTTCCGCCACGCTCGCCGGATTGCGGGCGTTGAGAAACTCCAGCACCTGAAGCCCGCGCGAGAAGGCGCGCACCCGCTTGGCGACGGACAGGGCTCCTATCGGGCGGCGGGGCATGGTCGCTCAGGGCCTTTCAACGATGTCATCGATCGATAAAGAACGACAAAAACCGCCGGTGCGTCAAGAGATGACCGGCTGCCGGTCATTCGCCGCCGCTTTCGTCGTCTGGGGCGGCTGTCCGCCTAAGCTCCCTCTCGCAGGCGCTGCGCTGCAGCGCTAACCGGAGGCAGGACAATGAGCGCAGGATATGAGCTGGACCGTCGGGCGCTGATGGCGGGCATGGGCGGGCTGGCCGCGGCAAGCGCCGCCATGCTCGCCGGCCAGGAGGCGATGGCTCAGGCCGGGCCGCCCCCCGGCCCGGATGCGCCGCTGCCGCCGCGGATCAAGCTCGGCGGCACGAACGTGCTGCGCGGGCCGAGCCCGGTCCGGGGCCCGGGCGTGAACGCCGACGATCCCTCGCTCCTGAAGGGCGCCTATCTCGACCTCACCACCCCGCGCGGCAATCGCGAGGCGTTCGCCCGGCTTCAGGGCAATCTGGACCCCTCCAAGACGAAGTATGGCTGGTATACGGGCAAGGCGCTGGGCGTGCGGCCGGGCGAGCAGGTGCGCGACCTTGTGGGCTTCACCGGCTTTTCCACCGCGCGCCTCCTGCCCAATGACGGGCCGGACGGCGGCTACAAGAAGGTGCTGCGCGAGGTGGGCTTCTACACCGACCTGCGCTCGGGCGAGATCATCGAGGAGTGGGTGAACCCCTACTTCAACGAGACGGTGAAGGTGGTGCCGATCGCCAACGACCCGTTCAATATCCGCATCACCGATTTCCGGCCCGAGGCGCCCACCTATGGCGGTCTGAATGCGGCGCGCCGCGAACGCACCCCGTTGCTGCTGCCCTGGAGCCGGCGCGGCGACGCGCTCGGCCTCTACAGCCACATCAATCTGTTCTACCCCAGCGCGCTGCAGCCCGCCCGCTGGCAGCGCGAGAGCGGCAATTCCTTCGCGCAGGTGACGGAGATCTTCCTCTACAACATCAACTGGGCCGACATGCAGAACCGGCGCAAGACGTCGGTGGAATACAACGGGACCTGGAACCGGATCACGCCCTGGCTGCCCTGGATGCTGATGGGAACCACGCCCGGTCACATCGCCTATGCCTGCTACATGGGCGCCTATGACGACATCAACCGGATCGACCGCAAGGTGCTCGACTATACCGCCAAGCACTTCCCGCAATATCTCGAAGCGCCCGACAAGTGGGAGGACCCCTCGCTGTCTTCGCTGGAATGGTATGCCCGCAGCCAGACGCCCGCCCCCGTGGCCCCCGGCCAGTCGCTGTCGGCGCCCGCGCCGGAGCTGCCGGCCTGGTTCCGCGACGTGAAGGCACGGATCGCTGGCGACGGCTCGGTCGCGCCGCCGCCCCGCCCGCCGGGAACCTGAGGCGCCGATGGCGCCGGGGCGGCGCGCGCGATGAAGCCGATCTGTGCGGCGATTGCGTCGGCATGGGCGGATGTGGCGGGCATGCTGCGGCCAGGCGACGCTGAAAGCGCTGGGCCATGACCATCAGGCGCCGTTCGGGCCGCATCTGGTCGGCCTGCATCACACAGACATGCCCGCGCGCGGCGCGGACGGAGCCCTCTATGATCTGGCTCTGGAGGCCGGCATGATCCTGTCGGTCGATCGCCCGCTGATGGAGACCGGCCATAGCGGCTCCGCGCACCTGGAGGATCTGATGCTCATCACCGCCGATGGGGCCGAGCCGATCCACGCCACGGGCCCGGCCACGCTGACAGTCTGAAGCAGGGGTGGGGCGATGAAAGTCCGGGGACGGATCGATTATCTGCGGCGGGGCGCCCAGACGGGGCGCGAGTGGTTTCAGATCACGTCCGTGGCGGAAGGCTTTCAGATCGAAGCGCGCTGCGAGATGGACGATGATGCTCTAACCCGGCAGTGCGTCTGGCGCCTGGACGGGGAGGGGCGCCCCCGCGAAGCCTTCGTGAGGGTGGAGCAGGCCGGCCGCGCCCCCAGCGCAGCGCTCTGGCGGATCGAGGGCGCCCGCATCGACCAGGCGATCCTGGAGCCGGGCGCATCGCTTCAGGTCTTGACCTACCAGGACCCGGACCCCGTGGCCTTCATCGCCCTGCATCCGCTGATCGGGGACGGGTTCGCCGCCCTGCTGCATGATCCCCACGGCCCCGCGCGCCAGACGCCCAGGGGCTGCGTCTCCTCCTCCCATCAGCCCAACGGCGGCGGGCCGCAGCGCGCGGATGGTTATTCCTACGCCATTACCCGGCTGAACGACGAGACGGTGGAGACGGCCGCCGGCCGGTTCGCCTGCCAGCGCTACGCCTTGAGCTGGCGCGAGGAATGGCCCGACGCCCACCTCTGGGTCGCGCCAGGCCCCCTGCCGCTGATGGTGCGGCTGGCCTGGCCGCTGCTGGATGCGACCTATGATCTTGTCGCGCTGGAGACGTCGGACACCTGATCCCGAAAGCAAAAAGGGCCGCCCTTGCGGGGCGGCCCTCTTGCCGTTGGCTCTCGCGGGGGAGTGAGAGCCTAGGCGGCTCGGATGGTCCGCAGGAAGCCTTCGACTTCGTCGCGGAGGCGGTTGGCC
>JBIIUJ010000028.1:0-22783 GCA_044340025.1 Caulobacterales bacterium
CACCACCTGACGTCGGCCTGTCAGCATTTGCGGGTTCTCGATGGGCGCGAAGGCTGGCGGATTGCCGCCGTTCCGGATTGCCTCCTCTGTCGAGGCGCATCCGGCCAGACCGGTCAGGGCTGCAAGAACGAGCAGTTTCTTCATCGCTGGGCGCTCCGGAAGGGCAGGGCAGTGCCGGCGGCAAGCGCGCGCGCTTCGCCTGGGCCAGTGGCGATCGCTTCCACCGGCCGATTGGACTGAAGATTCACAAGGCGCGCTGGCTCCCCGATGGCGGCATCCGCCAGCGCGCGACCGCGCGCCACGATCCGCACGCCGCCAGCCTGATACGTCAGCAGCACCATCTCGCCGCGCTTGAAGGCGGCTGGGGCGCGCGTGTCGCTGACGCGCAGCGGTTGGCCGGCGGGCAGGGGGCGGCGCGCGACCCGGCCCAGCAGCTCGGCGGGCTCTGCAATCGCGTCGCGCGGCGCGCGGTCGTAGGGCACGGCTTCAAACGTGATGTCAGAAAGCGTGATCGTTTCGCCTGCCGCCATCGGGCGCGCCAGCACCGGATATTCGAGGCCGAGGCCGATCGTTCCCATGGCGGCAGGGCTCGTCGCCGCGCCGCGCCCGCCCACCACAACCTGAGTGACGCCTTCGCGGTTGGCCCAGTCGAGACCGGCCGCCCGCAACCTTTGCTGCAGCGCACGCGCGTCATAGCGAAGCGGCGCCCCGCCCAGAGGCGCACGCGCGATCGGGGTTGCGCCAGCCGCGCCCGCGCCATCGAACACATCGCCGATTGTAACCATGGGGCCGGACGCTGATGGATCGGCGCGCAGACGCAGATCGGTTGCGGCCGTGGCCGGCGCCGCCAGGAGGAGTGCAAATGCGAGAGACAGGAAGCGCCGCATCGGAACCGTCAGCGCATCTGCGAGGTGGCTTGGAGCATTTCGTCAGAGGCGGAAATCACCCGCGAATTCATCTCGTAGGCGCGTTGCGCCATGATGAGCGCCGAGATCTCCATCACCGGGTTCACGTTCGAGCCTTCGATGAAGCCCTGGCTCACCGAGCCAAAGCCCTCCGAGCGCGGGGCCCCGGTGGTGGCCGGGCCGGATGCTGCGGTCTCGATCAGCAGATTGTCGCCGATCGCCTCAAGGCCTGCCGGATTGACGAAGCGTGCGAGCTCGATCTGGCCAAGCTCTTGTGGCTGAGGCGAACCAGGCAGAATGCCCTGGACCTGGCCGCTGGCGCTGATCGAGATGTCGAGCGCATTTTCCGGCACCTGGATCGCGGGCAGAAGGCCAAAACCGTCCTCGGTGACGATCCGTCCCTCGGCGTTGATCGCGAAGTTGCCCGCACGCGTATAGGCGGTCGTGCCGTCGGGCATTTCCACCTGGTAGAAACCCTGGCCGCTGATCGCCAGATCGTAGCGGTTGTCGGTGCGCTGCAGGTTGCCCTGCTCCTGAATCCGGTAGGTTGAGCCCGCCTTCACGCCATAGCCGACCTGAACGCCTGTCGGGTCGATCGTGCCGGCGTCGGAAGAGGAGGCGCCGGGCCGTTCCATCGTCTGGTAGATCAGATCCTGGAACTCGGCGCGTTGGCGCTTGAAGCCCACCGTGTTCATGTTCGCAATGTTGTTGGAGATGACCTCCACATTCAGTTGCTGGGCGAGCATGCCGGTGGCGGCGATATTGAGTGAGCGCATGGGTCAGGCCTCCGGTCAGCTGATGCGGCCAAGCCGCTCGATCGAGCGGCCGCGCAGGTCCTCGGCCTGCCGCTGCAGGCGCGTGGCGCTCTCATAGGCGCGCGAAATCTCCATGATCCGTGTAAGTTCGCGCACCGCGACGACGTTGGAGCCTTCCACCATCCCCTGCTGGACGCGCCCGTCGATCAAGGGGCCTGGCGGCTCGTCGCGCGGCGCCCAGAGGTTCTCGCCGATCTTTTCCAGCGCGCCCGGCCGGGCGAAAGCCACAACGCCCAGCTGGCCCACGACATTGCCGCCCTGACGGATCGATCCGTCCTCGGCGATGACCGGGGTCGCCCCGCCCTGCTGGATCTGGATGGGATCCCCTCCGGCAGACAGAACGCGCCGGCCTTCGCGCGTCACGAGCTCGCCTGTCGGGCTCAGCGTGAACTGGCCGTCGCGGGTGTAGGCCGGCCCATCGGGGCCCTGCACGGTGAAAAAGCCTTCGCCCTGGATGGCGAGATCGAAGGGGTCGCTGGTGCGCTGAAGCGGCCCCTGGGAAAAATCGCGCAGGACTGTCCAGTCGCGCACAAAGCTGATGTCGCGCGGCTTTTCGTCTGCACGCGCCGGGCGGGCGCGTTCCGGCTCGGTGAGCAGGCTCTCCGCCTTGAAGCCGGCGGTCGACATGTTTGCGATATTGTTGGCGGCGACATCCATCTGCCGCCGCAAGGTCATCTGCTGGGTCAGCGAGATGAAGAGCGTGTTGTCCATCGCAGTCGAGCGCCTTTTGCGTCTGTGTCGATGGGCTCGGCGTCGCAAGCGAAGGGCCAAAGCTAACGCTCTGTTTTTGTTGAGGTGGAGTGCTGGTTGGACCGTGCCGGATCGGCAGCCCCCGCCGAGCGGCCGGCAAAATCCGCCTGGCGCCGTTCGATCACGACCCCGGCAATTCCTGCCGGCTCGAACCCTCCGTTAACCACGCGCGCGTAGACCGGCCATCAGCTGATATCCTGTTTGGGAGAGGCCGTATGGCCAAGAAGGAAAAGCCGCCCAAGAGCGACGCGCCGGAAGGCGCGGAAGGCGAAGCGCCGGCCAAGAAGAAATTGCCGATGCCGATCCTGCTGGCCGCGGCCGGCGGCGCCGTGCTGCTGCTCGGCGGCGGCGGGGCGGCTGCTTACTTTCTATTCCTGAAGCCCAAGCCCGCCGCAGAAGCCGGCGCCGACGGCAAGGGCAAGGAGCAGAAGTCTGCAAAGGCCGAAAAGAAAAAGTCCGAAAAGGGCGGCAAAGGCGGCAAGGAAGGCGAGGAAGAGGTCAGCCGCGTGACGGAGGGCCCCGATGGCGTGCTGTTCTATGCGGTGCCCGACTTTGTCGTGAATATCTCCACAGGCAACGGTCGGCCGGCCTATCTGAAGCTGAAACTGACGCTCGAGACCAAGGATCAAGCGACCGTCGATGCGCTTGAGCCTGCCCTGCCGCGCGTGATGGACGCCTTCACCGGCTTCCTGCGCGAGCTTCGAATGGAAGACCTGTCGGGATCTGCGGGCGCATATCGTCTTCGGCTGGAGTTGCTGCGGCGCGTGAATCTCGCGATTGCACCGGCTCAGGTCGATGCGGTCCTGATTGAAGAAATGCTGGTGCAGTAGATGGCAGGCGCCGACGATCAGGACGCAATGGCCGCCGCCTGGGAGGCGGAAATGGCTGGAGGCGGCGGCGCCGCCGACGGCGACGCTTTCGCAGCCGAATGGGAAGCGATGGTCGGCCAGGAGACTGGCAAGTCCGTTTCCACCAGCGCGCTGGGCGCAGAACGGGTCCTGAACCAGGACGAAATCGACAGTCTGCTGGGCTTTGATCTCGGCGACGACGACGGCGGCGACAAGAACGGCGTCCGTGGCATCATCAATTCGGCGCTTGTCTCCTACGAGCGGTTGCCGATGCTGGAAATCGTCTTCGACCGCCTGGTGCGGCTGATGACGACAAGCCTGCGGAACTTCACCTCCGACAACGTGGAAGTCAGCCTCGACCAGATCAGCTCGATCCGGTTCGGGGACTATCTCAATTCCATCCCGCTGCCGGCGATCCTGGCCGTCTTTCGGGCCGAGCAGCTCGACAATTACGGCCTCATGACGGTTGATTCTAACCTGATCTATTCGGTCGTGGACGTTCTGCTTGGCGGGCGTCGGGGCACGGTCGCCATGCGGATCGAAGGGCGGCCCTACACCACCATCGAGCGCACGCTGGTCACGCGCATGATCGAGGTGATCCTTGCCGATGCGCGCGCCGCCTTCGCTCCGCTGACGGAAGTGGACTTCAACCTCGACCGGATCGAGACCAATCCGCGCTTTGCAGCGATCGCCCGGCCCGCAAACGCCGCCATTCTGGTGAAGCTGCGCATCGATATGGAAGATCGCGGCGGCCGGATCGAGCTCCTGCTGCCCTATTCGACGCTCGAACCGATCCGGAAAATGCTGCTCCAGCAATTCATGGGCGAGAAGTTCGGGCGCGACAACATCTGGGAAAGCCACCTTGCGACCGAGCTTTGGTCGACCGCCATGGAGGTGGAGGCTGTGCTTGACGATCAGCAGATCGCCTTGAAGCGGGTGCTCAATCTTGAAGTCGGCGAGACGCTGATGCTGGAAAGCGGGCCCGATTCGCTGGTGGAGCTGCGGTGCGGCGGCATCGCCCTGTCGCGTGGGCGGATGGGTCGGCTTGGTCACAAGATCGCGCTGCGCCTGGAGCAACCGATCGCCGCCAGCGCCAAGGCCCAGATGTTGCGGCTGTCATGATCACGTTTCTGCCGCTCTTTGTGGAGGCCGCTCTGGCCATCGCGCTTGTCGGCGTGGCGGTTTTGCTGGTGCGGGTGGATCGCGGGCTTTCGAGTCTCAGGGCTGGCGCTGACGCGTCCCTGAAAGCCGCCGCAGACCTTGCCGAAGCGGTGTCGCGTGCAGAGGCCGCCATTCGCGCCATGAAGACCACGACCGCTGAAACAGGCGTCGCGCTTCAGCGCCAGATCGACGAGGCCAGGGCGGCGACAGACGACCTCAAGTTTCTTGCGACCGCATCGCGTGCGCCGGCGCCCCAGATCGAGCAGCCTGCGCCCGCGCCGATCCGCTTGGGCGCGCGGCCAACCGGATTTGATCTCTGGGAGGGGCTTGAGTGAGCAAGATCCGCCTTTTCCCGGCTCTGGCGACGGCCCTGGCCGTGCTGGGCGTGGCCAAGGCGGCGGAAGTCGTGCTTCAGGCTCCTGCGGCGATGGCGGCTGATCCACCCAAGGCAGCCCCCAAGGCGGCGCCGCCGGCCCAGAAGGCGGCGGCCCGCCCCGCCGCCCCGGCCGCCAATTGCCCGGCACCTTCAATCGCGGATCAGGCTGGTCTCTCAGCGGCTGAGTTCCGATTGCTCAACTCGCTTCAGGAGCGCCGGCAGCAGCTTGACGCGCGCGAGCGCACGATCGCCACCCGTGAAGGCGTTCTGAAGGCCGCCGAGGGGCGCGTTCAGGCCCGCCTGACCGAACTGCGGGAGATCGAAAACCAGATCAAGGCGCAGCTCGGTCAGCTCGACACCCAGGAGAACGAACGGATTCAGGGCCTTGTCCGCGTCTATGAGAAGATGCGCCCCAAGGACTCCGCCGAGATCTTCCAGGGCCTCGAGAACGACGTTCAGATCCAGGTGGCCAGTCGGATGAAGGAAGGACCGCTGGCCGCCATGATGGCCCAGATGGCTCCAGATCGGGCGCGCACTCTCACCACCCTTCTGGCCCAGCGCGCCAATCGGCCGGCCCTGCCAGCCGCAGCGCCGGCGCGGGCCGCCCCGGCTGGCGCGGCGCGCCCAGCGGCGGCTGCGCCCGCCCGGCCGCCGGCCGCCCGCACCGGCTGATCAATCAGGCCTGCGCCAGCGCGGCATGAAGCAACGCGATGCCGGACGCTGTGGCGGCATTCAGGCTGTCTATGGCGCCGGGCATCGGAATGGACACGGTGCGTCCGCGCGCCAGAAGCTCGCTCGGCAGGCCCTCGCCCTCCGCCCCAATCAGCACGGCCCTTCGGGCGGCAGGCTTCAGCGCGGTGATCGCCGTCGCACCGCCCGGCGACAGCAGACAGACCTCAAAGCCCGCAGCCTCAAGGGCGCTGGCCATGGCTGAGGGGCTGGCTGCGCGCGCGTGGCGAAGGGTGACAGCCGCCCCGACCGAGACGCGGATGGCCTTGCGATACAGCGGATCGGCGCACGCTTGATCCAGCACCACCGCCGCACAGCCGAAAGCGGCTGCGTTTCGGAACGCCCCGCCGACATTGTCGTGATTGGCAAGCCCGCACAGACCCAGCACCAAAGCCCGCGGCGGCAGGCTTTCGAGCAGCGCTTCCAGTGGCGGGGCAGGGGGCCGCCGCGCCACCGCCAGAAGCCCACGATGCAGCGGAAAGCCCGCCACCGTATCCACCACCGTGCGCGGCGCCACATAGACCGGCGTGTCCCGGGGCAAAGCGGCGAAAGCATCCGCCAGCTTTGCGGCGCGATTGTCCGCGGCCAGCACGCTCTCGATCGGGTAGAGCCCCCGCGCGATGGTAAGGCGCACCACCACCTCCCCCTCCAGCATGATCGCGCCGCTGCGGCCCGCCAGGTCGCGCTCGCGCACGACGCGGTAGGGCGCAAGGCGCGGATCGGCCGGATCGTCGAGCGGAATGAGCCTCATGGCTGCCGCTTCTGCCATGCCGTAGCGCCGCGCTTAAGCCCGCCGCGTGACGCGCCCGGCGCAAGCAGGCTAGAGACGTGCGCATGAGCCTTGCGCGCAACACCGCCGTTCAGGCGGGCCTTACTCTGGTCAGCCGGATTCTCGGGCTCGCGCGCGATCTCGTCATTACGGCGCGGATGGGGGCGGGGCCGGTCTCGGATGCGTTCCAGATCGCCCAGACATTCCCCAATCTGTTCCGCCGGCTGTTCGCCGAGGGCGCCTTCAGCCAGGCCTTCGTGCCGCTCTATGCGCGCACCGCTGAAGCCGAAGGGCGCGGCGTCGCCGACGCCATCGCCTCGCGCGCGCTGGCGGTGATGGGATCGGCCACGATCCTGCTCACGCTCGCCTTCCAGCTGGCGATGCCGCTGATCATGCTGGTGCTGTTCCAGGGCTATCGCGACGATCCCGAGACGTTCGGCCTCGCGGTGCTGCTGACGCAGATCACCATGCCCTATCTCGTCTGCATGACGCTGGCGGCGCTGTTTGCCGGCGTGCTCAACACGATGGGCAAGTTCGCGCTCACCGCCGGCGCGCCGACGTTGCTCAACATCATCATGCTGGCCTTCGTTCTCCCGGCGACAGACCCGCGCGAGGCCGCGGTTTATGGCTCGATCGCGACATTTGTGGGCGGTCTGGCGCAGTCGGGCCTTGTCGCCTGGGGCTGTCGGCGGGCGGGCGTGCGGCTGCACCTGGTGCTCCCAAAGCTGACGCCCGAGGTGAAGAAGCTGATTGCGCTGGCCATTCCGGGCGCGATTGCGGGCTCGGCGGTGCAGCTCAACATCGTCATCAGCCGCGCGCTGGCCACGAGCGAGGTGGGGGCGGTCAGCTTCCTTGCCTACGCCGACCGGCTCTATCAGCTGCCGCTCGGCCTCGTGGGCGTGGCGGTCGGGATCGCGCTTTTGCCGCGCATCGCGGGCCGACTGGCGGCGAAGGATGAGCCCGGCGCCCGCGCCGCGCTGGACGAGGGCGTGGTGCTCTCGATGGCGCTGACCGTGCCGGCGGCGGCCGCGCTGATGACCATGCCCTTCCTGCTGATCGACGGCTTCTTCACCCGCGGCGCCTTTACGAGCGATAATGCGGCCGCTACGGCGCGGGCCCTGTTTCATTTCGCCTGGGGCGTGCCGGCCTTCGTGCTCGCGAAGGTGCTGGCGCCGCCCTATTTCGCGCGCGAGAACACCAAGACGCCGATGCGCTATGCGCTGGTGGGCGTTTTCATCAATATCGCGGTCGGCGTGGCGCTGTTCAATGCGCTGCGCGCCGCCGGCCAGCCGGGCTTCGTGGGGCTGGCCGCCGCCACCTCGATCGCGGCCTGGGTGAATGTGGCGCTGCTGGCGCAAGGCCTTTTGCGGGCTGGCGACTGGACGCCCGGCCGCGCCGTCGCGATCCGGCTCTTCAAAGTGACGCTGGCGACTGCGGCCATGACGGCCGTGATTGCGGCCTGCGCGCTCAACCGGGAGCTGCTGATCGGCGCCATCGAGCGCGACATCCGCCCGCTGGTGCTGGGCGGCAAGGAGTGGCTGGCGCTTGGCGTCTCGCTCCTGGGCGTGATGTCCTATGTGGCGTTCGCCTTCCTGTTTCGTGCGGTCACGCTGGGGGAGCTGAAGGAGGCGCTGCGCCGCCGGCCGGAGGATCGCGGCGCGAAGCTGCCCGCCGGGGACGAGCTTTGAGCCGCCAGACCGCGACGGCGCGCCCCCATTGACGCTGGCCAAGCGCTCCAATAGACGCCGCGCCATGGATACCGGCCGGGCTCTTTTCGATCTGCGATGGCGCGTCTGACGCGATCACCGTTCCGCTTGCCTGCTTTTTCCTCGATTCTGTGAGACCGCATCCATGACCGCCGCGCCGCCCGCCGCCTTTTCCGGCCCCCGCCGCGTGCTGTCCGGCGTCCAGCCGACAGCCAATATCCACCTCGGCAATTATCTGGGCGCGATCAAGCGCTTCGTCCCGCTCCAGGACGAGATGGAGTGCCTGTTCTGCGTGGTGGATCTGCACGCCATCACCGTCTGGCAGGACCCCAAGACGCTGAAGCAGCAAACCCGCGAAATCGCGGCCGCCTATCTCGCCGCCGGGATCGACCCTGCGCGTGCGATCGTGTTCCCGCAAAGCGCGGTTTCGGCCCATGCCGAACTCGCCTGGGTGTTCAATTGCGTGGCGCGGATGGGCTGGGCCGAGCGCATGACCCAGTTCAAGGACAAGGCCGGCAAGGACCGCGAGCGCGCCTCCATCGGCCTGTTCACCTATCCTGCGCTGATGGCGGCCGACATTCTGGCCTACAAGGCGACCCATGTGCCCGTGGGCGAGGACCAGAAGCAGCATCTGGAGTTCGCACGCGATATCGCCGCCAAGTTCAACCACGATTTCGAAGCGCCGGGCTTCTTCCCGCCGCCGGAGCCGCTGATCGGTGCAGCCGCCGCCCGGGTGATGAGCCTTCAGGACGGATCGAAGAAGATGTCGAAATCCGATCCGGCCGACCTGTCGCGCATCAATCTGACTGACGACGCCGACACGATCGTCAGGAAGCTCAAGAAGGCCCGCACCGACCCCGCGCCCCTGCCCGAGACGGTGGAAGGCTTGGCCGGGCGGCCGGAGGTGGACAATCTCGTGGGCATCTATGCCGCGCTCTCGGGCCGCACGAAGGCGGACGTGATCGCGGAGTTCGCCGGCGCGGGCTTTGGCGTGTTCAAGCCCAGGCTGGCCGAGCTTGCGGTGGAAAGCCTCGCGCCGGTCTCCGCCGAAATGCGCCGCCTGATGGGCGAGCCTGCCCACCTCGACGCCGTGCTCGACGCCGGGGCGGACCGCGCCCGCGCCATCGCCGCCCCGGTCATGGCCGAGGTGCGGCGCGTGGTCGGCCTCTGGGGCTGAGCGCCGGGGCTGGCAAGCACGTTTCTGGGCTGGGCCCGCGCTGAAAATACAGAACGGCCCCGCGCGGGCGCGGGGCCGTTCTACTACGCCAGCCTTGGTCGGGCTTACTTCTTGAAAAAGCCCTTGAACTTGTCGTTGAAGCGCGAGACGCGGCCGCCGCGGTCCATCAGCTGCTGGTTGCCGCCGGTCCAGGCGGGATGCGACTTGGGGTCGATGTCCAGCGAGAGGGTCTGGCCTTCCTTGCCCAGCGTCGAGCGGGTCTTGTAGGTCGTCCCGTCGGTCATCACCACATTGATGAAGTGGTAGTCGGGATGGATGTCGGCTTTCATGGCCTGCCGCCCGCGCTCTCGGCGCGCGCGTCCTCTTGCGTGCGTTTCGAAAAGAGCGGCGCATATAGGCGAAACGGCGTGGGCTGGCAAGGCGGTCTCGCAGGGCGGGAAATCACGAGTTTCCGCCGGGTTAAGGGGACTGAAAGGCGCCGGCGGCCATAGTGACCTGGCCCCTGATCGAGTCCTGACCGCATGAAACGTAGGCGCTACACCCGTGCCGAACTGGCCCCCCTGCTGCAAAACCACCTGCGGCTGACCTCTGGTCGCCCGGGCGGGGTGCGGGCGGTTCTGCGCATGGCCGATCTGTCCGGCCTCGATTTGTCGGGCCTCAACCTTACGGAAATCGATTTCACTGGCAGTTCGCTGGCTGGCGCAAAGCTGGTGAAAGCCACGTTGGAACGCGCCAATCTGTTTGGCGCGGATCTCAGCAAGGCTGATCTGCGCGGGGCCAATCTGCGGAGGGCCGATATCCGTGGCGCGAAGCTCACCGGGGCTGATCTTTCCTTTTCCGATATGACCGGCGCTGATTTTCGCGAAGGCGAAATCGGATTTGCCGATCGCTCCTCCGGCCTCAACATGATGCGCCATGACCGCCGCCCCGGCGAAGCTGATGGCGCGAAGTTCGTCGGTTCCACAATGGACGAAGTCCGGTTTTCCGGGGCAAGCGCGTCCAATGCGGACTTCCGGGACTGTTCGCTCAGGGGCGCCAAGCTCGCCAACGCCAACCTGGGCAATGCGTCTTTCGTCGGCGCCATCCTTGAAGGCGCAGACATGACGGGTGCGCGCTGCCAGGGCACGAACTTCAATGATGCGATCCTAACAGGCGTCGATCTCACCCAGATTGTCGCCGCGCGTGCGTCGTTCGACGGAGCGCTGAAAGACCCTGCCCCCGCAGCCGTGGAGCGGCGCGCGGTTCTTGTTCGGATGGTGAAGGATAATCAGGACTGGTGGACGAGCGGCGGCGTCAAGGGCCAGCCCGCCATCCTCGACGGCGCGGATTTGCGTGTTCTGGGCGAAGCGATGCGGGGCGCCAAGCTCACCGCCTTGTCGGCGCGCGGCGCCTGCATGGCAGGCATGGTCCTGGCCGGCGCGCAGTTCCAGGGGGCCAATTTCGAGGGCGCGGACCTGCGCGGCGCCATCTTTGTGGGCTGCGACCTGCGAGGCGCGCGCTTTGCCAACGCACGCCTGACCAAGGCAGATTTCCGCAAGGCCCAGATTTCGCCGCTGCCGCTGCCGGGCGGCAAACTGCGTCCGGTGGACTTTTCAGGCGCCGAACTGCGTCACGCCACATTCGCTGGCGCGGACTTGACCCGCGCCATCCTCGAAGGCGCTGAATTGCTCGAGACCGACTTCACCGGCGCGGTGCTGACCGGCGCGCTCATGTCGGACTTGATTGATCTGGAAGATGTCGCGGCGGCAGGCTGAGCCCTGCGGGTGACGTGGTCGCCGCACTAGGCTAGAGCCGGCGGCCCATGCGCTTGTCTGATGCCCGCCTCGATCAGGTTCTTGACCGTTTCGCCGCGGTGGAAGCGGGGCTTGGCCATGCCTCGACCGGCCCGGAGATCGCCCGCCTCTCGCGAGAGCGGGCCGAACTTGCCCCGGTGGTGGAGGCGATCGAGGCCCTGCGGCGGGCTCGCGCCGACAAGGCCGAGGCGGAAGCGATGCTGGATGAGGCCGATCCTGAGCTGAAGGCGCTTGCGCGCGACGAGGTCGCCAGCGCCGAAGCCGCCCTCCCGGCGCTTGAACAGGCGCTCCAGCTGCTGCTGCTGCCCAAAGACAAAGACGACGCAGCCTCGGTGGTGCTGGAGGTGAGGGCGGGCACAGGCGGAGATGAGGCGGCGCTGTTCGCTGGTGATCTCTTTGCGATGTATGAGCGCTATGCCGCCGCCCGCGGCTGGCGGGTGGAAGTCGACAGCGTCTCCGAAGGAGAGATGGGGGGCTACAAGGAGATCATCGCCTCAATCGCAGGCGACGGCGTCTTCGGCCGGCTCAAGTTTGAAAGCGGGGTCCATCGCGTCCAGCGCGTGCCCGCCACGGAAAGCCAGGGCCGCATCCACACATCAGCGGCCACCGTCGCGGTGCTGCCTGAACCCGAAGACGTGGATATCGTCATCGAGGACAAGGATATCCGCATCGATACGATGCGCGCGAGCGGCGCTGGCGGCCAGCACGTGAACAAGACCGATTCCGCGGTTCGCATCACCCACATGCCGAGCGGGATCGTGGTGACAAGCAGCGAGAAGTCCCAGCACCAGAACCGCGCCAAGGCGATGAAGGTTCTGCGCGCGCGCCTCTACGAACAACAGCGCGACGCCGCAGACGCCGCCCGCGCGGCCGAGCGGAAGGGTCAGGTGGGGTCCGGCGACCGTTCCGAACGCATCCGCACCTACAATTTTCCGCAGGGCCGGGTGAGCGACCACCGGATCAATCTGACGCTTTATACGCTTCCCGATGTGATGGCCGGCGCGCTTGACCCGCTGATCGAGGCGCTCCTCGCCGATGATCAATCGAAAAAGCTCGCTGCGTTGGACGAGGGCTAAGCCTAATCCTTCGTCAGGACGCAGGCGGCCAGCCCGTCGCGGTCCACCACCTGCATTCTGCCGAGGATCGAGCGCGTGCGCGCGCGCACATAGGGGCCGGGCGCATCCGCGCTCCAGCGGTTCGGGCTTGGCAGGACTGCTGCAAGGCGCGCGGCCTCCAGACGGGTGAGACGCCGGCCGCTCTTGCCGAAGTTCACCCGCGCTGCAGCTTCGGCCCCAAAGACGCCGTCGCCCCACTCCGCAGAGTTGAGATAGGTTTCAAGGATGCGCTTTTTGGGCCAGAGCGTCTCGATCAGGACGGTGAAATAGGCCTCCGCCCCTTTGCGCACCCAGGAGCGGTCCGGCCAGAGGAACAGGTTCTTGGCCGTCTGCTGGGAGATGGTGGAGCCGCCGCGCAGCCGCCCGCCGTCTGCGTTGGCGCGGATCGCTGCCTCGATCGCTTCAAGGTCAAAGCCGTGGTGGGTGCAGAAGCGGGCGTCCTCGGCCGCGATCACGGCGCGCACGAGATTGGGCGAAATCTCGTTGAGGGAGACCGGATTGCGGCGCACGTCCTCGCCTTCCAGCGCCCGGATCGCCATGAGCGAGGTGCCCGGCACGGGCAGGAAGCGGTAGGCGATCACCCAGACCAGAGGCAACGCGACGCCCAGCACTAGCCCCGCCGTCACAAGCCCCACGAGCACGCGCCGCCAGAGCGGCTTGGCCCTTCGGGCAGGCTTTGCCTTGGCGGTTTGCGTATTCATGCGGGGTCTCCGGCCCACTCGCGCGCGACGTCGGGGTCGGGATCGTTAGCGTGTGCCGCGGCCTGCGCGAAGCCCCAGGGATCGAGCCGTGAAAGCGCCCAGGCCGCCGCCCCGCGCACCAGCGCGCTATCGTCTTCCAGGCGCGCGCGCACAGCGGCCAGCGCCGGGTCCATCGCGGGGCCATTGCCCAGCGCATACAAGACGTTGCGGATGAAGCGCGCCCGCCCGATCCGCTTGATCGGGCTTTTGGCGAACAGAGCGCGGAACGCCGCATCCTCAAGGCCGGCGAGGTCGGCGAGCAGAGGGGCGGTCAGGGCAGGGCGCGGTTGTAACGCGATCTCTGCGGCGGCGCTGGCGAACTTGTTCCAGGGGCAGACCGCCAGACAGTCGTCGCAGCCATAGATGCGGTTGCCCATGGCTGCGCGAAACGCGACGGGGATCGGACCTTTGTGCTCGATCGTGAGATAGGAGAGGCAGCGTCGCGCATCGAGCTGATAGGGCGCGGGAAACGCCTGCGTCGGGCAGATGTCGAGGCAGGCGCGGCAGGATCCGCAGTGATCCTCCTCCGGCGGGTCGGGCTGGAGCGCCACCTCGGTCAGGATCACGCCCAGAAACAGCCAGGAGCCATGCTCGCGCGAAACCAGATTGGTGTGCTTGCCCTGCCAACCGAGGCCTGCGCGCTGGGCAAGCGGCTTCTCCATCAAGGGCGCGGTGTCGACAAACACCTTCAGCGCGGCGCCAGTTTCGCTGGCCAGCCAGCGCCCCAGCGCCTTGAGCTTCTTCTTGATCACGTCGTGGTAGTCGTCGCCCTGTGCGTAGCACGAGATCACGGCCTGTTCGGGCGCGCCGAGGAGCGCCAGAGGATCGGTCTCCGGGCCATAATTGAAGCCCAGAAGGATTGCGCCTTTGCCCTCGGGCCAGAGCGCGATGGGATGCGCGCGGCGTTCTGCGGTTGCAGCCATCCAGTCCATGGCGCCATGGCGACCGTCAGCCAGGAAGGCGTAGAGCCGCTCGCCAGCCGGCCAGGGCGCGCGGGGGTCCGCAAACCCCACGCTCGAAAAGCCCAGACTGGCCGCCTCTTTTCGGATCGCCTGTTCGATCGCCATGCGCGCGATGTAGAGCCGAGGCGGCGATCAGGGAAACAGCGGCTCGAGGGCGAGGCCCAGCGTCTCGTCCCAGCCCATGATGACGTTGAGATTCTGCACCGCCTGTCCGCCGGAGCCCTTCACCAGATTGTCGATCACGGCCACCACGATGGCGCGACCAGGAATGCGATCGGCGAAGAGCGCAATCACACAGAGGTTGGAACCACGCACCCAGCGCGTGTCTGGCGAGGCGCCGGCGGCGGCGACCTTCACGAATGGCTCGTCAGCGTAGCGGGCCTGAAGCAGCGCGCGCGCGGCCTCCACGCTCGCGCCCGGGGCGAGCTTCACGTGGCAAGTGACCAGTTCGCCGCGCGCCATGGGCACAAGATGCGGGGTGAAATTCACCGTCACAGGCTGGCCATAGGCAAGGCCGAGCTCCTGCTCGATTTCGGGGGCATGACGATGCGCTCCGACCGAATAGGCGTGCAGACCCTCGGCCGCCTCGCAGAAGAGATTGGCCTCCTTCAGCGACCGCCCGGCGCCCGAGACGCCGGACTTCGCATCGATGATCACATCGTCCGGCAGCGCCACGCCGCCCTCGATCAGCGGCTTCAGCGCCAGAAGCGCGGCGGTGGGATAGCAGCCCGGACAAGCGACGATGGGCGGATCGGCGCGCAGCGCGTCGCGCGCGAACTCGGTGAGGCCATAGACGGCGTTCATCGTCTTGCCAGGCTGGCTGTGGGTCCGGCCATAGGTCTCGGCATAGCGCTTCGGGTCGCGGAACCGATAATCCGCGGAGAGATCAATCACCCGCACATGCCGCGGCAGGCCACCCAGGGTCTCTTCGCTCGCGCCATGCGGCAGGCAGCCGAAGGCGACGTCCACGTCGGCCCAGGCGACGTCGTCGGCCTTCTGGAGCGCGCGATCCGCCATGCTGTGAAGGTGAGGAAACAGCTCGCCCAGCTTGCGCCCGGCCTGCTGGTTGGCGGTGATCGGGCCAACGTGCACGTTCGGGTGGCGCGCCAGAAGGCGCAGGGTTTCTGCGCCCGTGTATCCCGATGCCCCCAGAACGGCGGCGGTGATCTGCGCCATGACGACACGCTCTCCCTGTGCAGGGCCAAGCGCTTAAGCCGCGCGGGCGGGCTTGTCATCCCGCGCGCTTGCGCTGTGCGGGGTGTGGCTCAGTGCGGCTCCTCGCCGCCGGAGACGTTCATGCTTTCAGCGGTGATGTAGGCGGCCTCGTCCGTGCAGAGCCATGCGACCGCGTTGGCGGTGTCTTCGGGCAGGCCAGGCCGGCGCAGCGGAATGCGGTTGGCCATCGCCTTGAGATATTCCTCCACATTGGCTGCGCCCACGACCTTGGAGAAATACTCATTCTGCCAGGCGCCCAGCCATGCTTGGAGGATGTATAGGCCTGGGCGTGCGGAAAGCCGGACTTGGCCGCCTGGCTGGCGATATTGATGATCCGGCCGCCCTTTCCGGCTGCGATCATGCGCCGGGCGGCCGATTGCAGGCCAAGGAAGCAGCCCTTCAGGTTCACATCCAGCACTGCGTCCCAGTCGGCCTCGGTCACCTCAAGAAGCGGCTTCATGATGTAGCCGATGCCGGCGTTGTTCACCCAGATGTCGAGCCCGCCAAATGTGGAGACGGCGTGGGCGGCCAGCGCCTCCACTTCGGCCGGGACGCGCACGTCGCAGGCCTTCATCGTGACCTCAGCGCCGAGCGCGCGCAGTTCTGCGGCGATTTGCTCCATCTCCGAAAGCTCGCCGACATGTTCGGCGCTCGTGGCGGCGTCGCGCGCGGATCCGATGTCGGACAGCACGATCTTGCAGCCTTCCAGCGCCAATTTGCGCGCAATCGCTTCCCCGAGGCCTTTCTTCCGGCCGGAGCCCGTGATCACCGCCACCTTGCCGTCGAGCCGTTTCGTCGCCACCGCGTTCCCCTCACGTTGCTTTTGGTCAACTCCGACCATCCAAGGTGCTATATCGTCGCCAGCACGCACACGATGCAAGCGGGCGTTCGGCCCGCGCCACATCTCAGGAAGCGACGGAGAGACCCCGATGGACGGCTCCACCCCTCCCGCCAAGCCGATCGAAGCCCGCCCCTACGACGGCCCGCCGGATTATCGCGCCGTCGGCCGCCACGGCATGTTCGCCGAGACGAGCCACGATGAGATCGCGCGGTTCAACTTCCTCGCCCACATGAACCGGCACCTCGCCTCCAAGGTGATGCCCGGCGTGAAGAAGGCCTATGAGGGCAGGGTCGAGCCAGCGTTCGAGCGCGCCCACAAGCGCAAGCCGCAGAGCCGGCACGAAGTGCGCCGCGCCCTGCTGGACGACACCGCCTTTCAGTGGTGGTCTGCGCTGCGCCGCGCCACCATGGAACAGCGCCAGCAGGCCGGCCGCTGGGTGACGATCCGTCAGGCCGATCATCTCAACGCCAAGGCGGCGGCCCTCACGCAGGGCGATCCGCGCCTGCAGCTCGACCCCGCGCTGCCGCTGCCGCGCTATGTCTCGGCGATCGATCATCACTGCATGCCGGGCAGCTATCACACGGAGCTTGAAGCCGGCGACGTGACCGGTCCCGCCAACTACGACATCGGCATCTTCGCCACCACGGGCGGCGCGCTGGGCCGGTTCAACGATGGCGGCGGTCAGGCCATCGCGCGCTGGGTGAGAAAGAACCTTCCCGGCTTCGAGCCAAAGCGCATCCTCGATCTGGGCGCTGGCCTTGGCCATAACGTGCTGCCGATCGCGCAGGCTTTCCCCAACGCCGAAGTGGTGGCCGCCGATGTCGCTGCGCCCATGCTCCGCTATGGCCTTGCACGCGCCAAGACGCTGGGCGTGGAAAACGTCACCTTCGTGCAGGGCGACGCCTCGAACCTCTCGCAATACCCTGACGAGAGCTTCGACATGATCCATACCTGCATGTTCCTGCATGAGACCAGCTTCAAATCGATGCAGGAAATCTTCAAGGAAACCAACCGCCTGCTGAAACCGGGCGGCGTGGTATTCCATGTCGAGCAGCCGCAATACAGCGCCGACATGTCGCTGTTCGAGCAGGCGATGCGCGACTGGGACGCCTTCTACAATTCCGAGCCCTTCTGGACGAAGATGCACGAGGTGGATCTCGACGCCTACATGCAGAAGGCCGGCTTTGCGAAGGACGCGCTGATCCATGGCGGGGTCGCCGCGGTGGTGGACACCAGCATCTTCCCAGACAGCGGCTCTGACGACGTGGAAGACTATGGCCGCAAGGCGGCCTGGCATGTCGTGGGCGCCCGCAAACCGGAGACCGTGTGATGAGCCTTGATCCTCTCGCCCTTGCCGGCGCCAAGTCCAAGGGCAAGCGGCCCTGTTTCCTGCGCGATCCGGACGTGGAGCGCGCGCTCGCCGTCACCATGGCGGTGGCGCAGGAGCTTTCAGTGATGCGCGAACGCATGGACACGATCGAGCGCCTGCTCGACGTGAAGGGCGTGATCACCCGCCACGACATCGAGCATTTCGCGCCGACCAAATCCCAGGCGGAAGAGCGCGGCGCCTGGACCCAGGAGTATATCGCCCGCATCCTGCGCGTTATCCAGCAGGAGAATGAGGCGCTCGAGACGCTGGGCGAAGAGACCTCGGAAGAGATCGCAGAAGAGCTGGCGCGGGTCTAAGCCCGCGCCAACGATTGCCTCAGCCGTAGAGCACCGTCACCCATTCAGCGACGAGGGCAGGGCGGTCCTGACCCTCGATCTCGACGGTGCATTCACGCGTCATGGTGAACCCGCCGGCTTTGGCTTCAACAGACAGGCATTTTTCGCGCAGGCGCACGCGCGAACCGACCGGCACCATGTTGGTGAATCGCAGCTTGTTCAGCCCGTAATTGATGCCACGCGTCACGCCCTGAACCATCAGGTTCTGGGCCGAGAGCACGGGCAGAAGCGACAGGGTCAGAAATCCGTGCGCGATCGTGGAGCCCATCTCCTTTTTCGCGCGGTCCACGTCCACATGGATCCACTGGTGGTCGCCCGTGGCGTCAGCGAACAGGTTGATCTGCTCCTGAGTGATGGTCACCCAGTCTGAAACGCCAATGTCCTGGCCGGCAAGGCTTGGCAGTTCGGCGTAGGCGATGGTCTTCATGGCGGCGCTCCCTTGGCTTTGTCCGCCTCGTGTAGACCGAGCGATCCGGTTGCGCCAAGGGCGGCGCGCCTTGGCTGCTTTGCCTACAGATCGAAGACGTTGGCATCCGCCTTGAGGGCTGCTTCCACAAGCCAGGGTGGGAAAGCCTCCGGGCCGCGCACCTTGATCCCGGTCATATGGACGCTGAGGGAGCCCTCCGGCTCCCGGATCTCCATCCAGTCGCGCCAGTTCTCCATCCCCGTGCCGGAAAACGAGGAGGCGCAGGCCGCACGCCCCTGGTCTGTCGCCTCGCGCCAGGCCGCCTGATAGGTAAAGAGCTGGAAGGCGGGATGCACCTCATAGCGCGGCGGCGAGATCAGCGTGTCGGTCAGGAGCAGCTTGTCCTCCACCCGCGCCCATGGGCGCACCACCGCGGGGTTGCGCTGCGTGCCCGGATCTTTCGGTCGATTGGGGAATTTCCAGCCTTCTGTGGTGAGCAGGATCTCCGGATTGTCGTTCAGACGCGGCGGGATCGGATTGTCGCGGCCGGTATAGGGGTTGCGGAACACGCTGATGGGCTGGCCGGTCACGAGGTCGGTGTTCAAGGAAAAGTACTTGAACTTGAAGCGATATCCCTCTGGAATTTTTGTGAATTTCGAAAGTTGAATCCCAATGGCGCCATAGAGCGGCTTGGGCAGATCGCGCTCCACCACGCCGAAGGTGCGGACTTCAACGCGCTCGAACACGGTTTTGCCCGATAGGTCGCCGCGCATGCGAATATAGGCGTCCAGGTTCTGCTGCGGGTCGTCGAGGTTGACTGGCGTGCGCGCCGCCGCCGTGCTGGCGGCGCCGGCCGCCAAGGCGAGGCCCGAAAGAGCGCGGCGGGACAGCTCAGTCATTCAGGGGTTCTCCGGTCAGGAAGTCAGCAATGGCGCCGGCCCAGGCGGCTGGCTGTTCGTCGATGATGTCGTGGGTTCCGCCTGCAAGCTCGCCGTAGCTCTGGTCGGGCCGCAGCGCATGAGCCCGCCGGGTCGCCGCGTAGAGATCCTCGCCCGTATTGGTGAAGAACAAGGTCGGCGCTGTGATGGCGGCGAGATCGGCGGCCATGTCGGACGCGAAAACCGCAGGAAACGCCATCCAGCTTGTCTGGCCTCGCGCCAGCCCCTCGATCACCCAGCGATGCATGGCGGCTAGATCTGTCCAACCCGGCGTCGCCTTGATGCGCGTGTCCCAGGCGCGCTGGAGGTGGGCGCCATCTGGCGCGATTTCGGTGGGGCCGAATTTGAAGGTGGAGAAAAAGGCCTTCTCCTCCGGCGAGAGCAGGGCGCAGCCGTTCAGCACGAGCCGGTCCACTGCTTCGGGGTGACTGGCGGCGAACCGGGCTGCGACCGAGGCGCCGGTGTGGTGGCCGACGAGATGGGCCTTTGCGACGCCAAGATGGGCGAGCCCCGCCTCGATCACGCTTGCATAGTCGTCCAGGCTCGGACCGGGCGCTGGCGCATCGCTCATGCCGAAGCCCCACATATCGAGCGCCAGACACGCCAGCCCGCGCGCGGCGAGCGCTGGCAAGGCCGCCTCGAACTGCGCCGACGACAGCGGCGACTGGTGCAGCAGGATCACGGGCGCGCCAACGCCGGCGGCGCGGGCATGGATCTGGCCGAAGCGGCCGTCGAGATAGAGGCGGCGGATGGTCATGCCGCCACGCTAACCCAGCCGCTCGCACGCGCGCGGCTGACCCGAGGCGATGGCCGGCGGGCGGTCATGGCGCGCGCGGGACCCGTCATCCCGGCCGAAGCGAAGCGAAGAGCCGGCGCCCCAGGCAGGATACAGCTCCAGGAGGTTCCGGATCGGGCCGGCGGCCCGTCCGGGATGACAGGGGCCTCAGACCCCCGCCAGCGCCTGCTCCAGATCGGCGATGATGTCGGCCACATCCTCGATCCCGATGGACAGGCGCACGGCCTCTGGCGCGGCCCCGGCGGCGGCGCGCTGCTCGTCGGAGAGCTGGCGGTGGGTGGTGGAGGCGGAGTGGATCACCAGGCTTTTGGTGTCGCCGATGTTGGCGAGCAGGCTGAAGAGCTTGAGGCCGGAAGCCACCTTCAGCGCCGCCTCATAGCCGCCCTTCACCCCGAAGGTGAACACGCTGCCGGCGCCCTTGGGTGTGTATTTCTTCGCCCGCTTGTGGTGGCGGTGGCTCTTCAGGCCGGCATACGAGACCCAAGCGACCTTTTCGTGCTTTTCCAGCCATTGCGCCACGGCCAGCGCATTGTCGGCATGACGCTGCATGCGCAACGGCAATGTCTCCACGCCCGTGGCGATCAGGAAGGCGTTGAACGGCGAGATCGCGGGGCCAAGATCGCGCAGAGCAAACGCGCGCACGGCGATGGCAAGCGAGATGTTGACCGCGGCTCCGCCCGGGCCAAGCCCGATGGCGCCAAACACGTCATGGATGACGAGACCGTTATAGAAGTCCAACGGAGCTGTGAGCGTTGGGAACTTCTCCTTGTGGGCGCCCCAGTCGAATGTGCCGGCGTCCACCACGACGCCGCCGATCGAATTGCCGTGGCCGCCGAGGAACTTGGTGGCGGAGTGAACCACGATGTCGGCGCCATGCTCGATCGGCCGGCAGAGATAGGGCGAGGCCATCGTGTTATCGACGATCAGCGGCACGCCGGCGGCGTGGGCCGCCTTGGCGACTGCTTCAATGTCCGTCACGAGGCCGCCCGGATTGGCGAGGCTTTCGATGAAGACCGCGCGGGTCTTCTTCGTGATCGCCTTCTTCAGGCTTTTCGGGTCGTCGATGTCGAACCAGCGCACCGTCCAGCCGTTCTTCCTGAAGCTGTGCGCGAACTGATTGATCGAGCCGCCATAAAGCTGGCGGGCGGCGGCGAATTCGGCGCCTGGCTCCATCAGCACATGGAATACCATGTGCTGTGCTGCGTGGCCGGAAGCGACCGCCACCGCCGCCGTGCCGCCTTCCAGCGCCGCGATCCGATCCTCCAGCACGGCCGTCGTCGGATTGGTGAGCCGGGTGTAGATCTGACCGAACTCCTGCAGCGCGAAAAGCCGCGCGGCGTGGTCAGCGTCCTTGAACACGAAACTCGTTGTCTGATGGATCGGCGTGGCGCGGCTGCCGGTCACCGGGTCGGGCGCTGCGCCGGCGTGAATGGCGCGGGTGGCGAAGCCTTGGCTCATGGGTGCTGATCCTCCGGGTGGGGCTGTTCCGCCCCCGCGCACGGAGGAGGAAGAGGGTGTGCTGCGGGGGTGCATATCGGCGCGTCCTGTGCGCCACAATCAGTCTGCCTAACCCGTTCGAACAGTGGTCCTGATGCGGTATTATCATACCGCATCTCTCGAACCTTGTTTTCAAACGATTTTCAGCGGTGCTGTTGACAGGCTCGGGACGCGCCACTATCCAGCACGCCTCCTCGGCCGGGCCTTTTGCTCGGCTGATTTCGTTCGAGACCCATCCATGTACACCAAATCGGCCAAGACCGCCGAGGCGAACCGCAAGTGGATCGTGGTGGATGCCGAAGGCGCCATCGTCGGCCGTCTTGCGTCCTTCATCGCGATGCGGCTGCGCGGCAAGCACCGGGCGGACTTCACCCCCCACGCCGACGTCGGCGACTTTGTTGTTGTGATCAACGCCGACAAGGTCGTGTTCACCGGCAACAAGCTGCGCGCCAAGACCTATTATCACCACACGGGCTTCCCGGGCGGGATCAAGGAACGCACGGCTGGCAAGATCCTGTCCGGCCGCTTCCCCGAGCGCGTGCTCGAAAAGGCTGTCGAGCGGATGATGCCCAAGGAAAGCCCGCTCGCGCGCGCTCAGCTGAAAAAGCTGCGCGTGTATGCCCGCACCGAGCATCCCCACGAAGCCCAGAGCCCCGAAGTGATCGACTTCAAGGGCCGCAACCGCAAGAATGTTGGAGCCGCGGCATGACCGAAACGACGGCCAAGAGCTTTGAAGAGCTGCGCGCCACCGCGGCGCCGGCTTCCGTGGGCGGCACCCACATCGCCATCGATCGCGAGCCCGAGATCGATGCGCTGGGCCGCTCCTACGCCACCGGCAAGCGCAAGAACGCCATCGCTCGCGTTTGGGTGAAGCGCGGCACCGGCAAGATCACCGTGAACGGCAAGGACTTCAACGCCTATTTCGCGCGCCCGGTCCTGCGCATGGTGATCCAGCAGCCGCTGATCCTGTCTGAGCGCATGAGCGAGATGGACGTGATGTGCACCGTCACCGGCGGGGGGCTTTCGGGCCAAGCCGGCGCGGTTCGCCACGGGATCGCGACCGCGCTGACGCGGTTCGAGCCCGGCCTGCGCGCCGTGTTGAAGCCGGAAGGCTTCCTCACCCGCGACAGCCGCGTGGTGGAGCGCAAGAAGTATGGCCGCGCCAAGGCGCGCCGGAGCTTCCAGTTCTCGAAGCGCTAAGCGCGTTTGCATCACTGCAACGCAGAAGGGGTCGGCCCGCGCCGGCCCTTTTTGCGTTGCGGTGGTGGCGCGAGGCGGGGGCGGCGCGCTAGGAGCACACGCATGGATCCCCGCCGCCTGCCGCCCGTTCCGGGCGTGAACAATTTCCGCGATTTCGGTCTGTATCCCACGCCGGAAGGGCGCGTCCGGGGCGGGGCGCTGTTTCGCTCCGGCCATTATTCCGACGCCACGGAGGAGACCCACGCCGCGCTCGAAGCCCTCGGCGTGGCGGTGATCGTGGATCTACGCCGGCCCAGCGAGCGGATGATGCAGCCCAACA
>JBIIUJ010000139.1:0-6288 GCA_044340025.1 Caulobacterales bacterium
CTCCGTCAGCTTCGCTGACACCTCCCCCGTGAACGGGGGAGGAAAGATCTAGACCCGAGAGAGAGCCCATGGCGGACCAATATGACGTGGTGATCATCGGCGGCGGCCCCGGCGGCTATAATTGCGCGATCCGGGCCGGACAGTTGGGGCTGAAAACCGCCATCATCGAAAAACGCGGCAAGCTCGGCGGCACATGCCTGAACGTGGGCTGCATCCCGTCCAAGGCGCTGCTGCACGCCTCTGAGATGTACGAGGCCGCCACCAGCCATTTCGCCGATCTGGGGATCACGGTGAAAGGCGTCTCTCTTGACCTCGCCAAGATGATGGCGAGCAAGGACGAGGCGGTCGACGGCCTGACCAAGGGCGTCGAATTCCTGATGAAAAAGAACAAGGTGACCTATCTGAAGGCCGCCGGGCGGATCGCAGGAGCCGGCTTGGTCGAGGCCGTGGCCGAGGACGGCGCTGTCACCCCGCTCGCCGCCAGGAACATCGTCATCGCCACCGGCTCGGAAGTGGCGGGCCTGCCCGGCGTGGACATCGACGAGGAGGTGATTGTCTCCTCCACCGGCGCGCTGAAGCTCTCCAAGGTTCCAAAGCGTCTGATCGTGATCGGCGGGGGCTATATCGGCCTGGAAATGGGCTCGGTCTGGCGCCGTTTGGGTTCCGACGTGGTGGTGGTGGAATATCTCGACCGCATCACCCCGACCATGGACGGGGAAGTCTCCAAGTCCTTCCAGAAGGTGCTCGCCAAACAGGGCATGAAGTTCGAACTCGGCATGAAAGTGACGGGCGCGACAAAGACCGCCAAGGGCGTTCAGCTCACCGTTGAGCCAGCCGCCGGGGGCGAGGCCCGCGCGCTGGAAGCCGATGTCGTGCTCGTTTCCATCGGACGGCGTGCGTATACGGAGGGCTTGGGCCTGGAGACCGTCGGCCTACAGACAAATGCGCGCGGCGTGCTGGAGACTGATCACTTCCGCACCAAGAGCCCGGGCGTCTGGGCGATCGGGGATGTCACACCCGGCCCCATGCTCGCCCACAAGGCCGAAGAAGAGGGCGCCGCCTGCGCCGAAGCCATCGCCGGCCTGCCCGGCCATGTGAATTACGCCGTCGTGCCCGGCGTGGTCTACACCAATCCGGAAGTGGCGTCCGTCGGCAAGACGGAGGAGGAGCTCAAGGCCGAGGGCACGCCCTACAGGGTGGGCAAGTTCCCCTTCATGGCCAACAGCCGCGCGCGCACCAACCACGACACCGAAGGCTTTGTAAAAATCCTCGAGCATGCCGAGACGCGGCGCATTCTCGGCGTCCACATGATCGGTTCGGGCGTGGGCGAGATGATTGCGGAAGCCTGCCTCGCGATGGAGTTCGGCGCTTCGGCCGAGGATATCGCGCGCACAATGCACCCCCACCCGACCAAGACCGAAGCTCTGCGCGAAGCCGGCAAGGCGGTCGATGGCTGGGTGATGCAGATGTAGGGAAGCCTCAGGCTGCGGCGGCGCGGATCGCGTCGATCGCAGCCATGTTGGCGTGCGCGTCGCCGGGCGGCAGCGGAAAAGCGTCTCCATCCAGCAGATGGCGCACCACCGCATCGAGCTGCGCATCGAAGGTGGAAGGGCCGTCCACCGTCTCCACTCCGGCCTCGCCGTCGATCGCCCAGGCGAGCGCGTGGCCCAGCTGCGGCGCCAGCGGGTTCGTCACCTGGATCCAGCCGCGCGCGCCCTCGATGCGCAAGGACGCCTCGCGCCCCGGGCCGATCATGCTGGCGTGCAGCCGGCCGACAGCGCCGTTGGGGAAAGCGAGCGTTGCTTTCGTTTCCGCGTCCACCTCGCCGCGCTTGTCCTGCCAGGCCTCGACGACCTGCGGCTCCTGCCCGGCGACGGTGCGCATCCAGTGCAGGCAATAGCAGCCCAGATCCATCAGCGCGCCGCCGCCGTCGCCCCCTCGCCAGCGGAACTCCTCCGGCGTCTGGGCGATGGTGGCGAGAAAGCGCGCCTCCAGCGTGCTCAATCGTCCCAGCCGGGCCGACAGCTCCAGCACGCGCGCAAACAGCCTATGGTGGCGATAGTGAAACGCCTCGATGGCGGGCCGGCCGGCGGAGGCCGCAGCAGCGTCGATCGCGCGCGCCTCGGCGGCGTTCATGGCCAGCGGCTTTTCGATCAGAACCGCCTTGCCCGCGTCCAGCGCGGCGATGGCGAGCGCGGCATGGGCTGTCGGCGGCGTGGCGACATAGACGAGATCTATCGCCGGGTCGGCGATCAGGGCGACGGCGTCGGCATGAACGCGGCCGATCTCGTGATGCTTCGCATAAGCGTCTGCACGGGCGACATCGCGGCCCGCGATCGCTGTGACCTCAACGCGCCGGTGCGCGCGCGCAGGTGCGATCATGGCGTAGGCCGCCACGCGGGCGGGACCAAGGATGCCGACGCGAAGGAGGCTCATGCCGCAAGGGCTTAGCGGCTCCGGCTCAGTGGTGGCAAGTCGAGCAGGTCTGCGCCGCACGCTGGGCCAGACCGCCCTCCCCGCGCGCCGCCGCCATCAAGCCTGCATGGCCGGCGATGGCGGTGAGCCCTGCGCCCAGAATGGCGGCGATGACAAAGGCGAGCACCCGCATCGCGCCAGTGCGCCACGCCAGACGCGGCCGCGCAAGCTGGCGCCGCGCCGCACCGGATTCGGGCGCCGGTCGCCTCGCCTGCCCGAAAAGTAAGCATGGCTTAACCCGCGCCCGCCGCGGCCGGCGCCGCGCCTTGAGGCGCCGGCCCCGTCTGACCACGGTCTCGGTTCGCTGCGGCCGGGGTCGGCGCGGCGACACACAGCCTCCTGCGGGGCGCGTTGAGGGGATAGAGGGCGACCGTGACACGACAACGATCAACCGGCGGGCTTGGGTCCGTCTTGAAGGGGGCCGGGCTTGCGTTCGCCGCCCTGTTCCTGCTCGCAGGGCCGCTGATGGCCCAGGATGCGGCCGCCACGCCGCCCGCGGCCGAGGCCATGCCGGCCGAGGCGGCTCCTGCGGACGCGGCAGCGCCTGTCGAAGCCGTTGCGGCCGAGGCCGCGCCAGCTGGCGAAAAGAAGGCGACGCTGCCGGAAAAGGTGGTCGACAAGGGCGACGTCACCTGGATGATGGTCTCCACGCTGCTCGTGCTGCTGATGATCATACCCGGTCTGGCGTTGTTCTATGGCGGCCTGGTGCGGTCGAAGAACATGCTGTCCATGCTGATGCAGGTCTCGACCGTGGCCGTGATCGGCATGATCTGCTGGTTCCTCTGGGGCTACAGCCTGGCCTTTACCACGGGGGCGAGCGACTCCTTCCTGGGCGGTTTCGACCGGCTCTTCCTCAACGGGGTGGCCTACGATTCGCTCGTGGCGACTTTCTCCACCGGCGTTTACCTGCCCGAGCTTGTGTTCGTGGTCTTCCAGATGACGTTTGCGGCCATCACGGCGGCGCTGGTGATTGGCGGCGTGGCGGAGCGGATGAAGTTCGCCGCCGTTGTG
The DNA here is from genome assembly GCA_044340025.1 of Caulobacterales bacterium. Classification (GTDB taxonomy): domain Bacteria; phylum Pseudomonadota; class Alphaproteobacteria; order Caulobacterales; family Aquidulcibacteraceae; genus JBIIUJ01. The sequence continues at coordinate 3,487 of JBIIUJ010000139.1, forward strand.
GCGTTTGCGGTGATCTGGCCGCTGCTCTCCTACTACCCGATCGCCCACATGGTCTGGTGGTGGCCCGGGCCGGACTCTCTGGCGCAGGCCTCGTTTGAAGGAACCGAATACACCACGGGCCTGATCTGGAGCTTCGGCGCGCTCGACTTCGCCGGCGGCACGGTGGTGCACATCAACGCGGGCGTGGCGGCGCTGGTCGGCTGCCTCATCCTCGGGCCTCGGGCGGGTTATCGCAACGAGCCGATGCCACCGCACTCCCTCACGCTGACCTATGTCGGCGCAGCGCTGCTGTGGGTGGGCTGGTTCGGCTTCAACGCCGGCTCCAACCTGGAATCGAACTTCTACGCCGTGCTCGCCATGGCCAACACCTTCATCGCCACGGCTGCGGCGGGGCTGTCGTGGGTGGTGACGGAGTGGGTGACGCGCAAGCGGCCCTCCATGCTGGGGCTTGCCTCCGGGATCGTGGCGGGCCTGGTGGCTGTCACGCCGGCGGCAGGGTTCGCCGGGCCGATGGGCGCGCTGGTGCTCGGCCTCATCGTCAGCCCGATCTGCATCCTCTTCTGCTCGGCGGTGAAGAACGCGCTGAAGTATGACGACAGCCTCGATGCGTTCGGCATCCATGCGGTGGGCGGCATTGTCGGCGCGATCGGCACGGGCATTGTGGTCAACCCCGCGCTCGGCGGCGCCGGCGTGGTGGACTACACCACCTGCTTTGATGCAGCCGGCGTCATTCAGGCCGCCTGCCCGACTGCGGAATACAACATGGGCACGCAGCTCATGGCGCAGATCAAGGGCGTTCTCGTGACGGTTCTGTGGTCAGGCATCGCCAGCGCCATCGTCTTCCTGCTGATCAAATACACGATCGGGCTGAAGGCCTCGGTGGAAACCCAGGAAGAAGGCCTCGACACGGTGGAGCACGGCGAGCGCGCCTACCACCCGTGAGGCTGGGTCCTCCTGGTTGCCTACAGGGAGCGCGGGCGGCGACGCCCGCGCTCTCTTTGCGTTTCGGCACTCCGGAACCGGCGTCAGCTCTGCGGGGTGGCTGGGGCGGCTTCAAGCCCGCCGTCGATCGAGATCCAGAGCTCTTCCTCCACGGAGGAGGCGCGGTTGGCGTTCAGCGCGACCACGCCCGCCACCGCGGCGACCGCTGCGGCCGCCAGCATCGCCACCCAAGCCGCAGGGCGAGGTCTGCGCCTGGGCTGGGGACGCGCGGCGAGGATCGCTTCGGCCAGAGGCGCACGCAGCGGCACGTCCGCATCAGCGCGCAGCACCGTGTCGAGATTGCTGTTGGCGTTCATGCGGCGTCCTCTCTGAGATCGGCGAGCAGAATGCGCAAGGCCCTGCGGGCCCGCGCCACAAGGCTTTCGAGCGCGTCGGCGCTCACATCAAGAACGAGGCCAGCCTCCGCGTGGGAAAGGCCGTCATAGACGGTCAGCGCGATGGCGGCGCGCTGGCGTTCCGGCAAGCGGGCAAGCGCGGCGCGAACGGCGACGGCGCGGTCCTCCGCCTCCAGCAGCGCCGGCGCGAGGGGGGCAGGATCTGGAGGCTCGGGCATATCCGCGCCCGCCACCATCCGGCCGGACCGGCGCAACCGGTCAAGGCAGAGGTTCACCGTGATCCGGTGCGCGTAGGTAGCCACCTGGGCGGCGCCCTCGACCCAGTCTGGCGCAGCCCGCCAGAGCCGGAGAAAGGTCTCCTGCGTGACGTCTTCGGCCTCTGTCGCATCGCCCAGCATGCGCCGGGCGAGATTGAGGGTGCGCGGGCCCAGCGCGGCGACAAGCGCGCGCGCCGCTGCAGCGTCTCCGCGACCCGCCCGCGCCAGTGTCTGGGCGAGCGGGTCTTCAAGCCGGGCGTGGACCAGTCTCAGGGCCGGCGCTCCTGAACACGCCGGCCAGCGCCGATCTCGTCGCGGCTGATCCGGCCGTCGCGGTTGCGGTCCATCCGGTCAAAGCCCGGCTGGGCGGCGGCGGCGAATTCCTCGCGCGAGACGCGGCCATTACGGTCGGCGTCGAGGGCGGCGAAGGCCCGGGCGCGGGCTGCGGCCCGCATCTCCTCGCCCAGCGCGCGCCGTTCCTGGAGGTTCAAAACGCCATCCTTGTTGGCGTCGGCGCGATCGAACCGGGCGGCGCGATCGGCCTCGATCTCGGCGGCGCTGACCTGGCCGTCGCGGTTGCGATCATAGCGCTCGATCATCGGCTGCGGCGCCTTGACGAACTGGTCGCGGCGAATGTCGCCGCGGGGCTCGCGCTCGCGCTGCTGCGGCGGACGACGCGCGCCCATCGGATGCTGACGGGCGACGTCCAGCTCCGCCTGGGAGAGCGCGGCATCCTTGTTGGTGTCGATGAACTCGAATTGCGCGAGCCGCTGGCTGCGGAACTCCTCACGCGTGACCACGCCGTCGGCGTTGGCGTCGGCGCGCTGGAACCCGCCCTCATGGCGCGGCTGGGCTTGGGCGGGGCTGGCGAGAAGTCCCGCGCCGACCAGCGCTAAACTGGCGGAAAGAAGCAAATGTCTGTGCATGGCGCCCTCCTGATCTTGGTGGCTCGAAGGGTCACACGCGAGCGGCTGACAAAACCGTCGCATATCCTGAAGCAGAGTGCATGAAACCTTGGTAAGGAGGGGCGTGGAGCACTGCAGGCGCCATAAGACCGCCTGCGCGTGTGGGGCCTTGGTCGCGAAGGCAGACGGCGGCGCCCACACCGGCTTGTTCGCACGCAGGATGCATTCTACGGGCTTTTCCGGAAACGCAGATCACAGAGAAGGCGCGCCAATGGCGACAGGGACCGACGGGGTCGGCAAATT
>JBIIUJ010000140.1:0-6253 GCA_044340025.1 Caulobacterales bacterium
GTATCTGCCGGGCGTGCGGCTGCATTCGGCCATTCACGCCACCGGTGCGCTGGCGGAGGCAGGGGCCGCCGATCTCGTGCTTGCGGTGGCGCCGGCCCAGCACATGCGCGCCACGCTTGCGCGCTTCGCGCCGTTTGCGCGGCCCGGCGTTCCGGTGGTCTTGTGCTCCAAGGGCGTCGAGCAGGGCACGCTGGCGCTCATGACCGATGTGTTGGCCGAGACCCTGCCGGCGGCGCCGGCGGCGGTGCTGTCTGGTCCGTCCTTTGCGCGCGACGTGGCGATCGGCCTGCCGACGGCGGTGACGCTGGCGTGCGCAGACGCGGCGCTGGGCGCGCGGCTGGCCCAGACGCTCGGCGCGCCGACGTTTAGGCCCTATCTCGCCGCAGACCTGATCGGGGCGGAAGTGGGCGGCGCGGTGAAGAACGTGCTCGCGATCGCCTGCGGCGTGGCGCAGGGGCGAAAGCTCGGCGAAAGCGCGCGTGCGGCGCTGATCACCCGGGGCTTTGCGGAGATGACGCGGCTTGGCGTGGCGATGGGCGCGCGGGCCGAGACGCTGGCCGGCCTGTGCGGGCTTGGCGACCTGATCCTCACCTGCTCCAGCCTCACCTCGCGCAATTTCGCGCTTGGCGCCGCGCTGGGCGAAGGGCTCTCGCCGGCGGAGGCGCTTTCGGGCAAACGCTCGGTCGCCGAAGGGGCGGCGAGCGCGCCGGCGGTGGCGGCGCTTGCCGCGCGCGAGGGCGTGGACATGCCAATCTGTCAGGGGGTGGCTGGGCTGCTGTCGGGCGCTATGGATGTGGATCAGCTGATCGCGGGCCTGCTCGCGCGGCCGTTCAGGGCGGAGGGCGCATGAAGCGCAGGAGCGTGTGGCGTTGGCTCGGGCGCGGACTGGCGGGCCTTGGCGTTGTGTTGGCGGCATGGGGGATCACCGGCATGGCGATGGCGGCGGGCGGCTGGAGCAAGCCGCTGCGAGGCGAGATGGTGGATGTGGGCGGGCGCAGCCTGCGCCTGGTCTGCGAAGGCGTGCGCCAGCCCGGCCAGCCGACCGTGGTGTTCGAGGCGGGCGCCTATTCCGGCGCGGCCGACTGGGGCGTGATCCAGCCGCAGACAGCGCAGTTTGCGCGCGCCTGCGCCTATGACCGGGCGGGCATCGGCTGGTCGGACCCCACCAATGGCCCGCGCGACCCCGGCGCGCTTGCCGACGATCTGCGCACCCTGCTGCGCGCGGCCGGCGAGGAGGGGCCGTTCGTTCTGGTGGGCCATTCCATGGCAGGCCTGATGACGCGCGCCTTCATCGCCGCCTATCCCGACGAGGTGGCGGGCCTGGTTCTGGTGGACGCCGCCGATCCAAGCGCCATCGAGATCCCCGAAGCGCGCGTCTGGATCCAGCGCTTCCAGCAGGCGGCCCGTCTGGGCGCGTGCCTGTCCCGTCTGGGGCTGATGAAGCCGCTGACGCCGTTTTTCGCCAACCGCATCGGCCTGCCGGCCGGCAGCGTGGCGCTGGCGGAAAAGCGCCGCATGTTTGGCGCGCCGCGGCACATGAAGGCGGCCGCCGCCGAGATCACCCAGACGATCAATGGCGGCGCCCGCGCGCTCGACGCCGATCCCTTCCTCGCCCGCATCCCCGTCACCACGATCAGCGCCGGCCCCGATCGCGGCCGCTGGAGCGCAGCGCAGAAGCGGGCGGCCACCCTGTCTTCGGCCGGCGAGAGCCTGGTGGTGGAGGACGCAACCCACACCTCAATCCTTGGGCCGCGGCATGCCGGCGTGGTGGTGGGGGCGGTTCGCCGGGTGGGCGGGTTCTAGCCGCCGGTCATGGGCGGCAGGAACGCGATCTCGTCGCCCTCGCGCAGGACAGTGCCTTCATCCGCCGGGGCGAGGGACTGGTTGATCGCCACCCGCACCGAGGGCGCACGCAGGATGGCGCCAAGGCCGGGGTCTGCCGCATCCAGCGCATCGATCAGCGCAGACAGCGCCATGCCCGCCGCCGGCAGCGGATAGACCCGCTCGCGCCCGCCTGCCGCATCGCGCAGCCGGCCGAGAAACAAAAGCCGCGCCACGCTCTAGCCGCCGGTGTGGCTCATGGTGCGCGCCACCGCCGGGGCCGCGCCGCGCCGCTCTATCACGAAATCATGGCCCTTCGGCTTGCGCGTGATCGCTTCTGCGATGGCGGCATGCAGGGGCGCATCATCGTGCGGGCTCTCGCGCAGGGGCGCGCGCAGATCGGCGTGATCATCCTGGCCGAGGCAGAGATAGAGCCGCCCGGTGCAGGTGACCCGCACCCGGTTGCAGCTCTCGCAGAAATTGTGCGTCAGCGGCGTGATGAAGCCCAGCCGCCCGCCCGTCTCCGCCACGCGCACATAGCGGGCCGGGCCGCCGGTGCGGAAATCCAGCTCTTCCAGCGTCCAGAAGCTCGAAAGCTCCCGCCGCACGGTGGAGAGCGGCAGATACTGATCGGTCCTGTCCTCGTCGATCTCGCCCATCGGCATGGTCTCGATCAGGCAGAGGTCGAAGCCCTGCGCGTGCGCCCAGCCGATCAGATCAGGGATTTCGGCGGCGTTGTCGTGCTTCAGCGCCACGGTGTTGATCTTCACCTGCAGCCCTGCGGCCTTCGCCGCCGACAGCCCCTCCAGAACGGCGGGAAGCTGATCGCGCCTTGTGATGCGCGCGAAGGTCGCCCGGTCCAGCGTGTCGAGCGAGACATTGATGCGGCGCACGCCAGCCCTTGCCAGGGCGTCGGCTGCGCCGGCGAGCTGGGTGGCGTTGGTGGTCAGCGTCAGCTCTTCCAGCGCGCCCGAGCGCAGATGCCGCGACAGGCCTTCCACCAGCGAGAGAAAGCCCTTGCGCACCAGCGGCTCCCCGCCGGTGAGGCGCAGCTTGCGAACGCCCTGGGCGATGAAGGCCGAACAGAGCCGATCCAGCTCCTCCAGAGACAGGAGATCCCGTTTGGGCAGGAAATCCATGATCTCGGCCATGCAATAGGTGCAGCGCAGATCGCACCGGTCCGTTACGGAGACGCGCAAATAGGTGATCGCCCGCCCGAACGGGTCGATCAGCGCCGGGCGCGCGCCGGTCAGCGGGAACGGCGCAAGCTGCGTCACGCTGTTCTCAGCTGATCGCCCATCGGGAGCACGGTGATGTGTTTGGCGGTGGCCGAGAAGATCGCATTGGCGATTGCGGGGCCGATCGGCGGGGTGCCGGGCTCGCCCACCCCGGTGGGCGGCTCGGTGGAGGGCACGATATACACCTCGATCTTCGGCATCTCATCGATCCGCAGCACGCGATAATCTGCGAAGTTCGACTGATCGACCACGCCGCCGGTGAGCGTCACGCCCTCGTGCAGGATGGCCGACAGGCCATAGCCGATCCCGCCTTCCATCTGGGCGACGATCGCATCGGGATCCACCGCCACGCCGCAATCGACCGCGCACACGATCCGGTCGACCATGATGGCGCCGTCGCGGATCGAGACGTCGGCGATCTGGGCCACATAGGTGCCAAAGCTCTTGTGCAGCGACACACCGCGCGACGTGCCGCGGCCGGCCCAGCCGGCCTTTTCCGCCGCCAGGTTCAGCACGCCCAGCCGGCGCTTGTCTTCCGGCGGGATCAGCGAGCGGCGCAGCTCGATCGGGTCGCGGTTGGTGTGGGCGGCCACCCGATCCAGCATCGTCTCCAGCACATAGGCGGTGTGGGTGTGGCCCACCGAGCGCCACCACAGCGCGGTGACGCCGATCTCGGGCTGATGCAGCTGAAGGTCGATCGAGGGGATCTCATAGGCCATATCGTGCAGGCCCTCGACGGCGCTGGGGTCCACCCCGTCCTTCATCATCATCTCGAAGGGGCTGCCCTTCATGAAGCTCTGGCAGACGACTGTATGCTTCCAGGCCGAGATGTTGCCTTCCGCGGTCACGCCGACGCGCACGTCATGCACCGCCATCGGCCGGTAGCGGCCGCCGCGCAGATCGTCTTCACGCGTCCAGACGAGCTTCACCGGCGCCCGCCCGTCGATGGCGCGCGCGATCATGCAGGCTTCGGCGACATAATCGCTGTCGGGCACGGCGCGCCGCCCGAAGGAGCCGCCCGCCGCCAGCGTATGCAGCTTCACCTGCTCCGGCTTGAGGCCCAGAACGGCGGCCGCGTTGCCCTGATCCAGGGTCTGGATCTGGTGCCCGGACCAGATCTCCGCGCCCCGGCCGCGCTGATAGGACACCACCGCATTCATCGGCTCCATCGTGGCGTGGGCCAGGAACGGGAACACATAGGTGGCGTCGATCGAGCAGGAGGCGCAGGCGAGGCCCGCTTTCACGTCGCCCTCGTTCAGCACCACGATGCCGGGCGTCTTGGCGATGGCTTTGTATTCCTCGATCAGCTCCGGCGTGCCGCGCTTTTCGGCGCGGGTCTCGTCCCAGTCGACTTTCAGCGCCTCGCGGCCCCTCATCGCAGCCCACGTGTTGGTGGCGAGCACCGCCACCCCGCGCGGGGTCTCCACCACATCGGTCACGCCGGGCACGGCCTTGGCCGCGCTCGGGTCGAAGCCCTTCACCGTGGCGCCGAACTTCGGCGGATGAGCCACCACTGCGGTGAGCATCCCCTCCTGATGGATGTCCTGGGTATAGACCTGCGCGCCCGTGCTCTTGGGCTTGCTGTCCAGCCGATGGGTGCGCTGGCCGATGATCTTGAAGTCCTTGGGGTCCTTCAGCGGAAGGGTGGCGGGATCGGGCGCTGTCTCTGCGCCGGCGGCCTCGGCCATCTCGCCGAAGGTCGCCGACTTGCCGGAGGCATGGCCAAGCACGCCCTTGGCCACCGTGATCTCGCCGGCCGGCACGCCCCAAGCTTTCGTCGCGGCAGCCACCAGCATGGCGCGCGCCGCCGCCCCCGCCTGGCGCATCTGCATGTAGCTGTTGGCCATGCCGGTCGACCCGCCGGTCGCCTGCATGATGCCGAAGAAGGTGTTGGCGTATTTCTTCACGTCGGCGGGCGCGAAGTCATAGGCCATCTGGCCCCAGTCGGCGTCCATCTCCTCCGCGACCAGCTTGGACAGGCCGGTGGAAATGCCCTGGCCCTTGTCCTGGTGCTTGATCAGGACCGTCACGACATTGTCGGCCCCCACCCGCACGAAGGCGTTGAGCATGCCGGCGGCCTCTGAGGCTGCGCCACCCGGCCCGGCGGCCGTGCAGCCGACGGCAAAGCCCGCCGCGCCCAGCCCGAACACCGCCAGAAAGCCGCGCCGCGAGGTCGCGGTCGCCTGGGAAAGCGCCTCGGCCGAGAAGCCGGGGAGCGCGGAGATGCGATCGATCGGTCCAAACATCGCCTCAGCCCCTCAGGATCTCGCCGGCGCGCTTCACGCCGGCGCGGATGCGCACATAAGTGGCGCAGCGGCAGATATGGCCGCTCATCGCCGCATCGATATCGTCGTCGGTCGGCTCCGGATTGGAGGCGAGCAGCGCCGCCGCGCTCATGACCTGGCCCGACTGGCAGTAGCCGCACTGGACGACGTCCAGCTCCTGCCAGGCGGCCTGAACGGCCTTGGCCGCCGGAGTGGCCGCGCCCTCGATCGTGACGACAGAGGCGCCCGCCACCGCCGACATCGGCATGGAGCAGGAACGCACCGGCGCCCCGTTCAGATGAACCGTGCAGGCGCCGCACGCCGCAATCCCGCAGCCATACTTCGTGCCGGTCGCCTTCTGGATATCGCGCAGCCACCACAGGAGCGGCATTTCGGCGTCGCCGGCATAGCGCACGGCGGTTCCGTTCAGAGTGAATTCAATCATGCCCTCGCTCCCGCGCAGCGTCGTTGCATCGCAAGATGGAACGACTGGCGCGGGGAGGCAATCGATCACTCGCGCTTTGATCGCCGCAAGGTCATGCCCGGCGGCGATTGCGCCTTTCAGTCGGGCTTAGCCCGCGGCAGGCGCTGGCGCAGCTTCGGCGGGCGCTGCGGCGCCCTCGGCCGGGGCCGCCCCTTCGGCGGGCGCGGCCGCAGCCGCAGCGGCCGCCTGGGCGGGATCGCGCGTCGGGTCCGGGGCGGGAAGGGCCGCCGGCGCCGGGGCAAGCGAGCGCAGATACGCCACAAGCGCCACGCGGTCTTCCTGCTTGCGAATGCCCGCAAACGACATGCTGGTGCCCGGCACATAGGCCTTCGGGTTCTCCAGATAGTCGTACAGGTTGTCGTAGCTCCAGGGCTTGGCGTAGCCGGTCATGGCGTCGGTATAGGTGAAGCCCGCATGCGTGCCGGCCGCGCGGCCAAACACGCCAT
>JBIIUJ010000018.1:0-28241 GCA_044340025.1 Caulobacterales bacterium
GAAGCCAGCCTTACGGTTCGCCCTCAAGGCGGGCCTTCAGTTTCTGGAACGCCAGCCGCATCCGGGACTTGACCGTGCCAAGCGGCACGCCCGTCTGGTCGGAGATCTCGCGCTGGGTGAGGCCGTCGTAGAAGGCCGCGCGCAGGAGATCCTTCTGCTCCGGCGGCAGGGTGAGCAAAGCGGTGCGCACTTCGCGCTCGCGCTCGGCTGTGGTCATGGCGACGTCGGCGGCCTCGTTCGGCGGCGGCAGCAGCAGGGGGTCGTTGGGGTCGAGGTCGGGCTTTTTCGCGCGGCGAATCGCATCGATCCGCCGGTTGCGCGCGATCCGGAACACCCAGGTCGCGACTGAAGCCTGGCGCCGGTCGAACTGCTCGGCCTTGCGCCAGACCGTGACCATCACTTCCTGCGCGAGCTCTTCGGCCAGCCCCTCGTCGGCGCGCAGACGCAGCAGATAGCCCTTCACGCGGGGCGCGAAGTGCTGGAACAGCTCCGAAAACGCCTGCCGATCGCGATGACGCGCAATCGCCTCCACGAGATCGGCATGGCGATCCCGCTCGGCATACGGCGCGCTATCGGATTCCCAGGGGGGCGACACGGGAGCTTTTCCGCCTTTCAGCCTTGGCCCGCCACAACATGCGGCGGCGCATTCCGTTCAAGTAAAGAGGTTGCGTCCCCTGGCGCAATCGCAGGATGATTGTGTCGCAGGCCGCACACGTTCAAGCTGTGGCGCATTCTGCGCCTTGCGTGTCCACACCCTTATCTGCGCGCCTGAAAGATGCTATGCGCCGCCGCCCATGGCCACAGCGCTTGATCTTTCTGTCCGCAACCCGAACGCACCGATGCTGGCGCCGGGCGCCCCGGCCGCGCTGGCGCTGCCGAAGGCGATGAAGCCCTCGCTTGCGGGCCTCAGCCGCGACGAGCTGCGCGAGGCCGCCATCGCGGCGGGCGTGGAGCCCAGAAAGGCGCGCATGCGCGCCGAACAGCTCTGGCACTGGATCTATCACGCCGGCGCCACCTCGTTCGACGCCATGACCAATGTCGCCAAGGAGATGCGCGCTGCCTTCGCCGAGCGCTATACGCTCGACCGGCCGGAAGTCGTCGAGCGTCAGGTCTCGGTGGACGGCACGCGCAAATGGCTGATCCGCACCGCACCCGGCATCGAGATCGAGACGGTCTTCATCCCGGATGTGGGCCGCTCGGGCGCGCTGTGCGTGTCCAGCCAGGTCGGCTGCACGCTCACCTGCACCTTCTGCCACACCGGGACACAGAAGCTGGTGCGCAATCTCACCGCCGCCGAGATCGTCGCCCAGGTGATGATCGCGCGCGACGATCTGGACGAATGGCCTTCCACCACCGAAGGCCGCGATCTCACCAACATCGTCTTCATGGGCATGGGCGAACCCCTCTTCAATCTCGATGAAGTCGCCAAGGCCATCGACATCATTTCCGATGGAGATGGCATCGCCATCGGCCGGCGGCGCATCACGGTCTCGACCTCGGGCGTCGTGCCGCAGATCCCGGCGCTGGGCGAACGCTGCGGCACGATGCTGGCCATCAGCCTGCATGCCGTGCGCGACGATCTGCGCGACGTGCTGGTGCCGCTCAACAGGAAGTATCCGCTCGCAGAGCTGATGGAGGCGATCCGCGCCTATCCCGGCCTTGGCAATTCCAAGCGGGTGACCTTCGAATATGTGATGCTGAAGGGCGTGAACGACAGCCTGGCCGAAGCGCGCGAGCTGGTCCGGCTGATCCGCAGCGTGCCGGCCAAGATCAACCTGATCCCGTTCAATCCATGGCCCGGCACGGCCTATGAATGCTCCGACTGGGACACGATCGAGCGCTTCGCCGACGTGGTGAACCGGGCAGGCTATGCCTCGCCGATCCGCACCCCGCGCGGCCGGGATATCCTCGCCGCCTGCGGCCAGCTCCGCTCCGAGAGCGAGAAAGTGCGCGCAAGCGCCCGGCGCGCGCTCGCTGAAGGCTGAGGCCGCTTAGGCCTGCGCTGCTTCGGGGGCTTTCAGCCGGGTGTAGCTGAAGGCGCCGGGCTCCTTGCGCAGAACATAAACACCGCCATAGACGCCGCGGTTCAGCCGCAGATCCTCGTCGAGATAGATGATGGAGGAATGCAGCGGCGGGGTCTTTTCGATCTCGCGGCGCACCACGCCCTCGATCCCGCAATCGGCGCGGAAACTGTCCATCGCGCGGTCGTCTGTGGGGATGGCGAACACGTCGTAGAACACAACGCCAAGCTTGTGGCCGTCCTCGATCGTGAACCGGCCCTTCATCACCTTCGCGCCCGGCTTGCCGGCGGCGTCTGTGAAGGTGACGACATTGTCGTATATGGCGCCTTCGGCTTCCGGCCCGACTTCCTGATAAAGCTCGCCGACCGTGATGGGGCCGGAAGCGAGCTTGCCGAAGGAGAGCCGGGCGAGGGTGGTTTCCTTCTCCAGGTTGAAGGTGGAATACAGCGTCTTCCACCGCCCCACATAGAGATCGGGCCGGCCGGTCGGGTCGGGCGTCGGGTTGAGCGTTTCGAGCGCGAGGGCGAGTTCGGCGATGCGCGCGCCCAATTCCTCATCGGTCGCCTTGCGCAGCACGCCCGAGCGGGTGGCTTCTGCAATCAGTTCGGCTTTCAGGGCGGCGCGGTCCATCAGGCAGGGCTCCTATTCGGCAGGGTGCAGGGCAGGGGCGGGGGCAGGCCCGCCATCGGCGCGCTTGCCGCTGGCGCGGGCCTCGGCCAGCGCCTTCTCGTCGAGCTTGTAGAAGGCCAGAACCACGATCGAGGCGAGCATGCAGATGATCGGCATGTAGGTGACGCCCAGCAGCACGGCCTGGCGCACCTCGGGCGTGATCTCCTCGGGCGGCTTTTGCGGATCGAACGCGACCAGCGAGAACACGATCCCCACAATGGCCGGCCCGAAGGCGGCGGCGAACTTCTCGATGAAGCTGTAGAGCGCGGCGAACATGCCCTCCCGGCGCATGCCGGTGCGGTGGCTGTCGAGCTCCATCGCATCGGTCAGCATGCTCATGGCGAAGGCGACATTGCCGGCAAACGCAATGCCGTTGAAAAAGCCGCGCGCGACCAGCTCCCAGTCCGGCACCGTGCCGGGGCCTTCAAACCACCAGCTTGCCGCCACCAGGATCGTGGCGAAACTGGAAAGGATGTAGCCGCCGCGTTTGCCGATCACCGTGCCAAGCTTCATCAGCGGCTGGGTCAGGAGCAACACCGTCACCACCATCGTCACGCCCACGAGCGCGAGCTTGGCCGGGTTCAGCCCGACGATGTTCACCGCCATGAAGATCAGCGCGGCGGTGGAAAACGACAGCCCGATCAGCTGCAGCAGCTTCACCGACAGGATCTGGATGAACGGCCCATTCTGGAGGAAGGCGCTCACCTGCTGCTTCCAGGGCAAAGGCGTTTTGGTCTGGGCGACCTGACGCGCGCTTTTGGTGCCGAAAAAGGTCACCATCATGGTGATGTAGATGAGGGCTGCGCCCACCCCCCCGATCATGGCGAAGGTGTTCCAGTCTTCCGGCCCGATCGAGGATCGCCCGCCCGCCATGCCGATCGCGACGAACGAGCCCGATTGCGCCAGCATGCCGCCGACGCTTGCAAACATCACGCGATAGCCATGGATGGAGGAGCGCTCCTGATACCCGTCAGTCATCTCACCGGGCATGGCCATGTAGGGGACGTTGTAGAGCGAATAGCCGGTCGTATAGACCAGAAGCGCAAACAGCAGATAGCCGGCCGCCAGCAGCCCGGGCCCCTGCAGCGCATGCTCGAACGGACCGAGGAACGGCACGGCGAGGCACATGAGAAAGCTCACCGCCGAGACATGGGCGCCCCAGAGCAGATAGGGCCGCCGCCGGCCCATCTTGCTTTCGGTCCCGTCGCTCATCACGCCCGCAATCGGGTCGGAGAAGGCGTCGTAAATCCGCGAGACGGCGAGCAGCGTTCCCGCCAGCCACGGCTCGATCCTCAGGACCGAGATCATATAGACGAACATCAGAGCGGTGATGCCGTTCATCAGGATGGCGACCCCCAGCGCGCCTGTCGCCCAGGAGAGCTTCAGGCTCAACGGGAGCTTGTCGATGAGGGGCTGCGCGGAAGAAGCGGTCATCGGCGGGCTCGCAAGTGAGGGTCCAAGCGGCGACCCTAGCGCTGTGGGACGGAAAGTCGCGCATCATGACAAGAATCTGACCGGCTGGCGGCGATGTGATCGCCAGCGGCCTCGCCGAACGCCCGCCATGCGGTGAAGACTGCGCACCTTCCACGGAGCTTTCCTTGATGCGCTTGAGTCTGATTGCTGCGAGCCTTGCTCTTCTGCCCTTCGCTGCGGACGCCCAGACGCCGCCCGCGCCTGTGGCGCCGTCCCAGGCCCCGGCGGGCGCTGGCGGAACCGGCGCGCTGGCTTCGGGTCTGCCGAATCTCGCGCCTGTCCGGCCCATCGCCGCAACGCCGGAAGAAGACGCGATCGCCCGGCAACGGTTCGCAGCGCTGATGGACGCCGGCCGCTCTGGGCGCGGGCTGGAGAGCTATGATCCGATGGAGGCCGTGGCGGGCGCGCAGCGCTGGCGGCCTCTGCCCAAGGCCAGCGCCGGCCAGCGCACGATCTCCGACCAAGCGCTGACCGCCGCGCGGGACTATGCGCGCGCGATGAACTCCAATGCGCTCATCATCTGGCGCGACGGGCGCATCGAGGAAGAGACCTATTTCGGCGAGGGCCGCGACGCGACCGATACGATCGTGTCGCGCTCGCTCGCCAAGCCGATGACGACGGCGGCCGTGGGCCGCGCCATCGCGCTTGGCAAGATCAAGTCGCTGGATCAACCGATGGCGGATTTCTTCCCCGAATGGCGCAACGACATCCGGGCGAAGATCAGCGTGCGGATGATGCTGAACATGACCTCGGGCTTCCTGCCGCAGGATTTCTCGCCCGATCCCGCTCACATCCTCAACCGCGCCTATGTGCATCCCCGCCACGACGAGGTGATCCTGCACGAATACCCGATCAAGCATGAGCCGGGCACGCGCTATGAATACAACAACGCCACCTCGGAGATGATCGCGCCCCTGATCGAGCGCGCGACCGGCATGCGCTACTCGGACTTCCTCTCCAGGGAGGTGCTGAAGCCGCTTGGCGCGCAGGGCGGCGAAGTCTGGGTCAACCGGCCGGGCGGCATGGCGCATTCGGGCTGCTGCCTGCTCATCCCGCCGGAAAGCTGGCTGCGGCTGGCGATCCTGTTCAGCCAGGACGGGGTCTGGGCCGGGCGCCGGCTTCTGCCCGAGGGCTATATGGCCCACGTGCGCACCGGCTCGCTGCAATACCCCTATTACGGCCTCGGCGTATATGTCGCCGGCCGCTATATCGAGCGGCGCGGCTTCGCCAACCCGGAGCGCCCGGCGCCCAAGGTGCTGCACTCCGAGCCCTATCTCGCCAGCGACCTTTTCCTGTTCGACGGCAATGGGAACCAGGTGGTTTATGTCATCCCGTCGCAGCGGCTGGTGATCCTGCGCACCGGCGATCCGCCCCGGCGCGGGGGGGCGGAATGGGATAACGCCTTCCTGCCCAACACGATCATGAACGGCATGGTGCGCGCCAGGATGACCAGCACGCCCCAGCCGCGCTAGCGCGCCGGCGTCCGGCGCTGCGTTGCCCGGCGCGCCGCCGGCGCCTAGTCTGGGGCCATGACGTCACTTGCCGAAGCGCTGGCGGCCTGGGCCGCGCCCGATCCCATCGACGGTCTGACGCGGCTGTCGGGCGGGGCGAGCCAGGAGACCTGGGCCTTTGCGCGCGCCAGCCGGCCATTGATCCTGCGGCGCGCGCCCGGCGGGGGCGGGGCGGCGCGCTCGGGTCAGGCGATCCCGCTGGCGACCGAGGCGGCCCTGATCGCCGCCGCTGGCCGCCAGGGTGCGCCGGTCGCGCTGGTGGAGGCGGTTTTTGCGCCAGACAGCCCGGTTGGCGAGGCGTTCGTGATGGGGCGCGTGGAGGGCGAGACCATCGCGCGCAAGATCCTGCGCGATGCCGCCTTCGCCGAGGCGCGCCCCAGGCTTGCCCGTCAGTGCGGGCAAATCCTCGCCCGCATCCACGCAACCCCGCTAGAGGGTCTGCCCCCTTTGGAGACAAGCGACGGGCCCGACCAGTTGCGCCGCTATGAAGACATCTATCGCGGCTTTGATCGCCCGCGGCCGGTGTTGGAGCTGGCGTTCCGCTGGCTGGCCGACAATGCCCCCGCGCCGCTGCCGGCCTGCTTCGTTCATGGCGACTTCCGCAATGGCAATCTGATGATCGGGCCGGAGGGGGTGCGCGCGGTTCTGGACTGGGAACTCGCCCATCTCGGCGATCCGCGCGAGGATCTGGGCTGGCTCTGTGTCAATTCCTGGCGGTTCGGCGAGCGCGACAAGCCGGTCGGCGGCTTTGGCGCGGTGGAAGAACTGATCGCAGGCTATCGCGAGGCGGGCGGCGCGACGGTGAGCGAGGCCGATATCGCCTGGTGGGAGATGCTGGGCAGCCTGAAATGGGCCGTGATGTGCATGATCATGTATGCCGCCTACGCGACTGGCGCAGACCCAAGCGTGGAGCGCGCCGCCATCGGCCGGCGGGCCTCCGAGGCCGAGATCGATCTCGTCTTGCTGCTTTCGCGCATGGAGGCCGCGCATGCATGACGCCCCCAGCGCTGATGAGCTTCTCGAAGCCGTCGGACGCTTCCTGCAGGAGGTGGCCGCCCCCGGCCTGAGCGGTCAGGCGGCGTTCCATGCAAAGGTCGCAGCCAACGCCATCGCCACCGTGCGCCGGGAACTTGCCGCACGCGGGGCTGCAGAAGCCGGCGAACGCGCGCGGCTGCAGGCCCTGCTCGCCAGCCAGGAGAGCGACCTTGATGCGCTGAACAGGGCGCTGTGCGCGCGCCTGCGCTCGGGCGAGGCGGGGCTCGCCACGCCGGGGCTGCTTGCCCATCTGCGCGCCACGCTGATTGATCAGGTGAGCGTGGACCAGCCCGGCTATTCCGGCCTCGCCGCGGCCAGGGCGGGGGACTGATGGCGCGCAAACGCTGGATCAGTCTTGCGCTCGCTGGGCTGGCCGGGGTGGGCGGCCTGACCGCCTATCTCATGCGCGACAATCTGTTCCGCGAGATCACCAAGCCGCCCGATCCATTTCAGGTGGCGCGCCCGCCGCCGGCCCCGGATCATGATGCGGCGTCGGCCTGGGCGCTGCGTCCGCCCGCGCCAGACGCTGCGCCGGAAGGGGTGGACGTCTTCTTCCTAGGCCCCACCACGTTTTTCGAGAATGGCGCCTGGAACGCGCCGTTTGACGATCCAGCCGCGCTCGCCCGGCTGCGCCGCGATGTGATCCCCAATCACGTAGCACCCTTCCAGGCCGCCGGCCCGGTGCATCTGCCGCTGATCCGGCAGGCGACCCTGTTTGCCTCGCTGTCGCACCGGGAGGATGCGCGCGACGCGCTTGCCTTCGCCTATGCCGATGCGGAGGGCGCGTTTGAAGCGTTCTGGCGCGCGCGTGCGCCCGGGCGTGGCGTCATCCTGGCGGGGCAAGGGCAGGGCGGCTTGCATCTCATCCGCCTCCTGCATGCGCGCAAGACCGACCCTGCGTTCCGCGAGGCGCTGGTGGCGGCCTATGTGCTGCAGCAGGCCACGCCCGAAGCGGGCGCTTTCCCGCCGCCTTGCGCCGCGCCGGACGCCACCGCCTGCCTTGTCAGCTTCAACACCGTCGACGCCGGGGATGATCGCGGCCAGTGGCTGCTGCGGGAACGCTCGGTTGTCTGGAATGCGCGCGGCAGCGTGGAGGGCCTCGCCGACCGCCCGATCGTCTGCGTCAATCCCCTCACAGGGGCCTCGACAGAGCCTGATGCGGACCCGAGAGCCGATCTCGGTGCAGCGGCCGCCAGCGGCCTGGAGCCCGGCATGCGCCCGCCGTTTCTGCCCGCCGCCACCGGCGCGCGCTGCGTGGAGGGAGCGCTCATCGTGGAGGTGAACCGCCCGGCGCCGCTGATGCGGCCGGTCTTCACCCTTGGCGCGCGCTATCTCACGCCGCGATACAATCTCTTCTGGGCCAATCTGGAGCGCGACGCACAGGCACGCGCGGCCGCCTGGCGCGCGGCGCGGGGCTCTATTCCCCCGCCGCCGCCGCGCGATGCTCCAGGTCGTATTCCTTGAGCTTGCGATAGAGTGTCGAGCGCCCGATCCCGAGCCGGCGGGCCACCTCGGTCATGTGGCCGGGATAGATCGACAAAGCAAAATCAATGAGATCGCGCTCGATCTGCTCAAGCGTTCTGAGGTGGCCAGCGCCATCGAGGATCGCCACGCCGCGCGCGGTGTCCTCGCCAAGCGCTGAGGCGTCGTTGGCGGGGGCATGCTCGCGCGCAGGGGGAACGCCAGGGTCGTTGGCGGGCTCCGGGGTGAGGGCGGGTGCGGCAAGGCGCGGCTTCAGGCCGGAAAGCTGCGGGAAGTCTTCCGGCTGAAGAAACTCCCCGTCGGCCAGAACCACGGCGCGAAACACCATGTTTTCAAGCTGGCGCACATTGCCCGGCCACTCATAGGCCTGGATCAGGCCAAGCGTTTCAGGCGCGGCGCCCAACACGGCCTTGCTTTCCTCCGCATTGAAGCGGGCGATGAAATGCCCGACGAGGGCGGGGATATCTTCCGTGCGCTCACGCAGCGGGGGCGCATCGACGGGAAAGACGTTCAGGCGGTAATAGAGGTCCTCGCGGAAGCGCCCTTCGGCGACCAGCTTGGCGAGATCCTTGTTGGTCGCTGCGATGATGCGCACGTCCACCCGGGTGGGCCGGCGCGAGCCGACGGCGTCGACTTCGCCTTCCTGGAGCGCGCGCAGCAGCTTGACCTGGATGTCGAGCGGCAGTTCGCCGACCTCGTCGAGGAAGAGGGTGCCTTGATCGGCCTCCACGAACTTGCCGAGATGTTTGTCGACGGCGCCGGTGAAGGCGCCTTTCTCGTGCCCGAACAGGATGCTCTCGACCAGATTTTCCGGGATGGCGCCGCAATTGACCGCCACGATCGGCTTGCCGGCGCGGTCGCTCTCGCCATGGATGGCGCGCGCGATCAGCTCCTTGCCGACCCCGCTCTCGCCCAGAATCAGCACCGGGATGGTGGAGGTGGCCGCCCGTTGGCCGAGCCTGACCACCTGCCGCATGGCCGGCGCGCCGGCCACCATGTCGGCGAACGTGAGGGTGCCGGCGGCCTTTTTCTTGAGCCGCTTCACCTCGCCCTGAAGATCGCCCACTTTCAGCGCATTGCGGATGGAGACGAGCACGCGTTCGGGGCTCGCCGGCTTGACGAAGAAGTCGTTGGCGCCGGCCTGCATCGCCTGCACCACGGTGTCGATCCCGCCGGACGCGGTAAGCACGATGACTGGCAGGTCCGGGCGCGTGCGGCGGATTTCCTTCAGGGCGTCGTGACCGTTCATGCCCGGCATCACGAGGTCCAGCAGCACGACATCGACATCGCCGGTCGCACGATCCACCGCCTGGGCGCCGTCTTCGGCGGTCTTGGTGAGGAAGCCCTGCTTCTCCACCGCCGCCTGAAGAAGCCTGCGCTGCGCCGGATCGTCATCGACGATCAGAACCGTCTTGCCCATATCACCACCACCTTGTTGTCGCGCCGCCGGTGTTCCGGCTGGCGTTGTTGGGCGCACTGATGCACGAGGGCCGTAAAGGTCTGGTTTAAAATGGGACAGGTTTCGCCTCTGGGGGGAGTTTCGCGCTGGGCGCGCCGGCTTCTCCCCCTCCCGCAGCGCGCGCCATCGGCCGGCCGGGCCGCCCTGCGCTGGCTTGACGCCGGCCCCGTGGGTTCGCAGCCCCTGTGCGCCTCGGCGGTTCTGCGCCCGGCATTCGCCGCCAGGGCGCCCAACGCTGCGGCAGGCGGCGACGTAACTGGCGCCGGCGCCGGCGTTTCGCCCGCCTTGTGGGCTGGGTTCAGCGCGGTGGCGGGGCGCCGCGCGCCCGGTCTTTCCGCGCAAGTGCGCTCCGGGATGCAGCGTCCGGCCGTTCCGGATTTCTCCTGGCGCGCAGCTCAGGCCGATGCGCTTGCCGCTCTGGGCCTGCTGCATCCACAGCTGGAAGATCGCGCGCGGGCTCTGCTTCTGGCCGGCCGTGTGGATGGCGCGCCACGCGTGGGAAAACCCGCCCAACCCTTCAGCCTGCCCACGCCGGACGGCCCGGTGGTGAGCCTGTGGTGGGCGGGGGATGGCGCAAGTGCGGCGACCCTCGCCCATGAACTCGGCCACGCCAGCGCGCAGGCGCAGCGATCCGGCCCGGCGCCGTGCCGCGCTCTAGACGAGGTGTTCGCCCTGATGACCGAGATGGCGTTCCACGCCCATCGGGCCGGCGCCGCGGGCGCACAGGCGCACCGCGCGCAGCATGCGTTCGACTTCCTGATCCGCCAGACGGCCGCCGCCTGGGCGGAAGAGGGGCGCGACTGGCCGGCTGCGTTTGCCCGCGCCGCGCCGCATCTGCCCCCGTGCCGGCCGCCGGCGCAGCGCCCCGGAGAGGCGCGCGCCTATGCTCTGGCCGCCGCGATCGCCTTCGTGCTTGCGCCACGCGTTCTTGGGGGCGGACGTATGGCCCGCGCGACCTATCTTGACGCCGTGATGCATGCCCAGACCCTTGAAGACCTTTTGGCCGCCTTCGACCTGACCCGTGGCGAAGCCCTGTTCGAGGCTGCTTTCGATGCCGCCGTGGGCTTTTCGCGATGACGGACGCTGATGATCCCGAGCGCGATCGGCTCACGGGCCGGTTGCGGCGCGTGGCGACGGTTGGGGCCAATGCGGGGGCGGCTGCGCTCGCCTTCGGCCAGCAGGCGCTGTTTGGCGGCGAGGAAGCAGGCCGGCGGATCGCAGCAGCGGTCAAAGCCGCGCTCGGGCGCACCAAAGGTCCGCTCATGAAGGTTGCGCAGATGATGGCGACCATTCCGGACTTTCTGCCCCCGGAATATGCCGCCGAGCTTGCAGCGCTTCAGTCGAATGCGCCGGCCATGGGCTGGCCGTTCGTGAAGCGCCGGATGCGGGCCGAACTCGGCGAGGGCTGGGAAGCGCGCTTTGCCCGGTTCGAACGCGAAGCCTGCGCAGCGGCCTCGCTTGGCCAGGTGCATGCCGCCCAGCTGCCAGACGGGCGGCGTGTCGCCTGCAAGCTGCAATATCCCGATATGGCGAGCGCGGTGGAAAGCGATGTGGCTCAGCTCAACGCCATTTTCGGCCTGGTCAAGAGCTTTGGCCGCGCGGTCGATCCCACTGAAATGGGCGGCGAGATCGCAGACCGGCTCCGGGAAGAGCTCGATTATGAACGCGAAGCCAAGCACATGCGGCTTTATGCGGATATCCTGTCTCATCGCTCCGACATTCGCCTGCCCCAGCCGGTGGAGGGGCTGTGCACCCGCCGCCTCCTGACCATGACCTGGCTCGACGGCGCGCCGCTTCTGTCCTTCTGCGACGCCGATCAGGCTGCTCGCAACCGGATCGCGGAGATGCTGTTTGCAGCCTGGTGGGCGCCGATGACCCAGGCGGGCGTGATCCACGGCGATCCGCATCTGGGCAATTACAGCTTTGCAGACGGCGCCTCGGCGCTGAACCTGCTCGACTTCGGCTGCGTGCGCATCTTTCCGCCGGCCTTTGTGGAAGGGGTTGTGAACCTCTATCGCGCGCTGCGCGCCAACGATCACGAAGCCAGCGCGGAAGCCTATCGCGCCTGGGGGTTTGGGGATCTCTCGCGCGAGCTGGTGGATGTTCTCAATCTCTGGGCGCGCTTCATCTATAGCCCGATGCTGGAAGATCGGGTGCGCTCGGTCGCCGACGGGGTGAAGCCTGGCGAATACGGCCGGCGCGAAGCGTTTGCAGTGAAAAAGGAGCTCGATCGGCTAGGCCCTGTGAAGGTACCGCGCGAGTTCGTGTTCATGGACCGCGCCGCCATCGGTCTGGGCGCGGCTTTCCTGCATCTGGGCGCGGAGCTGAACTTTCATGCCCTGTTCGAGGCCTCGCTGGACGGCTTCTCGCGCGAGGGGCTTGCCGCGCGGCAGGCCAGCGCGCTCGCCAGCGCGGGGCTGGATCACGCCGCCTAGAGCGGCCTGTCCTCGGTCTCCATCAGGATGCGGTGCGCGGCGCCGTCCATATCCTCATACTGGCGATGTTTCATCGTCCAGAAGAAGGCCCAGAGGCCAGCCAGACCCATCACGATCGTGATCGGGATCAGGAAGATCATGCCGTCCATCAGGCGGCTCCTTTCTTCATCAGACGCATGGCGTTGAGCATCACCACGATCGAGGAGGCCGACATCGCCACCGCCGCGATCAGCGGCGTGACGAGGCCCGCCATGGCGATGGGCGTGGCCACGACATTATAGAGGGCGGAAAACCAGAAGTTTTCCTCCACGCGCTTGCGGGCAAGCCGTGCGACGTCGATCGCCTCGCTCACCACGGCGAGCTTTTCGCCCTGAAAGACGAGATCGGCGGCCGACTGGCTGGCGTCTGCGGCGGCGCCAGGCGCCATGGACACCGACGCTGCGGCAAGCGCCGGCGCATCATTCAGGCCATCGCCGATCATCAGCACGCTGCGGCCCTGGGCGGCGCGCGCCTGCAGAGCCGAGACCTTGTCGGCCGGGCTGAGTTCGCCCTTGGCCTCGGTGATGCCGGCGGCGGCGGCGGCTGTGCGGACCGCTGCGGCGCGATCGCCGGAAAGCGCCTCGCTGGACAGGCCGCGATCGCGCAGCGCGGCCACCGTCCGGGCTGCATCGCTCCGCAGCGCATCGGTGAATGCAAACCGCACCGGCGCTTGCCCCTCGATCCGGAACCAGAGCTCGGTCTCCTCCGATGCCGCATCCCCGACGCCGACCCAGCTTGCCCGGCCAAGGCGGGCGCGCCGACCGCCCAAAGCGGCTTCAACCCCGAAGCCCGGCGTCTCGCGCGCATCGGGCGCAGCAGGGCCAGGGCCTGCCGCCCGAGCGATCACGCGCGCGAGTGGATGGCGTGAGGCGCGCGCAAGGCTTGCGGCGGCCGCCAGAGCATCGGGATCGATCGTGTCTGCATCGCGCAGCTTCGGGCGGCCTTCGGTAAGCACGCCGGTCTTGTCGAACGCGACGTGATCGACGCGGGCGAGCTTCTCCAGCGCATCGCCCGATTTCACCAGCACGCCCTGCCGGAACAGGCGGCCGGTCGCCACCACCTGCACGGCCGGCACCGCGAGCCCCAGCGCGCAGGGGCAGGTGATGATCAGCACGGCGGCGGCGTTCAGAATGGCGATGCGGGCGTCTGCGCCGGCCAGCAGCCAGCCGATCAGCGTCAGCAGCGCCGCCCCGTGCACGATCGGCACATAGAGGGCGGCGGCCTTGTCGGCCAGGCGGACGTAATGGCTCCTGGATTGTTCGCCAGCCTCCACCATCCGCGCGATTTCGGCCAGGAAGCTGTCGTCGCTTGCCGCGGTGGCGCGCAGCACCATCCGGCCTGACAGGTTCACCGCCCCGGCGCGCACGCGCGCGCCAGGCGCCAGGGCCTCGGGCCGCGTCTCGCCGGTGAGCAGGGAAATGTCGGCTTCGCTTGCACCCTCCTCCACCACGCTGTCCACCGGGATGCGGTCGCCGGGCAGGACCACGATCTGGTCGCCGGGCAACAGCTCGCGGGTGGGAACCGATACTGTCTCGCCGCTGGGCAGCAGCCGGGCCGCCGTCACCGCCTGCAGCGCCAACAGATCACGGGCGGCAGCGCGGGCCTTCTGGCGCAGCCGGTGATCGAGGTAACGCCCGATCAGCAACAGGAACAGCAGCGTGACCACCGCCTCGTAATAGACATGCGGCCCATCGAGCAGCGTTTCCGAAACCGACACGCCAGCCGCCAGAAGCACGCCAAGCGAGATCGGCACGTCCATATTGGCCTTGCCCTTCCTCAGCGCGGCCCAGGCCGAAAGAAAGAAAGGCCGCCCCGCATAGGCGCCAGCGGGCAAAGCGATCGCCGCGCTGATCCAATGGAACATGGTGCGCGTGGCGGGCTCCAGCTCCTGACCGGCGCCCGCCCAGAGCGGGATCGAGAACATCATCACGTTCATCGAGGCGAAGGCCGCCACCACCAGACAGGCAAGCAGGCGCTTGCCTTCGCGGTCTTCCTCCGCGCGCGCATCGACGGGATCGAACGGCGCTGCGGTGTAGCCCAGATCAGTGATCGTCTGCACGATACTGCGCGGACTTGGGCCGTCAGCGGACCAAACTGCATGAAACCGGCCGGTGGAGAGGTTCAACCGGGCCTCCCGCATGCCGGGAAGTGCGGCAACAGCGCCCTCGATCCGGCGCATGCAGCCCGCGCACCGCGCACCGCGCACCAGTAGATCGATCTCCAGCGCGCCGCCGCCGCCGGGGACAGACCGCACGAATGCGGTGGGATCTGCCGCCGTCGTGTCCAGCGCTGGCGGCTCCTGCGTGGTGGGACAACCTCGGGCAGGCTGTAGGTCCAGCGCCAGCGCCGTCATGGGACGATGATCCGCCGGGAGGCCGAAAAGGTCGCCTGATCGGCATGGGCGGTGATCTCAACGTCCCAGGCGCCGGGGGCCACATCCGCGACGGGGGCGGCATAGAGGCCGGGCTCGCCGGTTGGCCGAAACACCAGGCGCTGGTCGCTTGTGCCGACCGCCGGCCGGCCCACCCGGCCGATCACGTTTGCCCCGCTGATTGCTGCGCCATTGCGATCCACGAGACGGGTGACAACGCGCGCCTGCGCGCCCACGCGCTCGATCGCCAGGCCTGCGCGCCAGCCAAGCGAGGCTTCGATCTCGCGCGCACTGATCTGATCGTTGAACTTCAGCCCTTGAACATAGGCGCGGGGCGCGACTTCGCCGGAAAAGCTCGACAGCGCGAGCTTGATGAAGAGCACGTTGACGCCAATCGTCACGCCGAAGAACACAAGCAGGCTGATGAGCACCAGCCGACCGGTGACGCGAAACTCGCGGCGCGGCGTTTCTTGAGCGATTGTCATGCAGCAGGCTCCCAGCGCATCTAATTCCTGGTGATGAAGACGGTGCGGTCGGTCTTTTCTTCGCCGTCGGAGGCGCGCACGCGCACCCGCACGGGGATGGAGGCGTCCTGGCCCAGGCTTTCCTTTGGCGCGATCAGGAAGACGCGCGTGGTGCGCACCCGGTCGGGGTCTGCTTGGATCCGCGCGACATTGTTCACCACCGGCACGCCCACCGCCTCCAGCCTCGCGCCCGCAACGCCCTCGATCGTGACGTCGAATGCGCGCTCTTGCGGCTGTTTGTTGAGGATCTTGACCGTGTAGGCGTTGCGGATCGATCCGTCAGAAAGTCGCACGAACAGCGGATTGCGATCGCGCAGCGTGTTGAGATCGAGGGTCGACCGGGTGAGGAGCCCGCCCAGCATCACTGCGCCGACGGCGACCAACAACGTGGCATAGACGATGGTGCGGGCGCGCACGAAGCGGAAGCTCGCCTTCCCGCCAGCCTGGCGGCGGGCGATGTTCTGGTCTGTGTCATAGGCGATCAGCCGCCTTGGCCGGTCCACCTTGGCCATGATGCTGTCGCAGGCATCGATGCACAGGCCGCAATTGATGCATTCCAGCTGCGCGCCGTCGCGGATGTCGATCCCCATGGGGCAAGCGGCGACGCACTGGCGGCAATCGATGCAATCGCCGCGCCCCTCCCAGCTTTGACCCTTCTTGTGGGGTCCGCGCTCCTCACCCCGGTCAAACCGGTAGGTGACCTGCAGCGCCTCATCGTCGATCAGTGCGGCCTGGATGCGCGGCCATGGGCACATATAGGTGCAGACCTGTTCGCGCAGGACCCCCGCCAGCGAATAGGTCGTGAGGGTGAGGATGCCTGCAAACAGGTAGGCCGAGCCCGGCGCCGCGCCCGTGAGGAATCCGGTGAACAGGCTCGGCGCGTCGTGGAAATAGGCCACGAACCAGCCGCCGGTCGCGAGCGCGATCAGAACCCAGACCGTGTGCTTGGCGCTCTTGCGCCAGATCTTGTCCGCCGTATTCGGGCCCTTGTCGCGCTTGATGCGCGCGTTGCGGTCGCCTTCGAAGAAGCGTTCGACCGCGAGATAGAGATCGGTCCAGACCGTCTGCGGGCAGGCATAGCCGCACCAGATGCGGCCAAACAGGGCGGTGGCGAGAAAAAGCCCGACGGCTGCAAGGATCAGCAGCCCGGTGATGTAATAGACTTCCTGCGGCCAGATCTCGATCGGGCCCAGATACATGCGCCGGCCCGGAAAATCGACGAGCACGAACTGGTCCGGCGCCGCTCCTGGCCTGTCCCAGCGCAAAAGCGGCGCGGCGTAGTAAAAAGCGAGCAGGACGACGAGCGCTGCCCATTTGAGCGTCCGAAACAGACCCTGGACGTCCTTGGGATAGATCTGTTCGCGCTTCTGGTAGAGCGAGCGATGCTCTGCGGAATTGACGGCGCGTGCATCGGACTGGGCAAGCCCATCATATGCCTCGCCCGCCAGCGGCGCTTTCCTGGCGGCCTTGTTGTCTTCCAGCGTGGCTTGCATCGCGCTTTCCGGCCGGGGAGCGGTCGGCCTTTCCTGAACCGATGCGGCCTGGGCGCCGCCTTTCTGGAGACAGGCGCCCAGGTCTGTGGCTCGACGTCGGCCTATCTGCCGCCGCCGAGGGAATGGACGTAAATCGCCAGCGTATCGAGGGTGGCGGGGTCGAGGCGCTCGGCCCAGGTAGGCATGACGCCGCCGCGGCCAGTGTGGATCTGGCTTGCGATATCGGCCTGTGTTCCGCCGAAAAGCCATTCGCTATCGGTGAGGTTGGGCGCGCCCTGCGCGGGGTCGCCTTTGGCGTCCACCCCATGGCAGCTTGCGCAATTGGTGGCGAACACCACCGCGCCACGGCCTGCGGCGGCTGCGTCAGCCGTCTGGCCGGAGACTTTCAGGACATAGTGCGTCACGTCCCGGATTTCGCCGGCCGGCAAAAGCTTGTCGCGGCCAAAGGCCGGCATCATGCTGAAACGCGTGTCGGCGTGTTCGGAACGCACCCCGACATCGAGCGTGTGGCGGATGCCGCTCAGCGTGCCATCCCAGAGCCAGACGTCGTCGTTGAGGTTGGGATAGCCTTTCGCGCCCTGGCCGCCTGCGCCGTGGCAGGTGGCGCAATTGTCGCCAAAGGCGCTTTTGCCCGCTTCGAGCGCGAATTCCAGCAAGGCTGGGTCGGAGGAGGCGCCCTCCAGGCCCGCCTGCTCAAGCTTTGCAAACATCGGCGCGCGCTGCGCTCTCAGGTCTGCGAGTTCGCCGACGACGGCGGCCCGGTCGGAATGGCCGCGAACGCCCTTGGTATAGGAGTTCCAGAGCGGCCAGGCCGGCATCAGCACCCAATAGACCACCGCCCAGGCGATCGAGGCGTAAAAAAGGATCAACCACCAGCGGGGCAGGGGATTGTCCAGTTCGCGGATGCCGTCCCATTCGTGACCGGTGGTCTCGACCCCGGTCAGGGGGTCCTTTTCACGGGAAGCCATGATCAGTCCTCCTGATCGATGCTGCGATCCGCCAACGGCAGGGCCGCGGCGCGATCGAACTTGGCCTTGTTCTTGGGCCAGAAGGCGTAGACGCAGATGGCTGCAAACATCGCCACGAAATAGAGAAGCCCCCAGGTCTGGGCGAATGAGGAGAAGGTCTCGTAGGTCATCGTCGTCTCCTCAGCGCAGATTGTCTGGATCGTCGGCCTGGAAGGTCGAGAAATCGACCATCGTGCCGAGCACCTGGAGATAGGCGATCAGGGCGTCCATCTCGGTCACCTTGGCGGGTTGGCCGTCGAAGTCGCGGGCGTTGACCTTGGCGCCGTAGCGCTCGGAGAGCCCGTCCGTGTCGGCGTTGGGGTCGGCCTGGGCGATGAGATCAGCGCGGGCGCTTGTCTCCATCTCGTCGGAGTAGGGCACGCCGACCACCCGGTTCGCCTTGATGTGGCCGGTGATGAGCTCGGGGTTGAGCTCTTTTTCCATCAGGAAGGCGTAGGGCGGCATAATGCTTTCGGGCACCACCGCGCGTGGATTGATCAGGTGATCCACATGCCAAGCGTCCGAGTATTTGCCGCCGACGCGGGCGAGATCGGGACCGGAACGCTTGGATCCCCACTGGAAGGGGTGGTCGTACATGCTCTCGGCCGCAAGGCTGTAGTGGCCATAGCGCTCCACCTCGTCGCGGAGGGGGCGGATCATCTGGGAGTGGCAGACGTAGCAGCCCTCGCGGATATAGATCTGCCGGCCTGCGAGCTCGAGCGGGGTATAGGGGCGCACCCCCTTCACCTTCTCGATCGTGTTCTCGATCTTGAACAGCGGCGCGATCTCGATGATCCCGCCAATCGACACCATGACAAGGATTCCCAGGATCAGGGGCAGGGTGTTGCGTTCGAAAACGCCGTGGTGCTTCAGAAGCATGGTCGCGGCCTCCCTTATTCGGCGGCGATCGGGCGCGCCTGCGCAGCTGGCTGAGCTTCAAAGCTCGCCACATCGCCGCGCGCGGTGCGCCAGAGGTTGTAGGCCATGATCAGAGCGCCGGAGAGGTAGAGCACCCCGCCAAGAGCCCGGATGATGTAGTAGGGCTTCATCGCCTCGACGGTCTCGACGAACGAGTATTCGAGGAAGCCAAACTCGTTGTAGGCGCGCCACATCAGGCCCTGCATGATGCCCGACACCCACATCGCGGTAATGTAGAAGAGGATTCCGATCGTCGCGACCCAGAAGTGCCACTCCACCAGCTTGTAGGAGTAGAGCCGCTGACGGTTCCACAGCCAGGGCGTCAGGCAATAGAGCGCCCCGAAGGACACAAAGCCCACCCAGCCCAGCGCGCCGGAATGCACGTGGCCGATCGTCCAGTCTGTGTAGTGGCTCAGCGAATTGACCGCCCGCACGCTCATGACCGGGCCTTCAAACGTGCTCATGCCGTAGAAGGCGACCGAGACGACCAGCATGCGCAAAACCGGATCGGTCCGAAGCTTGTCCCAGGCGCCCGAGAGCGTCATCAGCCCGTTGATCATGCCACCCCACGACGGCATCCACAGGATGACCGAGAAGGTCATGCCCAGCGTCTGGGCCCATTGAGGCAGAGCGGTGTAGTGCAGGTGGTGCGGCCCCGCCCAGATGTAGATGAAGATCAGCGCCCAGAAGTGCACGATCGACAGCTGGTAGGAAAACACCGGCCGTCCCGCCTGCTTGGGCACAAAGTAATACATGATGGCCAGGAAGCCGGCGGTGAGGAAGAAGCCCACCGCATTGTGCCCATACCACCACTGCGTCAGCGCATCCTGCACACCCGAGAAGGCCGAGTAGGAGAAACTTGAGAACGGGCTGATCGGCACCTGCAGATTGTTGACCAGGTGCAGCATCGCGATCGTCACGATGAAGGCGAGGTAGAACCAGTTCGCCACATAGATGTGGGGTTCCTTGCGCTTCCACAGCGTGCCCAGGAACACGAGCAGGTAGCAGACCCAGATCACCGTCAGGAAGATGTCGGCGTACCAGGTGGGCTCGGCGTATTCCTTGCCCTGTGTCACGCCCATCAGATAGCCGCTGGCGGCCACCGTCAGGAAAAGCTGGTAGCCCCAGAACACCACCCACGGCAGCACCCCGCCGAACACGCGCGCCCGGCAGGTGCGCTGCACGACATAGAAGCTGGTGGCGATCAGCACGTTGCCGCCAAATGCGAAGATCACCGCGCTGGTATGCAAGGGCCTCAGCCGGCCGAAGTTCAAAAAGCCCAATTCGGGAAAGTAGAAGATGGACGGGAAGGCCAGTTGCAGCGCGATGACCACGCCTACCAGAAGCCCCACAACGCCGAAGAACATCGAGGCGAAGACCCCAGCCTTGACGACATCGTCATTGTAGCGGGTCTCATCCATCACCCAGCCGGATGTCGACTGACCTGCCGCGAGCGCCCATAGCCCGAGGCCCGAGGCCGCCAGGAAAATCCACGCGTGGACAGCAATGCCCACATCGGTCGCGCGCGCGGCGGTAAGCACCGCCCAAAGCGCTAGACCGGTCAATCCGATCGCTGTCACCAGAACATCCGGCTTGATCGATCCGCCACGAAGACGCGCAACATGCGCCATACGCCAACCCCTTCTTCACCGGGACAACGCAGGCACTTCTCAGTGTTCTCGCGGGGATTTGAACTCGGATGATATGCCGCACAGCGGCCGTCAACGTACACAAACAGACTTTCACGACGCCAAAGAGCGACAAACGTCACTGACCCTCACGCAACGGCGTGTGCAAATGTCGCGGCGGCGCAGCAAACCTGCGACCAAAGGCGCAGGTTGGCTTGCCGCTCCCCTTGATAAAGATCAGGGGACATCGCCCGTTGATGTCGGCGATACTGCACATTGATTGTTCGATGCAGGCGCCGCCAAACATGGCGCGCAGCAAGTCTGTTGTTTTGCTGCGATGCGGCTGTCGAGGTGGAAAGGAGTTGCGCGATGGCGGAAGTCAAAGTCCAGGCGCACGAGATGCGCGGCCTCTTTGGTTTGGCGGCGGGCGGCTGGTTGGGCCTTTCCGGGCTGTTTGCGTCGCTGGCCGCGACAAGCCCGGAAGCGGCCCTCGCTCACGCCGGCTGGTGCCTGGCGGGCGGAGCGGCCCCTTTGTCGTTTGATGGGGTGCTGATCCTGGGTCATTGCCCCTGGTGCTATGCTGCACTCGGCGCAGGTCTGATCGCCGCCAGCCTGGGGCTTGCGGCCCGGCAACGCGCCTGAAGCGCTCCAAAACACCATGAAAAACAAAGCCCCGGCCATGCAGCCGGGGCTTTCTTGATCCCTCTCGGGAGTGGCGCCTCAGCTGAAGCGCTTGGTCATGTCCGCAAGGCCGGTCTCAAACAGCTTCTCCTGCGCCGCGGCGTCGAGCTTCTTGGAAAGCACGAGTTCTGCAGCGCGGGCCGCGACGTCAGCAGCGATCGCTCTGATCTCCTGTGTCGCCTGTTCTTCCGCCCGGGCGATTCGCGCCTGAGCGGCTGCCCCGCGGCGGGCGATCTGATCTGAGAGCGCCTTTTCAGCCTCCGCCTTCAGCTGCATGGCGTCCGCTTTCGCGTTTTCGACGAGGGCCTTCGCCTCCACCTCAGCGGCAAGGCGCTTGGCGTCGATCGAGCTCAGGAGCGCTTCGGCTTCCTTCCGCAGGCGCTCGGCTTCAGCGATCTCGCGAGCGATGGTCTCGCTTCGCGCATCCAGCGCCTTGGTCACCATCTTTGGCACGCCGACCGACCAGACGATGCCGAGGAAAATCAGCAGGCCAAGGAAGGCGAAGAAAGACGAATCAAGCGCGATCGGCCCGAGCATGGGGTAGTCGCCTTTGAGCAGCAGACCAATCATGGCGCGCCTCCCGCCGCCTTCACCGCAGACTTGAGCTCGGTCGCGGTCGCTTTCACGGGGGCGAGCTTCGTCACGATGGCCCCGGCCACGTCGGTCGCGAGCGCGCCGACATTCGCCAGCGCTTCGCTCCGCATCGCTGTGATCCGGGCTTCTGCTTCCGCCAGCTCTCCGGCCAGCCGCGCTTCGCTCTCGGCTGTCGCTTTTGCAAGCACAGCGTTTGCGTCCGCCCGGGTCTGATCGATCAGGGTGCGGGCCTGGTCGCGCGCGGCTTTGGCTGCGGCTTCCTGCGCCCTTGAAGCCTCCAGCGCGGTCTGATTGGCCGTGGCGGCCGCGTCCAGATCGCCCTTGATCTTGGCTGCGCGCGCTTCGAGCACGCCCGTCACTTTCGGCAGAAGCCCCCGTGACAGGATCAGATAGAGCGCAAGGAAAAAGACAGCGAGCCAGAACAGCTGGCTTGGAAACCAGCTGGGGTCGAACTGGGGCAGGCCGGCTGATTTCTCAGCCGCCTCCGCCCCGGCATGGGCCGCGTCGGCAGATCCCGCCACAGGCATGCTCCTTCATGGGGATCGGGCGGAGCCAGGCCCCGTCCGATCCGTGCAAGTGCGTGATCAGAGAACGAAGATGATGATCATCGCCACGACGAAGCCGAACAGGCCCGCCGCTTCCGCCAGCGCTGCGCCGACGAAAAGGTTGCCCGTCTGCTGCGAAGCGGCCGAGGGGTTGCGCATCGCGCCATCGAGGAACGAGCCGAAGATGTTGCCCACGCCGATGGCGGCGCCGAGGAGGGCAAGGCACGCAAGACCCGCGCCGATTGCTTTGCCAGCTTCCACTTCCATTGTCCGAACTCCTTGGTGAGGACCTTGCCGCGGGGGCCCGAAGGGACCCCCAGATGAAACAAAAACGCTCAAACCTCAGTGGTGATTATCGTGCACCATGTCGTTGAGGTAGATGCAGGTAAGGATGGCGAACACATAGGCCTGCAGAAACGCCACCAGAAACTCGAGGCCCGTGACCGCCACGATGCCCATGAGGGTAAGCAAGCCCACCGCGCCCCCGAAGACAGCAGACCATGTGATCAGCTGCGGGATGAAGCCGGCCAGCACCTTCAGCATTGAGTGGCCGGCCAGCATGTTGGCGAACAGACGAACGCCGAGCGTGAACGGCCGGATCAGGAACGAAATGATCTCGATTGGCACCAGCAGCGGATAGATCGCCCATGGCAGCCCGGACGGGGCGAACATGCCCAGGAACCCGCCGATCCCCTTGGTGGCGATCCCGGTGACGACCACGATGGCGAACACCAGAAGGCCCAGCGCCAGCGTGACGGAGATGTGGCTCGTCACCGTGAAGAAATATGGCACCATCCCAAGCAGGTTGCACATCAGGATGAAGCTGAAGACGGTGAAGACCAGCGGGAAGAAGCGCATGCCTTCTTCGCCGATGATGTTGCGCACGATGCCCGCCACAAGCCCGTGCCACAATTCGATCACGGACTGAAAGCGGCCGGGAACCAGCGCTGCCCTGCTCATCCCCATGGAGATCAGGCCGATCGTCAACCCGACGGCCACCGCCATGAACAGCGCCGAATTGGTGAAATCGAGCTGCATGCCGGCCACGTTGAACGGAATCAGCGTGGACAGCTTGAACTGAGCCATCGGATCGGTGGCGATCGAGAACACGCCTTGTAGCTCCTAATCGTCCGCCGCCGGCGGCGAAGCGCTGGCGCGGGCGGCGTCTGTCGCGGCCTTGTAGGCGAGCCTCAGCCCCGCGACGAACCCCAGAATGACGCCGACGATCAGCCCGAAGGGGCCGGCGTTGGTCGCCTGATCCACCCCCCAACCGACAGCGCCGCCGACAAGCGTCGCCACCACCAGCTCCGTAACCACGCGCCAGGCCAGGGACATGCCCTGGCTCGCCTCGCGCACGGAGCGATCGGGGGTCTCGCCCTGCGTGCGGCTTTGCGCGGCTTTGATCTCGCGGTTCAGCGCTTCAAGGCGTTCGCGTTCGGGGGCCGCCGCTTCGGAATCATCTTCCGACACCACGTCGCCCCCTGCAAACCGGCCGGGAACCTATTGCGCGCCCCCTGTGAAGTCAAGGCAAGGGCATGCTAGGAAATCCGTTTAAAGATCAGTGAGTTAGGCGGAAACGGACTGAAGGTGGAGGCCACCTCTTTCGCATTTGCGAAAGCGTGCTCAGCCAGCAACCAGTTCCTCCGCCCGCCGCAGATCGACAGACACAAGCTGCGAGACGCCGCGTTCCACCATTGTGACGCCATAAAGCCGGTCCATGCGCGCCATGGTGAGCGGGTGGTGGGTGATGACGATGAAGCGGGTGTCGGTCCGTCGCCGCATCTCGTCCAGCAGGCGGCAATAGCGATCCACATTGGCGTCATCGAGCGGGGCGTCCACCTCGTCGAGCACGCACAGCGGCGAGGGATTGGACAGAAACACAGCAAAGATCAGCGCGCTCGCGGTCAGCGCCTGCTCCCCGCCCGACAGGAGCGACATCGTCTGGAGCTTCTTGCCCGGAGGGCAGGCCAGGATCTCCAGCCCGCCCGAGAGCGGGTCGTCGCCCAGCGCGAGTTTCAGTTCGGCCTCGCCGCCCTCGAAAAGCGTGGTGAAAAGGGCGCGGAAATGGCCGTGCACCACCTCGAAGGCCTTCAGAAGGCGCTCGCGGCCTTCCTCATTGATCTCGGTGATGCCTCCCCGCAGCTTGGCGATCGCGGCGGTGAGGTCGGCGCGTTCGCTGCTCAGCGCGTCGAGCCGGGCGGTCTGCTCGGCGACCTGTTCTTCGGCGGCGAGATTGACTGCGCCCAGGCTGTCGCGCTCGCGCATCAGCCGGTCGAGCTTGCGCTCGGCTTCTTCAAGCCCCAGCCGGGCGATCGTTTCCTCACCAAGCGCGGCTGTGGCGCGGCGCGCCAGCTCGTCAGGCTCGCATCGCAGGGTCTGGCGGGTCTGGTCTTCGAGGTCGCTCACACGCTGGGCTGCGGCTTCCATCCGGCCGGTCAGCGCGCCCCTGCTTTCGCGCGCCGCGGCCAGGGCGTGTTCGGCGGCCCGCTCGGCCTCGCGTGCGGCGCGCGCGCGGCTTTCCAGCGCTGCAAGAGCATCAGCAGCGGCCGCCATCCGCGCCTCTATGGCCGGCGCCTCGCCCAGAAGCCTGCGGCGGCGCTCCTCCACGGCGGACGGCGCCTGCTCGGCTTCGGCGCGGGCGCCGGCTGCGGCGGCCGCAGCGTCCTCAAGCGCGGCGAGCCGGCTTTCGGCCTGCGCCTTGCGGCGGGTCCAGTCGGCGCGCTCACGGGTGCGTTCGGCTGCGCGCCGTTCTGCGCTGGTCCAGGCGCTTGCGGCCTCGGCGGCGGCCGCGCGCGCCATTGCGGCGGCGCTGCGGGCTTCATCGGCGTCCGCGCGCAGCCCCGAAAGCGTGGTTTCCGCCGGCGGGGGCGGGGCGTCGGCGAGCGCCTTTTCGGCGGCCCCGGATGCGGCGCGCGCTTCCTGCGCCTCGGCGGCGAGCCGGCTCGCCGCATCTTCCTTGGCCGCGCGCGAGGCTTCGGCCCGGTCGCGCTGTGCAAGGATGCTGGCAAGCGCGGTGCGCGCTTCAGAGAGCGCGGACAGCGCAAGGGGGCCGCGCGCGCGTTCCGTCCTGGCTGCGTCGCGCGCGGCCTCCAGCGCCGCGCGGGCGGTCTGCACCCCGGCTGAGGCGGCGACGCGGGCAGCCTCCGCATCCGCGCGCTGGCCCCTCAGTTCTTCCAGGCGGTTGCGCTGTTCCAGAAGCACGGCGGCAGGCGAGGGCGCCTCCGCCCGCCGCACTAAGCCGTCCCAGCGCCACAGGTCGCCCGCCGTCGAAACCAGCCGCTGGCCGGGCTTCAGGGTGCCGATGAGCCCCGCGCCATCGCCCGCCACACCCACAAGCGCCAGCGTCGCGGCAAGCGCCTCTGGCGCCTGAACCTTGGCCGCCAGCGGCTCCACGCCGCCCGGCCAGTCGACGGCGGGGACGCCGGCGCCGGCCCAATAGGCGGCGGCTTCGGCCACGAGCGCGGCGTTCAGGTCATCGCCGAGTGCAGCGGCAAGCGCGCGCTCATAGCCGCGCGCAGCACGGCATTGCTCCAGAACGGCGGGATAGGCCTTGCCCCCAGCCGGGGCGCGGCGGGCCACCGCTTCCAGGCCGCGGATCTCCGCCTCGATCGTATCGAAGGTGGCGTTCGCCGCGCGCGCGGCGTCGCGGGCGGTCTGTTCAGTCTGGGCGGCCTGATCGGCCTCGCGCTCGGCGGTTTCGGCAGCCAGGCGGGCCGCCTCGATGGCGGCTGCCGCAGCCTCCACGGCGGCTTCCGCCTTGGCGATTTCGCCTGCTGGCGGGCCCAGAGGCAACTCCTGAAGGGCGCGGGCGGCCTCCTGGGCGGCGGCCTCGGCGCGGTCTCGCCGGGCTGCGGCGTCTCGGGCGGCCTGGGAGAGCGCCGCGCGCCGGCCGGCGGCTTCGCTCGCGGCTGTCTGGGCGGCTGCGAAGGCGGCCTCAGCGGTCTGGCGGGCTGCATCGGCGGCTTCGGCGGCGGCCTTTGCAGCGGTGGCTGTTTCAGCAAGGCTTTCGTGGTCCACCGCCTCGCCCTCATCGGCGGAAAGCCGCGCGAGGGCGGCGTCGGCGTCCTCAAGAAGCGCGGTCTCGCGCGCCCGGTCGGTCTGGATGCGTGCCGCATCCGCGACGGCGCGTTCCAGCGCGTCGCGGGCGGCCGAAAGCGCGCGGTCCAGCTCCAGGCGCTGGCCCTCCAGCCGGCGGGCGAGGGCTTCCGCAATCGCCTTTTCCTCCTGGGCGGCTGGCAGGCTCTCGTCCACCGCCAGCAGAGCGCGCTGGGCCGCCGATACCGCGCGCGTCTGATCGGCGATGGCGTTCTCCACCTGGGCCAGCTCGGCCTGCGCCTCAGCGCCGGCGCGGCGCGCTTCGGCCAGACGACCAGCCAGCAGGAAGGCCTCATAGCCCCGGATCTGTTCGGCCAGCGCACGGTAGCGCTGCGCCTGCACGGTCTGGCGCTGCAAGACCTTCATCTGGTCATCGAGCGCCCGGATTATTTCGTCCAGCCGGCCCAGATTGACCTCGGCGGCGCGCAGCTTTCCTTCGGCCTCGTGCCGGCGCGCATGCAGGCCCGCCACGCCGGCGGCTTCCTCCAGAATCCTGCGCCGGTTCTCCGGCTTGGCGTTGATCAGTTCCGAGACCTGACCCTGCCGCACCAGCGCGGGCGAGTTTGCGCCGGTGGATGCATCAGCAAACAGAAGCTGCACGTCGCGCCCGCGCGCCTCGCGCCCGTTGATCCGGAACGAGGAGCCGGCCCCGCGCCGGATCCGGCGCTGGACCTCGATCACGTCGGCGTCGTTCCACTGAGCGGGCGCCCGCTTGGCGGCGTTGTCGAGCACCAGCGTCACTTCGCACAGATCGCGCGGGGGCCTTGCGTCTGTCCCGGCGAAGATCACGTCGTCCATGTCCCCGCCGCGCAGGGCGCGCGCCGAGGAGGCGCCCATGCCCCAGCGGATTGATTCAAGGATATTGGACTTGCCGCAGCCATTGGGGCCCACCACGCCGGTGAGGCCTTCCTCGATGCGCACCTCCGTCGGGTCGACGAACGACTTGAAGCCCGCGATCCTGATCTGTTGCAGCTTCACGCGCGCGTCCTGTCCCGGCCGGGCCTCAGCCGGCGGCCTTCAGCCGCTCGTCGATCAGCGCCGACAGCCCTTCCGGGGTGACGACCTTGGGATCGCGGATCAGTTCCCCATTGATGATGATCGATGGCGTGCCCGTGATCTGGTAGCGGCTCTGACCGTCCTCCACCACCTTGCTGATGGCGTCGATCATGGACTGATCCTTGAGGCAGGCGTCGTATTGCTGCTCGCTCAGACCGGCCGAAGCCGCGATCTGGACCAGCGCCTGGCGCAGGCCTGTGGGGCCCTGGGCGGCGGCGATGATGTTCTGCTGCTGGGCCATCAGGGCGTTGATCACGTCGTGATAGCGCTCCGGCCCGGCGCAGCGCGCCATGATGTGGCCCGCCATTGCAACCTCGACCGGCGCGGTCGGGAAGTCGCGGAACACATACCGCACGAGGCCCTTGTCGATATAGTTGGCCTTGAGCGTGGGCAGCACGTCGGCATGAAAGCTCGCGCAGTGCGGGCACATGATGGAGGCGTATTCGATCACCACCACCTTGGCCTCGGGCGAGCCGAGCGCGAAGTCGCCGGCCACTTCCCACTGGTTGGCGGGCTTGGCGCCCGAGCCGCCGCCCGCGGAGGGAGCGCCGCCCTGGCCGCAGGCGGCCAGAAGCGCCGAGGCGGCAAGCGCGACAAGGGTGCGTTTCGTGACGGTCATGCGGGAGAGCTCCTGTCGGGGCGTTCTGCGGATTGATGCATAGGGTTCGCCTGTGCGCGGGCGCTGCGTCAAGGCGCTGAGCGTATCAGGGCTGCAGGACCTCAGGCCGCCTCGGCGAGAACGCGTTCAAGCGCCTCAAAGCACTCCTCCGGCTCATCCACCGCCGCAAATGACTGGCGGAAGCTTGCCGGCGTGAGGCGATGGGTGATCGTGCTTTCCAGAAACGCGAAAAACGGGGCCCAGAAGTCCGTGTCGACAAACACCGTGGGTTTGGCGTGCAGGCTCAGCCGGCGCCAGCTCAGCATCTCCACCACCTCTTCCAGGGTTCCGATCCCTCCGGGCAGCACCACAAAACCGTCGGACTGCTCAAACATCAGACGCTTGCGCTCGTGCATCGTCTCGACATGCACGGTGGGGATATCGGGGTTCGGCTTTTCGATCTCTGTCAGGAACCGCGGCATGATTCCCAAAACCTCGCCGCCAGCCGCCTTGGCTGCCCGGGCCGCAGCGCCCATCAACCCGACGTCGCCGCCCCCATAGACAAGCTTCAGCCCCCGGGCGGCGACGGCCGCGCCGAATCGCCGCG
>JBIIUJ010000006.1:0-43614 GCA_044340025.1 Caulobacterales bacterium
AAGCAGGGTCGGCGGCGTTGGAAGAGCCGCAATAGACGCACACGCTAGTCAATGAAGTCATGAAACGATCCCGATCGGGGCTGGTTTCGTGGCCAGGACCCCAGAGCTGCAGATTGCGCCGCAAGACGGTGGCCCTTACCTGATCAAGGTTCAAGGGGCGCAGATGCGGCGTGGCGAGAGAGTGAAGAAGCCCGCCTCGGCGGCGGCGGCCGCAGAGCAGGCCCCGATCGGCGCCGCGATCGGCCGGCTCTGGACGGTGCTTGGCGGTCTTGACGGGCCGGGCATGCGCGCCCGCCTGGCGCTGGCGCTTGGGCTGACGCTGATCGCCAAGGTGTTCATCGTGGCTGCGCCGCTGGTGCTCGCCGATGCGGTGAATGCGCTGGCTGCAGAGGGGCGCGAGGCGCTGTCCGGCTTCGTGACGGCCGTCTGTCTGTGGGCCGCCCTCCGGTTTATCGGGGCAGGCGCGCCGCAATTGCGCGATGGCCTGTTCCAGCCGGTGAGCGAGGAGGCCCAGCGCCGGGTCGGGCTCGCGGTCTTTTCCCATGTGCACGCCCTCTCGATCCGGTTCCATCAGTCGAAACGGACGGGCGCGCTGCATCGCACGATCGAGCGTGGCGTGCGCGCGATCGACTTCCTGCTGCGGTTTCTGGCGTTCAACATCGGACCGACCGTGTTCGAGCTGGCGCTCGCGGCGGGCGTGCTTGGCTGGCGCTATGGCGCAACCTTTTCGGCAATCGCAGTGGGCACGGTGCTGGTCTACGCCGGGGTCACCTTCGCCATCACCAACTGGAGACTGGAACATCGCAGGCGCATGAACGAGGCCGATGGCGAGGCGTCGGCGCGCGCGGTCGACAGCCTTTTGAACTTCGAGACGGTGAAGGCGTTCGCGGCGGAAGGCCGCGAGGCGGCTCGCTTTGATCAGTCGTTGCGCGCCTATGCGGCCGCCGCCGTGCGCTCCAATACCGGGCTGGCGCTCCTCAATGGAACACAGAACCTTGTCCAGAATGTCGGCCTGGCGCTCATGGTGGCCGCCACCGGCTTTGTGATCGCCGACGGCGCGATGGGTCCGGGCGACGTGGCCGCCGTGACGCTGGTGATGCTGAATCTCTATGCGCCCCTCAACGTGCTGGGCTTTGCCTATCGCGAGATCCGTCAGAGCGCGATCGACATGGAGACGATGTACGCTGTGCTGGACGAGCGCCCCGACGTGGCCGACCGGCCGGACGCTCGGGCGCTGCACATCTCGCACGGCGCCATCGCCTTCGAGGATGTACGCTTTTCCCATGACGGCCGACAGGCAGGTCTGGACGGCGTAAGCTTCCGTGTGCCTCCAGGAACCACCACGGCGATCGTGGGCGCCTCGGGCGCGGGCAAGAGTACGATCCTGAAGCTGCTGTTCCGGTTCTATGATCCGGCGTCTGGCCGGATCGTGATCGACGACCAGGATATCGCGGCGGTGACGCAGACGAGCCTGCGTGGCGCAATCGGTCTCGTTCCCCAGGACGTGGTGCTGTTCAACGACACGCTCGCCTACAATATCGCCTACGGCCGGCCAGAGGCGAGCCGCGCGGAGGTGGAAGCCGCCGCCCGCGCCGCCCAGCTCGACGGCCTGCTCGCCAATGCGCCGGCTGGCCTCGACACGAGGGTGGGAGAGCGCGGCTTGAAGCTCTCAGGCGGGGAAAAGCAGCGTGTGGGCATCGCGCGCGTGCTGCTCGCCGATCCGCCGATCCTTGTGCTCGATGAGGCGACCTCAAGCCTCGACAGCGCCACCGAGGCCGAGGTTCAAGCCCAACTCGACGCCATGTCGACCGACCGCACCACGCTCGTGGTGGCTCATCGTCTCTCCACAATCGCAGACGCCGACCAGATTCTGGTCCTGAAGGACGGGCGGATCGTGGAGCGGGGGCGCCATGCAGATCTCGTGGCGCTGGGCGGGGGGTATGCCGCTCTCTGGACGCGCCAGGCCGAGGCGCCGGATGCGGCGCAAGGCCTGGCCCCAGTTCACCCAGCCCGCGCGCCAGCGTAAGACCAGCCTAGAATTCTTCCCGGAGCTTCCGCCATGACCGCACGCGCCGCCAGCCTGCCCGCCGCCCACAGGGATTCCGGCCTCTATTTCGCCGGGTCAGCGGGAGCGATGGCGCTGGGCCTTCTGGGCTTCGAGCCGCTGTTTCTGGCGGGCCTTGCAGGGGCGGCGATGACCTATCTGGCCTTCCGCACGCCCGTGCGCGCCGTGCCCCAGGATGGCGAGCTGATCCTCGCGCCCTTCGATGGCGTGGTGGAGGAGGTGCGCTCGGGTCTGGCTGCGCCGCCGGAACTGCGCCTGGGGGAGGGGACGATGCAGCGCCTGCGCCTTTCCAGCGCCCCCTGGGATGCGGGCGGCGTTCGCGCGCCTGCGGCCGGGCGGATTGCGGGGCGCGTCACCACGGCGGCGGATCGCTTTCACATCGCTTCCAGCGCTGATTCCGCCTCCGCCGGCCGCGCCTTTATAACGCTCGACAGCGAGCATGGGCCCATTGGCCTTGTGTTGGTGACGGGCGGCTTCGGTCCCCGGGTGGCTCTGGAGGCCGACCCTGACGGGCTTGTCGATGCCGGCCAGGAAATCGCGATGCGCCGCTTTGGCGGCTGGTGCGACCTCTATCTGCCCGCATCGGTGGCCATTGTGGCGGTTGAGGGCCAGCGCCTCGTTGCGGGGGAAACGCCAGTCGCGGTTGCGGGCGAGGCCGAGGCCCCGCGCGTCATTCTGCGCTGAGCGTCTCTACTCCGCCGCGATCGGCTCAGGCTTGCCCCGGCCTGTCAGGCGAGCGATCCGCCCCATCCATTTGTCGCGCCAGCGCGCCATCCGCGCCGGGGCGCCAAGCCATATGGGCGTCAGCACAAGCGTCAGGATGGTGGCGAAGGTGAGCCCCCACACGATCGTGGCGGAGAGCTGGACCCACCATTCAGCGCTGCCCCCGCCCTCCTTGATCACGCCCGAGGCGAAGTCCACGTCGAGCTTCAACATGGCGGGAAGAAGACCGATCACGGTCGTCATGGCGGTGAGGAAAACGGGGCGAAACCGCTGACAGGCGGTCCGCACGATCGCATCGTCCACCGCATAGCCGCGCTTGCGCAGATGCTGATACGTGTCGATCAGCACGATGTTGTTGGCGACCACCACGCCCATCAGCGCCACGACGCCCGTGCCCACATTGACGATGGAAATGTAGGGGAAGCTCAGCCAGATCCCGAGCAGGACACCCACCGTAGACAGCACCACCGCCGAAAGCGTGAGCGCGACGTGATAGAAATTGTTGAACTGCCACAGCAGGATCACGCCCATCATGAACAGCGCAGCAAGGATGGCGCCGGCGAAGAAGCCTCCAGCCTCGCCAGTATCGGCGATGGAGCCTGCGAACCGGACCTCCACCGAGGGGTCGATGGGGGCGGTCTTGAGCCATTCCTCGATCTCGGCCACGCGCTGGGTCTGGGTTCCCTGCTCGGCCACATTGGCGCGCACAGTGATCAGCCGCGCGCCATCCTGGCGCGAGATCGAAGTGACTTGCTGGCGTGATTCCCGAGTTACGAAATTGGCGATCGGCACAGCCCCCTGAGCGGTCGGCACGCGCAACTCATCCAGCGCGACAATCCCGCGTTCGGCCGCGGGGAAGCGCACCCGGATATCGACCTCCTGATCGGTGTCGTCAGGGCGATACCGGTCGAGCAGGATTCCATTGGTGATGAGCTGAACCGCGGCGCCGACCTGACCGATATCGGCGCCGAAACGGGCGGCCTGTTCCCGATCGACTTCCAGTCGCCATTCGATGCCCGGCAACGGCAGGGTGTCGTCCACCTCGATCAGGCCAGGCATGCGTTGCAGGTGCTGGCGCAGCGTGGCGGCGGCTCGGTTCAGAGCCTCGCCATTGCTGGACGTCAGTTCGATCTGGATGTCCTTGCCTTGCGGCGGACCGCCTTCGCGCGCCCGAACCTCGGTGCGCACGCCAGGAACTTCGGCTGCGCGCGCGCGGATCTCTTCCAGCATCGCTTCGCCATCGCCGCGCTGGCCATTGGGCAGAAAGTCGATCTGAATTTCGCCGATCGAATCAGTGGGTCCGCCTTGTTCGCCGCCAAAACCGCCCGACCGTTGCCCCTGGCCTGCGCGGGTGGAGATGCTTTCGAGGCCCTCCACCATGGCCACACGCTGCTCGACGGCGAGAACGAGGCCCAACTCCTCGGCGGGCGAGAGATTGCCGCGCGCAGACACAAACACCACGACTTCTTCCGGCTCCCCCGCAAGGAAGAACTCCGTCTTGTGGTTCTTGGACATGAAGCCCGCGATGATGCCGGCCATGATGGCGAGCGCCACAAGTGTGGAGCGGCCCGGCCGTTCCACGCAAAAGGAAATGAAGCGCGCAAACCCGCCCATCAGACCGGGAAGAGTGCGTGGGTCGGCGTCCTCGTCGGCCCATGCCGACGCCTTCGCCGGGTCGTGCTCGGCCTTGCCTGCCAGCGCGCCGAGGACCGGGGTGAAGATCAGCGCGGTCACCAACGACACCGACAAGACCACGATGAGCGTGATCGGCAGGAAGCTCATGAACTTCCCGGGGATCGTGTTCCAGAACAGAAACGGAATGAAGGCGCACAGGGTGGTCAGCGTGGAGGTGGTGATCGGCCACAGCATCCGCTTGGCGGCTTCCGAGTAGGCGAGCTTTTTCGGGTGGCCTGCCGCCATCATGCGGTCGGCGTATTCCACCACGACGATCCCGCCATCGACCAGGATCCCCACCGAGATCACCAGACCGAACATGACCATCATGTTCAGCGTGAGCCCCAGCAGGTTCAGCATGAGGAAGCTCATGAGGAAGCAGGCAGGGATTGCGATCCCCACAAGGATGGCCGAGCGCAAGCCGAGCGAGGCCACCACGAGGATCATCACCAGCACCACGGCGCTGATGAGCGAATTCTCCAGCCCGCTCAGCGTCTCGTAGATGAACTCGGACTGGTCGCCCGTGTAGGCGCTTCTCAGGTTTGGCGGCCAGCCTTTCTGGGCTTCCTCCACGGCCGCCTTCACACCTTCGACCGTATCGATGATATTGGCGCCGGACCGCTTGACGATATTGATCGATACCGACGGCTGCCCGTTGAAACGGGCGTAGATCTCGCGATCCTTGAAGGTGCGGCGCACCTGGGCGACGTCGGCAAGCGTCACGACAGCGTCGCCCGCCCGTTTCAGCGGGATCGAGAACACGTCTTGCGCATCCTCGACAAGACCCGGAACGACAACGGAAAACCGGCCTTCGCCCGTGTCGAGCCTACCGGCGGCGACCAGCCGGTTATTGGCGCTCACCGCCTGCAGCAACTGCCCGAAGGAGACGTCATAGGCCTCCAGTTTGGCCGGATCGACCAGCACCTCGAGCAATTCGTCGCGCTCGCCAGCCACATTGGCTTCCAGCACGCCTGGCACGCGCTCCAGCCGTTCGCGCAAGCTGCGGGCGGTGGCGTAAAGCGCGCGCTCCGGCACGTCGCCGTAAAGATTGATCCGCAGGATCGGAAACAGATTGACGTTGATTTCCGTCACGACCGGAGGGCGGGCGTCCTGCGGGAAGGAGCGACGCGCCAGATCGATCTTTTCGCGGATATCCTGAACCGCAGCGTCCTGATCGAACCCGACGTTGAACTCTGCGATCAGCTGTCCCGCCCCCTGGGCGGCGACGCCGGAGAGCTGCTTCAGGCCCTCCACCTGCTGCAATTCCACTTCCGATGGCCGCACGATCAGCCGCTCGGCGTCTTCAGGGCTGATGCCTTCGAGCGGAACCGTCACGCTGACAAAAGGGATCGGAATGTCGGGATCGGCCTCTCGCGGCAGCGACGCGTAGGAGAACATCCCCGCGATGACAGCCACCACCCCGACCGCCAGCACAAGCCGCGCGCGCTCGATCGCCCCGTCGATCAGATCATGAAACAGTTTCATCCTGCGCGCGCGCCCGCTTGCGGCGTGGCGACCGGCGTGGTGCGGGCGGGCGGCTGCTCGGGCACTGGCGTCACCCGCTGGCCGTCAGCAACAAACGGCGCGCCCACCACGATCACCCGGGCAGGATCCGGCAGGCCGCGCACCCAGACGCCGTCCTGGCTTTCTTCCGCGACCTCCAGGGCCACGAACCGCGCGACATTGTCATCGCCCACCACCCGGGCGCCCACATCCCCGCCTTCGCTCAGCACCAGGACCGACGGCGGCAGCTTGTGGGCGGGGGCCGCGCCAGTGGGTGCGGAAAGATCGGCGGTCACGCCCGCTGCAGCCCGCGACCCCGGATTGGGCGCGCGCATCTCCACCCGGAAGGTGCGGGTGGCTGCATCGGCCGTCCGGCTGATGTAGCTGATCACGCCTGTTACGGTCTCGCCCGTGGCCAGGGTGGCGCTGGCGCGCTGGCCGATCGAGAGCTTGGGCGCGTCGCGCTCGCTGGCCTGCGCCACCACCAGCAAGGGGTTCAATTCCACCACCTCGCCGCAGGCCGATCCCGGCGAGAGAAAATCGCCGATCTCGGCCTGGCGGCGATTGAAAACGCCATCGAAGGGCGCGCGCACGACCAGCTTGTCCATCTCGATCCGGGCCTGAGCCAGACCGGCGCGCGCTGCGTCCAGCGAGGCGCTGGTCTGGGCGACCTGCACTTCCGAGCGGAAGCCGCGTTCAAACAATTGCCGTGCGCCCGCAGCGTCGAGCTCGCGCGCCCGCACGAGAGCCTGCGCTTCGGCGACGCGTGCGCTGCGCGCCTGTGCGTCGAGCGCGCAAAGCGGTTGCCCTTTGCGCACCATGGCGCCTTCGGCCACAGGAGCGGAAACCACGATGCCGGAAGTTTCGGCCCGCGCCACCACGGTGCGCGCGGCTTCGGTCTGGCCGCGCAGGGTCAAAAGGGAGGGGCGAAGCTCCGCACCCACCATCCTCACGACCACGCGGGGGGCGTCCGCGGCAGCCGCAGCCGCTGGGCGTTCGGCTGCTGGGGCGTCGGGCGCCACGGCGTTCAGCGTCATCCGGATTGCGAAATACGCAACCACCGCAACAAAGACGCCGCTGGCGATCAGCGTCGAACGGTTGAGTTTCATGTCCAAGGCCTCTGGGCGGCGGGGGAGCGCACGCCCGGCACGACATACACCCGATTTGCTGATTTTCTATCCGCCTCTCAACAAGCGCGCCGAAAAGGCGCGGCCCTCTCGCCAGCGCGCCAGCGAGCCGCTAGAGCCGGCCCATCATGACCAAGACCCTCCTGCTCCTGCCGGGCGACGGCATCGGCCCCGAAGTGATTGCTGAAACCCGCCGCGTGATCGCCG
Organism: Caulobacterales bacterium; assembly: GCA_044340025.1. GTDB lineage: Bacteria > Pseudomonadota > Alphaproteobacteria > Caulobacterales > Aquidulcibacteraceae > JBIIUJ01. The sequence continues at coordinate 7,300 of JBIIUJ010000006.1, forward strand.
CGCTGGGCGTCTCCCTCGCGATTGATGAAGACATCGTCGGCGGCGCCAGCATCGACGCCCATGGCGTGCCGGTCACCGACGCCGTCGTGGCCAAAGCGCTTGCGAGCGACGCGGTCCTCATGGGGGCGGTCGGCGGGCCCAAATGGGAAAAGATCGATAGGCCGTTGCGCCCGGAGCAGGGGCTCCTGCGTCTGCGCCGCGACATGCAGGTCTATGCCAACCTTCGGCCAGCCTTGTGTTTTTCAGCGCTCGCCGACGCATCGGCGTTGAAGCGGGAGCTGGTTGAGGGCCTGGATATCCTGATCGTGCGCGAACTGACCGGCGGGGTTTACTTCGGCCAGCCGCGCGGGATCGAAACGCTGCCGGACGGCCAGCGCCGGGGCTTTGACACGCAGACCTACACTACAGGCGAAATCGAGCGGGTAGCCCGATCCGCCTTCCAGATCGCGCACGGACGGCGCAACAAGGTGACGAGCTGCGAGAAGTCCAATGTGATGGAAAGCGGCTATCTCTGGCGCGAGGTGGTGACGGCGCTCCACGCGCGGGAGTTTCCCGACGTGACGCTGGAGCACATGTATTCCGACAATGCGGCCATGCAGCTTGTCAGGGCCCCCAAGCAGTTCGACGTGATCGTCACGGACAATCTGTTTGGCGACATCCTGTCGGACGAGGCCGCAATGGCGGCTGGCTCGATTGGCTTGCTGCCCTCCGCAGCCCTCGGAGCGGACGGAAAGCCCGGCCTGTACGAGCCTGTCCACGGCTCCGCGCCCGACATCGCGGGCAGGGGACTGGCCAACCCGCTCGCCGCCATCCTGTCGCTCGAGATGGCGTTGCGCTGGTCGCTGGGGATGCCGGAGGCTGCCGATCGCCTGTTTGCTGCGGTTGATCGCGCGCTCGCCGCCGGCGCCAGAACCCGCGATCTGGGCGGGGAGATGTCGACCAGCGACATGGCGAGCGCTGTCATCGCGGCGCTCTGAGCGCGCCGCTTGCCTCCCGCAATCGCCTGTCGTATTTGCGCCGGCCCGTTGGCGCGGCTGGGTAGCTCAGCTGGTTAGAGCGCACGACTCATAATCGTGAGGTCGAGAGTTCAAGTCTCTCCCCCGCCACCAACGGGCGCAGAACCTGTGCATCGGCCTTGACGGCCCGGATGTGCTTGCGTATCTGCGCCGTCCTTACGACACAGCCAAGATCACCCCGGTTCGGACTTCAGCCATGAAAATCAAAAGCTCCCTCAAGTCGCTGAAGACCCGCCACCGCGCCTGCCAGGTCGTGCGCCGCAAGGGCAAGATATACGTGATCAACAAGGTCGATCCGCGCTACAAGGCCAAGCAGGGCTGATCCTGACTGGCGTGCTGGCATGCTGCGCGCCGTTCTGTTCGATTATGGCAATGTGCTGGTCGGCTGGGACCCCCGCCGCCTCTATGCCCGGCTGATCCCCGATGCCGCCAGGTGCGACTGGTTCCTGGAGGAGGTCTGCCCTCTGTCGTGGCATTTGCTCCACGACCAGGGCGTGCCGATGGCTGAGACCGTTCCCGCGCGCATCGCCGCTTTTCCGGACTGGGCCGACGAAATCCGTGCGTGGGACTGGGGCTTTGCGGAGATGATTTCGGGCGAGATCGCCGGATCGGTGCAGGCGCTCAAAGCCCTCTTTGCAGCAGGAACCCCCTGTTTCTGTCTCACCAACATGCCCAGCGAGAAGGTCGACACCTGCTTTGGGCCGTTTGCGTTTCCGCGTCTGTTCACTGACGTGATCGTCTCCGGCGACGAGAAATGCGCCAAGCCCGACGCCGCCGTCTTCCACCTCGCGCTGCGCCGGATGGGCGGCCTGGCGCCGGAGGAGGTGTTCTTCACCGACGATTCGCCAAAGAACATCGAGGCCGCCGCGGCTCTGGGCTTCCAGACCCATCTGTTTCGCGATCCCCAAGGCCTGTGGCAGGCGCTGCGCAGCGCGGGCGCGCCCATCTAGGCCCCGCAATCCGACGGACCCGTCGGATCGGGACAAGGGCTGCTTTGCTCCAAAGTTTGGATCATCCAACCCCGACCGCGCGGGTCCGTGTGATCGAACGACGCACTAGGCGGTGAGCACGGCCTCAACCGGTCGCCGCAAAGACCGCGCGAACTCCGCCCCCCCTGCGCCGACACGCAGCACGAGGTTGGGGCGTCGTGCGCCGATCCCGAGAAAGCTTGCGAACTGGCCGCGCACCTGCGGGACTTCCACCGGCTGGTTGACCCATGCCGTGCTCAGGCCCAACGCCGCCGCCTGCAGACAAAAGCGCTGCGCCGCGCGCCCGGCCTCGAACCAGTGCGCGGGATCGTTCTGAGCTGCCGAGAACACGGCGACCGCAGGCGTGGAGTCCAGCTGAGCGCGGTATTTCTCGTTTTCGGACTCGGCCTGAAACGCCATCCGGAACAAGGCGGCCCCGACCCACTGCGGCAGTGTCGGGTTCCCGCTGGAGGCCGAGAAGAGGCCGTCCCTGGTTCGGGCTGCCGTTGCGCCGTTGAAGCGCAGCCAAGCGCCCAACTCCTTGACGAACGCCGGGTCGTTCACCTGGGCGGTTGTGCCCGCGATGACATAGTCCCGCACCGCATCGATCCGCACTCGATCCGTCAGCAGGATCAGCTCCACCGCGGCGCGCGACCGTCCCGCCGCCTCCAGCGCGCCGAGCTCCGTCGGCGAGAGCGGCCTCCCGTCGAAGGGGGCCCGAACCGACTTGCGCCTGGGAATGGCTGCGGCGAGGTCTTGATCCCGCGCGGCGGCCGCCGCGAACCGGACCTGGATCCGATCCGGGCCGAATGAGACCTCCGGCGCGTAGGCCGCCGCGGTCGCCGCCACGACGAGGTTTTCCGTCGCGCATCCCAGCGAGGCCCACAAATGGTGGTCGTCCAGGTCCACCACGGGCGTCCGACGGGAGAAGTCAGGCGAGATCGCGATTCGAGGCCATTCGGCCGCAAATCGCCAAGGCTGCGTGTTGTGGCTGTTGGCAGCCAGCGTGGCCGCCCGAATGAGCTCCCGTTCGATGTTGAGCCGATCCAGCGCCAGCGGCGCCCAAGTCTCGGCGGCGGCGCGCGTGTAGGAGTCTGAAGCCCCGCCCCCCGCCTGCGCGCCCGCAGCAGTCGCGCCCAGAACCAGATCGCGCCGGTGGATCAACATCGGCATGCCTCCTTCGTCAGCATGTCGACGAAAATAGCAAGACGCACGCGTTCTCCAAAAGGACCCATAACGTCGCAACACACTCGACCTCCCGCCGACTAGAGCGCGGACGCTTGCCCTAGGGCTTTGGATTGCCCGCGCCACCGGAGAACGGTTCGATAGGCCCTCGCCATTCGCGGCGGGAGCATTAGCCTTGCCTGCATGACGACCGCCCTGTTCACCCACCCGGCGTGCCTTGCCCACCGCCCGCCATTTGGCCACCCCGAAAGCCCGGATCGGCTGCAGGCCGTGCTGGCTGCGCTCGACACGCCTGAGTTCGCTGCTCTGGACCGCCGCCCGGCGCCCCTGGCGACGTTTGCCCAGATCGCCCGCGTGCATCCTGCGCCCTACGCCGAGCGGATCGCGGCGCGCACGCCTGCGCCTGGCGAGGCGACGGTGGCGCTTGATCCTGATACAAGTCTCTCGGCCGGGTCGGTCGAGGCGGCGCTGCGCGCGGCAGGCGCCATGATCGCCGCAGTGGAGGCGGTTCAGGCCGGCGCGGCGCGCAACGCCTTTTGCGCCGTGCGCCCGCCGGGCCATCATGCCGAGCCCGATCGCGCGATGGGCTTTTGCCTTTTCAACACCGTCGCCATCGCGGCCCGCCATGCGCAGGCGGCGCTGGGGCTGGCAAAAGTCGCGATCGTCGATTTCGATGTCCACCATGGCAATGGCAGCCAGACCATCGCCGAACAGGACGGATCGATCTTTTTCGCCTCCATCCATGAGGCCGGGAACTACCCCGGGACGGGCTTTGCCCATGAAACAGGGCCTGACCGAAATATCGTGAATGTCCCGGCGCCCGCAGGCGCAGACAGCGCCGTCTGGCGGCGCGCCTTCGAGGCGCGAATTCTGCCGGCGCTGGAGGCGTTTGCGCCCGACCTGATTCTGGTCTCGGCCGGATTTGATGCGCATCGGGACGATCCGCTTGCGTCTCTGGCGCTGCATGAGGACGACTTTGGCTGGGCGACGCGTGCGCTTGTGGCGGTTTGTGAACGGGTCTGTGATGGGAAACTTGTCTCCACGCTGGAGGGGGGATACGACTTGTCCGCCCTTGCCAGATCGGCGCAAAGCCATGTGAGGGCATTGATGACGGGCTGAAGGGGCGCGCGGGGAGGCGGGCCCCGGCCGCGGGTGGGAGCGCCATGCACGCATTCATGGCAGACGCGACACAGGTTGATCACCGCCAGCCTGCGCCAGCCCAGGATCGCGCCACAGGCGAGGCGCGGCCGTTCATCATTCTCGCCCGTCATGGCAAGCCCTCGCCAGATCGCTCTGTCTGGATCGACCGGGAGACCTACCGGGTCTGGTGGGCAGGCTATGATTCTGCCGGGCTCGCCCCTGGCGAGGCGCCGCCGATCGAGCTTCTGGAGGCGGCAGCCTCAGCCCCGATCGTGGTTTGCTCCACGCTTCGGCGCGCCATCGAAACAGCCCAAGCTGTCTGTTGCGGGAAAGCGGTCGCGCAGGATCCGATTTTTGTGGAAGCGCGCTTGCCGCCGCCGCCGCTCCCGCGGCTGATCCGGTTGCGGCCGGGGGCGTGGGGAGTGATTGCGCGGATCGCCTGGTGGCTTGGCTACAGCGGGGGCGAAGAGAGCCGTCGGGCGGCCGAGCGGCGGGCCGAGGAAGCTGCCGGGCGGATGGTTGCGCTGGCCGAGCGGCATGGCGGCGCCATGCTCGTGGCCCACGGCTGGTTCAACCGCATGATGCGGCCCGTGCTGCTTGCTCAGGGCTGGCGCTGCGTTGAGGACGGCGGCGACGATTATTGGTCGTTCCGGCGCTACGAGCGAGATTGAAGGCGGCCTCAAGCATGCTAAGCCTCTGCCGCAAGGGAGAGTGCGCATGAGCGAGACAACCTCAGAGGTATCAGCGCTCGATTTCGAGGCGGCCCTCAAGGAGCTTGAGGCCATCGTCCAGCGCCTGGAGCGCGGGGACGCCGCCCTCGAGGACGCCATCCTGCTGTATGAACGCGGCGCCGCCCTCAAGGCCCATTGCGAACAGAAGCTCGCCGATGCGCGCCTGCGCGTGGAACAGGTCGTGCTGGCGCCGGACGGGCAAGCCTCTGGGCTTGAGCCGGCTCGAGCCTCCTGACCCGCAGATGACTGCCGCCGTGGCCCAAACCATCGTCGAAAAGCTGGAGGAAACGGCCGATCGCGTCACGGTGGCCCTGGATCATCTGATCCCGCGCGCCCACGGGCCGGAATCCCGGCTGATGAGCGCCATGCGCTATGCCGCGTTGGGCGGCGGCAAACGGCTGCGACCCTTCTTCACGCTGGAAACGGGCCGCATGTTCGGCGTGGATGAGCGGGCCCTTCTGAGGGCCGCGTGCGCGATCGAGTGCGTTCACACCTATTCGCTCATCCATGACGACCTGCCGTGCATGGACGATGACGACCTGCGCCATGGCCGCCCGACCGTTCACAAGGCCTATGACGAAGCCACGGCCGTTCTCGCCGGCGACGGCCTCTTGACGCTGGCGTTCGAGATCCTCGCTGATGTCGAGACCCACGCAGACCCCTCCATCCGCTGCGCGCTGGTGGTTCGGGTGGCGCAAGCCTCCGGCGCACAGGGCATGGTCGGCGGCCAGATGATCGACATGACGGCGCGCGAACTCGGCGACGATCTGGCCGCCGTGACACGGATGCAGCGGCTGAAGACCGGCGCCCTGATCAGTTGCGCCGTCGAGGCGGGCTTGATCCTTGGCCGCGCTTCGGACGATGCACGCGCCAGCATGCATGCGTATGCCCATGACCTGGGCCTGGCCTATCAGATCGCAGACGATCTGATCGACGTGGAGGGCGATGTCGCAAGCGCCGGCAAAGCAGTAGGCAAGGACGCCAACCTCGGCAAAGCCACATTCGTGACGCTTCTCGGCGTTGAGGGCGCGCGCGAGCGGGTGCGACTGCTTGCCGCGCAGTGCAAGGCGCATCTTGTTGGATTCGGCGAAAGAGCGGCTAGCTTACGCGATGTGGTGGATCATGCGCTGATCCGTCGGACTTGATTTCAGGTTCGGCCCGCGTCACGAGGCCAAGATGTCCCAGACGACCCCCCAACTCGACAAGATCCATTCCACGAGCGATATCCGCGCGCTCAGCCCGGCCGACCTTCGCGCGCTTGCTGCAGACGTGCGCGCCGAGACGATTGATGCAGTGTCGGTGACTGGCGGCCACCTTGGCGCGGGGCTGGGCGTCGTGGAACTCACGGTTGCGCTTCACCATGTGTTCGAGACGCCCAAGGACATCGTGATCTGGGATGTCGGCCACCAGGCCTATCCTCACAAGATCCTCACCGGCAGGCGCGACCGGATCCGCACGCTACGCCAGGGCGGGGGGCTATCGGGTTTCACGAAGCGCTCCGAGAGCGAGTATGATCCCTTCGGCGCGGCCCATGCCGCGACTTCGATCTCCGCCGCGCTCGGATTCTGCGCGGCCCGCGATCGCGATGGCCGCGACAACCATGTGATCGCGATCATCGGCGATGGATCCATGTCGGCGGGCATGGCCTATGAGGCCATGAACAAGGCGGCGGAAACCACCAAGCGCCTGATCGTCATCCTCAACGACAACGACATGTCGATCGCGCCGCCGGTGGGCGGCATGAGCGCCTATCTCGCCCGGCTGGTTTCAGGCGGCACCTACCGGTCGCTGCGCAAGTTCGGCAGTCAGATCGCCAATGCTCTGCCCAAACCCTTGCACGACGCGGCCAAGAAGGCGGAGGGCTATGCCCGCGGCCTGGCGACCGGCGGAACATTCTTTGAAGAGATGGGCTTCCACTACATCGGACCGATCGACGGCCATAACCTCGACCATCTGGTTCCGGTGCTGCGCAACGCGAAGGACTATGCCGAACAGCCTGTTCTGGTTCACGTCGTAACCCAGAAGGGCAAAGGCTATCCCCCAGCCGAAAACGCCGCCGACAAGTATCATGGCGTGGTGAAGTTCAACGTCGTCACCGGCGAGCAGGCCAAAGCGAAGGCCGGTCCGCCTTCCTACACCAAGGTGTTCGGCGAGACCCTGACCAAGCTTGCCCACGCCGACCCCAAAATCGTCGCCATCACCGCAGCCATGCCGTCTGGCACGGGGGTGGATATCTTCGCGAAGGCGCATCCCAAGCGCGCCTTCGACGTTGGCATCGCCGAACAGCACGCCGTGACGTTTGCAGCTGGCCTTGCCGCCGACGGCTATCGCCCGTTTGCCGCGATCTACTCCACCTTCCTGCAGCGCGGCTACGACCAGGTCGTCCATGACGTGGCGATCCAGAAGCTGCCTGTGCGCTTTGCGATCGACCGGGCCGGGCTCGTGGGCGCAGACGGCGCCACCCATGCGGGAAGTTTCGATGTCGGCTATCTGGGCGCCTTGCCGCACATGGTCTTGATGGCGGCCGCCGACGAGGTGGAACTTGCGCGCATGACCGCGACGGCTGCGCTGATCGATGATCGGCCAAGCGCCTTCCGGTATCCACGCGGAGACGCTCAAGGCCTCGACATGCCCGCCGAGCTTCTGCCGCTCGAAATCGGCAAGGGCCGGATCGTCCGGGAAGGCACGGCGGTGGCGCTGGTCAACTTCGGCGCCCGGCTCCAGGAATGCGTCAAGGCGGCCGACCGGCTGGCCGTGATGGGGCTTTCCACCACGATCGCGGACGCCCGCTTCGCCAAGCCGCTCGACGAGGATCTGCTGCGCCGGCTGGCCCGCGAGCATGAGGTGGTGATCACCATCGAGGAAGGCGCCATGGGCGGGTTCGGCGCTTTCGTGCTTCAGTTCATGGCGGCGGACGGTCTGCTTGATCGCGGCCTGAAGATCCGCACGCTGACCCTGCCGGATGTGTTCCAGGACCATGACAAGCCGGAGGCCATGTATGCGCAGGCAGGCCTCGACGCCGATGCGATCACCGCGACGGCGCTGGCCGTTCTTGGCCGTGAGGCGGGCTCAAAGCCACTGCGGGCCTGAAGACCGGAATGGTTCTCAACCGGAAAAGGGCGGCCTCACGAGCCGCCCTTTTTCTTTGTCCAGTCCCGGCCAGCAGAGAGGCTCAGCTGTCGAGGCCCTCCACCAGATCCTGACAAGCACGATAGGTGGCGCAGCCGAGCAAAGGAAAGATCACGATCAGGCCCAGAAAGAGTGTTGCGAGTGCAAAAGCCGTCGATAGGGCGATGATCCATGCCCAGTTCAGCATGGCGCCGGGGTTCTGGGTGATGGCGCCGACGCTTGCGCCCATTGCGGTGATGATGTCGACGTCGCGACGGGTCAGGAGCGGGACGGCGATGGCCGAAATCGCAAAAGCGACGAAGGCGATACCCGCGCCGAATACGGATCCGATGGCGATCATGGCGAGCCCATCTCCGGTGCCGAGCGCCCAGCCGACAAAATCGCCCAGGCGAACCGGCTTATCCGAGCCCGCAAACAGGGCGTAGAGCAGGGTGGCGATCCGCGCCCAGACCAGAAGCAGAAAGAGCAAGGCAAAGCCGGCCAGCGCAACCTGGCCGGGCGCAGCCAGACGGGGGCGGAGCAGGCCGGTGAATGTGATCGGCATGCCTTCATCGCGCCGCCGCGACAGTTCGTAGAGACCCGCCGCCAGCAGCGGTCCCACCAAAGCGAAACCGCCTGCAGCGGCTGGGATCAGCGGGGCAAGGCCCATCACCCAAAGCCCACCGACGATCACCAAGCTCAACACGGTCACGGCAAGTCCGATGCCGAAAGCAGCGCCCGGCGCCGCCGTTACGTCGGCCCAGCCGGCCGCCAGCCAACGCCAAGGCGCATCTGGACGAACCTTGCGAAGCAAGATGGGGCCAGGCGCCCCTATGGCTGCTTGCATGAACGTCACCCTCCCCAAGAGGCTATCGGCGATCGCAACCTGCGCCGCGAATAGGATGGAGCTTGGCTGATTGCTGCATGGAGATCGCGTGACAGGTTGACGCGGCGCGCCTGCCGCTGCACCCGGGATCATGATGAACGCTGGCCCTCTGACATTTGACGCCGTGCGCGACGCCGCCGTTCGGCTGAAAGGCGTGACCGTTCGGACGCCGCTTCTGCATAGCCCCGAAATCGATGCGCGCGCCGGCGGGCCCGTGCTGATCAAGGCTGAGGCGCTGCAACGGATGGGCTCGTTCAAGCTGCGCGGCGCCTACAACCGGCTGGCTCAAATCCCCGATGGGGAACGCGCGCGCGGCGCGGTGGCCTTCTCATCCGGCAACCACGCTCAGGGCGTGGCCTATGCCGCCGGCTTGCTCGGCATGCCCGCTGTGATCGTCATGCCGGCGGATGCGCCACAGGCCAAGATTGCGGCCACGACAGCGCTCGGCGCCGAGGTCGTCGTCTACGACCGCGTGCATGAGGACCGCGAAGCGATCGCACAGGCTATTGCGGCCGATCGCGGCGCGGCGCTCGTCCCCAGCTATGATGATCCGGCAATCATCGCAGGCCAGGGAACAGTTGGTCTTGAGGCGATGGAGCAGGCCGCCGACATGGGCCTCACGCCCGACCAGATCATCTGTTGCGCTTCAGGCGGCGGGCTGCTGGCCGGCATAGCGCTCGCCGCGCGCACGCTTCAGCCCAGGATAGCGTTGATCGCGGCCGAACCGGAGGGCCATGACGATCTTGCCCGCTCGCTCCAAGCGGGCGCTCGAGTGGCCAACCCGGCGGGCGTTCGCTCGGCATGTGATGCGCTGCTGGCGGCGAGGCCTGGCGCACTCACATTCCCCATTCTGGCCGAGGCAGGCGCGACTGGCGTGGCGGTGGATGACGATGAGGTGTTTGGCGCCATGGCGCTTGCCTATCGCACCCTGGGGCTCGTGCTGGAGCCAGGCGGGGCAGCCGCCTTGGCAGGCGTGCTTGCGGGCACGGCTGAGACGGCAGATCGCGTCACGATCGTGATCGCCAGCGGCGGCAATGTTGATCCCGGGATGTTTGCGCGCGCGCTTTTGCGGTTCGGATAGCGCCTACTGGCCCACGCCGGCGGCTGCGGGCGAACCAGAAGGCGCGACCACGCCCAGGAAATCCGGGCGCTGGCCGCGACTGATGTCGCGCGCCAGTTCGATCGTGGCAGGGCGGCCAGAGATCCGGGTCCGATAGATCTGAACATTCTCTAGAACCCGGTGCACGTAGTTTCTTGTTTCCTGGAAGGGGATCATCTCCATCCAGTCGATTGGGTCCACGCCTGGCGCGCGCGGATCGCCATATTGCTCGATCCATTGGCGAATGCGGCCGGCGCCGGCGTTATAGGAGGCGATGGCGAGGATGTAGGAGCCGTCGAACTCGTTCACCCGCAACCCCAGATAGCTCGCGCCCAGCATCATGTTGTAGCCCGGATCGGCTGTGAGCGCGTTGAAATTGTAGCTCGTTCCCAGACGGCGCGCCTGGGCCTGCGCGGTCGCGGGCATCAGCTGCATCATGCCGCGCGCGCCTGCAGTGCTCACGGCGCGGGTGTCGAACTCACTCTCCTGTCGGGTGATGGCATAAACCAGCGCAGGCTCGGCCCGCCCGTCGCCGATGGCGCCTGGCGGCAGCGCGGGGAGGGGAAAGGCCGCCTCCGTCGCGATCACGCCGCGCGCCACCCCGGCCTTCGCCGTGCGGATAGCCACCGCCGGCTCGCCTTCGGCGCGCGCAAGGTCGGCCAGAAGCTGATGCTCCCCTTCGGTTTCCAACTGGTCGTCCAGCGCCAGAACCACCTGCCGGAACAGTGCGCTATCGCCGGTATCGCCAACGATGTGCGCAATGCGGGCGAGCTTGCGTCCATAGAAGCGCTGCTGATCGGCGGCGGTGGGGCGCACAGGCGGCGGCAGCGACAGCCTGGCGTCATCGGAAAGCGTCGCTGCGGCCAGCTGGCCGTAGAAGGCCGTCTGATGGCGCGCCGCCTGAGCATAGAAAGCGCGCGCCGCGTCCCGGTTGCGCAGCGCTTCGGCCGCGCGACCCTGCCAATAGAGCGCGCGCGCCTTCGAGACCGGGCTGCGAACCCCGGCCTCAAGCGTTGCGAAGTGACGCGCAGCCATGCCCGGCTGGTTCAGAAACCTCAGCGCCAGCCAACCCGCGAGGAACTCGCCATCGGCGAAGTCTTCCCCGCGCGTGAGACCATGGGCGCTGGCAAGCCGGTAAGCAGTCGCCCAATCGGTGTTGCGGATCGCCTGGTTGATCGCCGCGCGCCGCTCGTCCCAGAGCGCTTCCTTGGCCGCCAGCGGCAACCTGTCTTCCCGGATCTGGGCGAGCACAGCGAGGGCTGCGGGCCGGTCTCCATTGCGCCGAAGGCGCTTGGCGCGCTCATACAGCACGGCGGGTTCGGAGACGCCGAAGTTCATGTCGTCTGAAGGTGTGTTGACGCCAGTTGCAAACCGGATTCGCGCCTGAAAGGCCGCGCGGGCGCCTTCCGGCGCCAGTGGGATCAGGGGTTGGGCCTGGGTTCGGCGTTCCCGCCAAAGCAGCATGTCGATCCGTTCGGCATGGTCGTCGGGCCCAAGAAGCGCCCCAAGCGCGCCCAAGGCTTCAGCCTGCAAACTCGAATTGAGCGCATGGGTGCGCCACAGATCCTGCGCGACCCGGCGCGCGGCGGCGGTGTCGCCCAGCGCAAGATGGGCGCGGGCCAAGGCGAGCTTGCCTTCCCCGGTTTCGGGCCCGCCCATGCGGCCAAGCCAGGCGACCGTCTCGGCCGGGCTGTGGCCGGCGGTCAGAAGCGCCTCCTCCACGCGGGCCCGGCGCAGAGCGGCCTGCGGAAAGCCTTCAAGCTCGGCGAGGGCGGCTTGCCCCTCGCCAAAGCTCAGAACCCGGGGGTCGGCGGTCGCCAGCCGCCAGAGCAGAATGGCGCGCGCCTCCGGCGAGACCGCGCGCGCGCGTGCGGCCCGAACCTCCGCCCAGGCGCCCCTGCGCGCGGCTGCAAGCCCCTCGGTCAGGATCGCCTGCTGGTCGGGCGCCAACCGCGGCCCCAACTCCGACGCCTCCGCATGGGCAGGGTCTATGGCCAGCGTAGCCGGGGCCAGCGACGCCAGTGGTGCAGCAAGCGCCAGGGCGGCTGCGGAGATGAGAGATCGCATCATGAATCGCGTCAGCGCCAAGGTGATCCAACCATGTGGCAAGTTCGCGCCTCCCGCTCAACCTTGCGCGCACCCCATGGCCGCCTTAGGGACCAGTGTTGAGGAGATTTCATCATGTTCAAGGGCTCGATCACAGCGCTGGTCACTCCCTTTCGGGATGGCGCGCTCGATGAGGCGGCCTTCGCGGCTCTTGTGGAACGCCAGATTGCTGCGGGAACCCATGGTCTTGTGCCCTGTGGCACGACCGGCGAATCGCCCACGCTGAGCCATGAAGAGCATCGGCGCATCGTGAGCCTCTGCGTGGAGGTCGCCCGCGGCCGCGTGCCTGTGATTGCAGGCACGGGCTCGAACGCCACCAGCGAAGCCATCGATTTGACCCGGCATGCAAAGGCGGTGGGAGCCGATGCCGCGCTGGTGGTCGCCCCCTACTACAACAAGCCCAGTCAGGGCGGGTTGTTCCAGCATTTCAAAGCTCTGAGCGATGCGGTTCAGATGCCGGTCTTTGTCTACAACATCCCGGGCCGCTCCGTCGTCGACATCCGGCCCGAGACAATGGCGCAGATCGCAGCCTTGCCCAACATCATCGGCCTCAAGGACAGCGCCGGAGACCCGAGCCGCACGACCTGGCATCGCGCGCTGTGCGGGCCTGACTTCATCCAGCTCGGCGGAGACGATCCGCTGGCGCTCGCCTTTGCGGCCCATGGCGCGCGCGGCACGATCTCGGTCACGGCCAATGTCGCCCCAGATCTGTGCGCTTCCATGCAGGAGGCGCTCATGGCGGGCGACTTCGCCAAGGCCGGCGCGATCAATGATCGGCTGGCCCCCCTCCACCGGGCGCTCTTCTCCGATCCCAGCCCTGGCCCGACAAAGCATGCACTGTCCGTTCTCGGACTATGCGCCCCGGATGTGCGCCTGCCGCTGACGGAGATCTCTCCAGCGTCGAAGGCAGAGGTCGAGGCCGCGCTGCGCAGCATGGGTCTGCTCTGATCCCATGGGCAAGCTGATCGCTGAGAACCGCCGGGCGCGCTTTGACTATTTCATCGAGGAGACGCTGGAAGCCGGGCTGGTGCTCGTCGGCTCGGAGGTCAAGAGCCTGCGCGAGGGGCGCGCCAATATCGCCGAAAGCTATGCAACCCCGGAGAACGGGGCGCTCTGGCTGATCAACGCCTATATCCCGGAGTATGGCCCCGCCAACCGGTTCAACCACCAGCCGCGCCGCCCCCGCAAACTGCTTCTGCATCAGCGCCAATTCGACAAGCTGCAAGGCGCGGTCGAGCGCGAAGGGCGCACCATCGTGCCCTTGAAGCTCTATTTTTCCGACACCGGCATCGCGAAGCTCGAATTGGCCCTCGCAAAAGGCAAGAAGGCTCACGACAAGCGCGATACGATGAAGGATCGCGACTGGAAGCGCGATCAGGCCAGGCTGATGCGCGAGCGGGGATAGCCGCGCCTCAAGCGGCGGCGGCCACGCCCTTTTCAGCGAGAAGCTGCTTCAGCTCGCCGGTTTCGTACATTTCGCGCACGATGTCGCACCCGCCGACGAATTCGCCCTTCACATAAAGCTGCGGGATCGTGGGCCAATTCGAGAAGTCCTTGACGCCCTGACGAACCCGATCGTCGGCAAGAACGTTGACGTCGTAATAGTCCACGCCAAGAAGGTCGAGGATCCGCACGACCGTGCCGGAGAAACCACACATCGGCATCCGGGCGTCGCCCTTCATGAAAAGCACGACGTCGTTGCTGTCGACAGCCCTCTGGAGAGCTTCCTGAACGGCGGGGTCGGACATTGGCGGAACTCCTGTTGCGTCTGTGAGTTATGAACGCTCGACCTCGGGGTCAAGCGCGCGCGCCTGTGCAACATTAGCGCGCAGATTGGCGATCCGGGTCGTGGTGAAAACGAGGCAGCTCAGCCCGGGTGTGGCGAGCGCTGCTGCCAGAGCCGCCTGCGGCGAGAGAAGCCCTGGTCTTGGGCGAAGCAGGCCGCGCGCCGCATACCAGAGATCGGCAGGCGTGCGCGCTGTGCGCTGGTCGGGCGCTGCTGCGGCAAAAGCCTCAATCCCGTAGAGTGCGACGCCGCGTGCGGCAAGCTCAGCGAGGCGATCGCTCTGGCGGGCGTCGAGATGGGCGCCGACTGGCGTCATCACCGCGCGGAAAGGATAGCGCTCCAGCCCCGCTTCGATCGCCGCGCCGCGCCCGACAAGGCCGATTGCGCGGACCGCTCCGCTCGCCTCCAGCGCCGAGAGCAGCGCGGGCGTCAGCTCTTCCGGCGCGGGGCCGTGCAGCCAGACCATGTCGAGCCAGTCCGTACCGAGCCGCTTGAGGCTCGCCTCGAGGCTGAAGCAGACCGATGCGGACGAGAAATCGCGCCGGCGGCGGCCAAAGCCTGCGTCTGTCACTCCAACCTTCGTCATCACGAAGGCTTGGCTCCGCCGGCCTTTCAGAGCCGCGCCCAACCGCCGCTCGGCTTCGCCTGCGCCATAGGAAGGGCCGGTATCAAATACGGTCACGCCAAGAGCGAGGGCCTCCCGCACCAAGGTCTGGGTCGCGTGTGTTGACACAAGCGCTGTTGCGAGAGGGCCCGATACGCCAAGCCCCATGGCGGGCCAGTTCACTTCGCGCTGGTCTCCAGGGCCAGCGCGTGCAGAACCCCGCCCATGCGCCCCTGAAGCGCGGCATAGACCATCTGGTGCTGCGCCACGCGGGTCTTGCCCTGAAACGCGGCCGAGCGGACGCGCGCCTTGTAGTGATCGCCGTCGCCTGCAAGGTCGATGATCTCGATGTCGGCGTCCGGCATGGCCTCTCGGATCATGGCTTCGATTTCGTGGGCGGGCATGGGCATGGCGACAGATCCTCTTGGGTCGTCGATAGCGTGGCTGGAACCGGTGCGGTAGCGCAAGGCCGCCTGGTCGCGCAGCGTCCGTATGGCCGGGCATCGACGAACGCAAACGCAAAGCGGCCGCCTCTGGTCTCCCAGAGACGGCCGCCTATCAAGGCTTCATCAGCCTCGATCAAGACAGAACCGTTCAGATAACCGTGGTCATCTGTGCAAGCTCAAGGCTCGAAACACCCAGTAGAAACCCGCCTCGTGAAAGGCGTCTCTCTTGTCCTGTGTTGCTCCGTCAGCCTCTTTGCTCTCCAGCGTCTGTCTGAACACCACGATACGCTTGTTACGCTGCGTGTCCAGAGGGTGATTCGCTATCAGTGTCGCAAGACTGTCGCACCCTTGCGTCGCGGCTTCGCGAAGCGTGGGCGAATCAGATGCTTAGCCGGTGCAGCTGGGCGCATCGGCTGAAAAGTTTTCCACAGTAAAAGGGGAAGCGGCGCGCGGGCCTCAGGCCTTGATCGGCTCGACCACCCGGATGTGCAGCTCCTTGAGCTGTTTCGGGGTGGCCACGCTGGGCGCGCCCATCATCAGATCCTGAGCCTGCTGGTTCATCGGGAACATGATGACGTCGCGGATATTGGCGGTGCCGGCAAGCAACATGACGATCCGGTCTATGCCGGCCGCACAGCCGCCGTGCGGCGGGGCGCCGAAGCGGAAGGCGTTCAGCATGCCGCCGAAACGCGCCTCCACTTCGCTGGCGGGATAGCCCGCGATCTCAAACGCCTTGACCATGATGTCGGGCCGGTGATTGCGGATGCCGCCAGAAACCAGCTCATAGCCGTTGCAGGCAAGATCATATTGCTGGGCCTTGATGGTGAGCGGGGCCTGGCTTTCCAGCGCCTCCAGCCCGCCTTGCGGCATCGAGAAGGGGTTGTGGGAGAAGTCGACCTTCTTGTTCTCCTCGTCCCACTCATACATCGGAAAATCGACGATCCAGGCGAAGGCGAACCGATCCTTTTCGGTGTGTCCGAGTTCGTCGCCGATGATCATGCGCGCCTTGCCGGCGATCCGCTCGAAGCCTTCGGGCTTGCCGCCAAGGAAGAAAGCGGCGTCGCCGAGACCAAGACCCAGCTGCTGGCGGATTCTTTCAGCACCCTCTCGACCAAGCGCTTTCGCAATCGGCCCGGCAGCTTCGACACCGCTGAAATAAGCTGATCGAAGCAGATCCGCTGTAGCTGTATCTTTAGACTGAATTGCGTCCTCAAGCCTCTTCAGAACATCTATCAAATCATAATTTGTATGATCGCCATCCTGATCAAAATCGTCATTTTGAAACTGCTCCAGTTTCATCATCGATAAATACTGGGCCAGCCCGCCATTACTTTGCAATGCGCGCTTCTTTAGTGCGGCGATGGCCCCTTTGCGGATGGTTCGTTCATCCTCACCCTCTTGCTTGCGCCAGAAGATGTAGCCCATGCCGGGCAGCCCTTCCTTCTTGGCGAAGCTATCCATCCGGTCGCAGAATTTGCGGCTGCCGCCGCCCGGCGCGGGGATGGCGCGGATCTCATTGCCCGGCTGTTCAAGCAAGCGGGAAAACACCGCAAAGCCGGACCCGCGGAAATGGTCGCACACACGCTGCATTTTCAGCGGGTTGCGCAGATCGGGCTTGTCTGTGCCATACCAGAGCGCGCTGTCGGCATAGGTAATCTGGGGCCAGCCGCGGTCCACCCGCGCCCCGCCGCCAAACTCCTCGAACACGCCCGCGATCAGCGGCTCCATCGCGTCGAACACGTCTTGCTGCTTCACAAAGCTCATCTCGACGTCGAGCTGATAGAAGTCGGTCGGGGACCGGTCGGCGCGCGGGTCCTCGTCGCGAAAGCAGGGCGCGATCTGGAAGTAGCGGTCGAAGCCGGCCACCATGATCAGCTGCTTGAACTGCTGCGGCGCCTGGGGAAGGGCATAAAACCGGCCCGGATTGAGCCGCGACGGCACCAGGAAGTCCCGAGCGCCTTCCGGGCTGGAGGCGGTGAGGATCGGCGTCTGAAACTCGGTGAAGCCTGCGCTCCACATCCGGTCGCGGATGAACTTCACGACCTTGGAGCGCAGCATGATGGTGCGAGGCAGCGTCTCCCGGCGCAGATCGAGGAAGCGGTAGCGCAGCCGAATGTCTTCCGGATAGTCGGGTTCGCCAAACACCGGCAGCGGCAGGTCCTGCTGCACCTCGGAATGGATCGTCAGGCCCTTCACCCGCAACTCGATCTCGCCAGTCGGCAGATCGGGGTTGATCGTTGCCGGGTCGCGGGCGATCACCTCGCCCTCGATCGACACCACGCTTTCTGCGCGCAGCTTCTCCAGTGTCGCAAGCGCCGGGTTGGGCGGGCCGCACACGACCTGCGTCACGCCATAATGGTCGCGAAGGTCCACAAACAGCACGCCGCCATGGTCGCGCTTGCGGTGAATCCAGCCAGCGATCGTCACGGTCTGGCCAACGTGTTCGCGACGCAGAGCGCCGCAATCATGGGTGCGATAAACAGTCATGTCGGGGATCTTGTGCGGTGAATCCGGTCACGGAGAGGCGCGCACAGGCGCACTGGCCAGGCGCCTTGTCAAGCGCGCGCCGCCGTCGTAGCGCCGCACAAAAGGACAAGTTCCCCCTGATGCAGATCATCACCACGACGGAAGCGTTGGCCCAAGCCTGCGCCGCGCTCGCCAAGGCCCCCTTCGTCGCGCTCGACACCGAGTTCATGCGCGAGACCACCTATTGGCCCAAGCTTTGTCTCATCCAGGCGGCGGGCGGCGAGGTGGAAGCCGTAATCGATCCTTTGGCGGCGGGGCTCTCGCTCGACCCTCTGCTGACGCTTCTGTCTGATTCCTCGGTCCTGAAGGTGTTTCACGCCGCACGTCAGGACCTCGAAATCTTCGTGCGCCTGATGGACGGCAAAACCCCGTCGCCGGTGTTTGACACCCAGGTCGCGGCCATGGCCTGCGGCTATGGGGAGCAGGCCGCCTATGACGCCCTGGTGGCGGGGGTGCTGAAGCGGCGAATCGACAAGAGCCATCGCTTCA
Source organism: Caulobacterales bacterium (assembly GCA_044340025.1). GTDB lineage: Bacteria > Pseudomonadota > Alphaproteobacteria > Caulobacterales > Aquidulcibacteraceae > JBIIUJ01. The sequence continues at coordinate 25,390 of JBIIUJ010000006.1, forward strand.
CCGACTGGTCGCGGCGCCCGCTCTCGGACGCCCAGCTCACCTACGCGCTCGCCGATGTGACCCACTTGCGCGATCTCTATCCCAAACTGGTCGCGCAGCTGGAGAAGAAGGGCCGGTCTGACTGGGTCGCCGGGGAGATGGCTCGGGTGATCGATCCCGGCTTGTTCAACTGGAACCCCGAGGATGCCTGGGAACGCTTCAAGCCCAAGAAGCATTCCGCCGACTATCTGGCCGCACTGCGTGCCGCCGCCGCCTGGAGGGAGCGCTTCGCTCAGGATCGCGACATCCCGCGCAGCCGGGTGCTCAAAGACGACGCCATCTATGAGATCGCCGAGCAGCGGCCACGCGATGCAGAAGGCTTTGCCCGGCTGCGCGCCGTGCCGAAAGGCTTCGCTGGATCAAAAGGCGGGATCGAGTTGATCGCCGCGCTGGACGCAGCGCTGGCCAACGCCGCCGACTATGCCCCCCGTGTGGAGCGCGCGCCGCCGCCGCCTGCGGGTCTCGGGCCCACGGTGGAGCTGCTGAAGGTGCTGCTGAAATATGTGGCCGATCATCATGGCGTCGCGCCCAAGCTGCTGGCCACGGTCTCCGATCTGGAAGCCTTGGCTGGCTCCGATGACGCCGATGTCGATGCGTTGAAGGGCTGGCGGCGCGAGGCGTTCGGCCGTCACGCTCTGGACCTCAAGCATGGGCGCATCGCCCTGACCCTGAAAAACAAGAAGCTGGAGATCGTCGGCCCTGTGGAGTAGGGCCGGGCTGCTCAGCGCCGCTGGCAGCTTCGCACGCTCAGCCCGTTTGGCAGGCGGGTAGCAGCATCGCCACACGCATACTCAAGCTGCTCGGCTGTCAGGTTGCGCGCCCCCGAGAGGTCGGCTCCCGCTATATTCGCTTCGGTCAGATCGGCGCGATCAAAATCGGCCTGCGCGGCGCGCACCCGGGACAGGTTTGCGCCCACCAGATCAGCGCGCGTCAGATCGGCGCGATCGAGTCTGGCGCCGGCGAGATTGGCGCCGGTAAACTGCGCTTCACGAAAGTCGCCGCGGCTGAGATCAGCGCGTGAAAGATTCGAGCCGATGAATTGCGCTCGGCTTGCAGAAACCCCCAGCAGCATGGCGCCGACAAGATTGGAGCCCACGAATTCCGCACGCGACAATTGGGCCGACGCCATGTTGGCGCTGGCGAAATTGGCCCCGGTGGCTTCAACGCGTTCAAGGCATGCGCCCTGGAAGTTGGCTCCGGCGAAATTGGAGGAGTTGATCTCCGCGCCGGTAAGTTCGGCGCGGGAGAAATTCGCCCCTCCAAAGGTGGAGCCAGCAAGCGTGGCCCCACGCAGGCGCGTGCCGGTGAAGTCGGAGCGGGCAAACACGCCCCCCGAGAGCCGCGCGCGATCCATGATCCGCCCGGCCAGATCGCAGCCCTGGCAGACCCCGCCGAAGCCGCGCGCGAACTGGACCGTGTCCGGCTTGCCTTTCTGGTCCCACACAAGCGCGCTGGCCGGCGTGGCGGCGAGCAAGGCGAGAGCGGTGGCGAGGACTGTCTTCATCGAGCGGCCTTTAGTCCTGCTTGCACGGTGAGTCCGCTTAAATTGCTGTTAGTCCCGAGAGGGTTGCCTCAGACCACAGCCTCGCGCGCCCACGACTTCGGGCCCGCATACGCAAAGAGTAGGCCGCGAGGGCTCCGACGGAAAGGCTGGTCTTCGTGATCAGGCGGTCTGCGCCGACCAGCCGCAGCTATCGCAGGCGAGGGTGTCGCCCGCAGCGTGGACCGTGAAAGCGCCGCATTCCGGGCAGGGGTCGCCCTCATAGGCGTTGGCCGCCTCCAGCTGCTTCAAGGCGCCCTTCCGGAAAGGCAGGATCACCAGATTGTCCGGGGTGATCCCGCGCGCAAAACCCTTGGATATGAAGCGTGCGGCGTCGGCGGCGGCGAGCTTCTCTGCGTCTACGCCGCCGCCAATGCCGTCATGGCTTTGCCCGGGGTCCATCTCGGCAAGGTCGTGGCGACCAAGATAAGAGACGGCAAGCTCGCGGAAGATGTAATCCAGGATCGAGGTGGCGCGGGTGATGCTGTCGTTTCCAGTCACTTCGCCAGCCGGCTCGAAGCGCGTGAACACGAACGCATCCACGAATTCTTCCAGCGGCACGCCATACTGAAGGCCGATCGAGATCGCGATGGCGAAGTTATTCATCAGGCTGCGGAAGGCGGCGCCCTCCTTGTGCATGTCGATGAAGATCTCGCCGAGCTCCCCGTCGTCGAACTCGCCGGTGTGAAGATAGACCTTGTGACCCCCGACGGTCGCTTTCTGGATGTAGCCTTTCCGCCGGTCTGGAAGGCGGCGGCGCTCGCCGGCCCGCTCGACGATTTTTTCCAACACGCGCTCGACCACGACCTCGACCCGCTCGATCTGGGGTTCGGGCTTGGGAGCCGGGGCTGCGGGCCGCTGCGCCCAGGCTGCAGGGACTGGATCGCCAGGCCGCGGCAGCCGGCTGATGGTGTGAAGGCCGGAAAGGCCCAGCGCGCGCGCGCGTTCCCAGAGCGCCTGCAGAGTGGTCACGCGCGCTGTCTGCGGCAAGGTGATCAGGGGGGCAGGGGCTCCGGCAAGGAATGGCGTCAGGCTTGCCGCAAGGTCTAGTGCGGCGTCCACCCGCTGAGGCGGAGCGAAAACGGCCGCCTGACTGGCCGTGAGGCCTGCACGCGCATCAAGCGCGCCATGGCCCAGCGCAAAGGCCTCGGCCTCCCGCACGGCCTCCGGGCTGAAACCAAGCGCGCCGGGCAGATCAAAGCCGGGCTCCGCGCAGGCTTCGCGATCCAGACCCAGCGCATCTTCGCAGAAGTCGATCCCGATCACCCAGGGCGAGATCGCCGCAGAAAGGCTGGCAGCGGAACTCAACGCCTCTTCCACCGCCTCGATCTCGAGATCGGAAAATCCATGCCGGCGCAGCGCGGCTTCGCTCACCCCGGGGGCGCCTGCAAGGGTACGCCGGCCGATGGCATGCAGCTGCGCCTTGTTGCGCGCCTCAGGGCTCAAACCAAGCGCGCCGAGGCCCGCTTTCGCCACGGCCAGGATGTCGGTCTGTGCGTCGCCAGCGGGATCGAACTGGGTCGCGACGACGGGCCCTGCCGGGGCGAGCGCATCGGCGGCGACGCCAAGTGCGGCGGCGGTTTCGGGCATGCGGGCGACGAAAAGGCCGCCTGCCCATCGCAGGCCGCTTTGCGCCGCAACGCTATGGGCCTCGCCATACAAGCGCACGGCTCGCTCGGCCGCATCCCCGCATGGCGAAAGCGCGAGATCTTTTGCAACGTCCCTTGCGTGTTCAAGCCGCATGAGCTTGCTCTTGAGCGCCTCCGGTTCGTCCGGGCTGCCGCCCGCCAACGCCGCCAGGGCGGCGCTTTGGGTGGCGAGCGCTGCATCACACAGCGCCGTCAGCGAGGCGGCCGCCGCCCGCCCCTCGGGACTGTCATAGGGCAGGCCCAGCGCCATCAAGGCGCCAGCCAGATCGGTGAGGCACAAGGCAATGGGCCGCCGTCTCCAGCTTGCTTCGGCGGCAGCCGGACTGGCGTGCGCAAGACCGAGCGCGACCAGATCGAGCGCCAGCGCCCACAGCCGGACAGCCGTTTCCAGGCCTTCGCCGTCCAGCCGGCCATCGGCCCCCACAAACGCGGAAAGCCGTAGCGCTGCAGCTGGCGCGGTCACGCCCGCCGCCTCGCGATAGGCTCCGTCCAGGGCGCCGGGCGCGCCAAACTGCACCCCGGCCACTGGGGCAAGCCGTGCTGCGGCGGCAAGTTGATGCCACGACCCCTCGCCGGTCAGGATCGCAGTGATGCAAGGAGGGCGACCTGGGTCATGCGTCGGCTCTTCAAGTCCAAGCCGACCGAGTGCGGCGGCGCGAGCGCACAGCCCATCAGGCGCACCGGCGCTGCGCGCCGCGTCTAGGGCGCGGGCCAGGGCCGGGTTCTCGTCCGGATCAGCGGGGTCGTGCGCATCCGGCGCCCGGGCGACGGCATCCGCAATGGCGCGCTGCGCCTGTTCGAATGCTGGCCCGCCAAATCCGCGCGCTGCTTGCGCTGCTTCCCGGGCGGCTGCGGCACGCCACGCCGCAGCTGCGGCTTCCGGGCTGGCTGCGAGGGTCGCTGCGCCATCAACGGCGCGTTGCGCGGCCGCTGCGGCTTCAAGCGCGGATGCGCTGACACCGGAGAGATCGATCGCGCCCCGTCGCGTCGTCGCCGCCGCTTGCAGCGCGTCGGTCAGTCCGTTGGACGTCACACGCGCTGCGGCGCAGACAGAGGCTGGGGCGAGCGCATCGCGCACCTCGCCAGCCACTCCGGTCTTGAAATCGACCGCCCAGCCGTGCGCTCCAGACCCGCCTGCCCAGGCGGCGCCAACAGTGGCGCTGAGCGGGGCTTCAAGCAGCGCCTCGCGGCGCGCCATGGAAGCCACCAGCTCGTCGCGAAACGCCACCATGTCCACAGCAGCGTCAAACAGACCCGCGCTCCAGCCCAGTTGCGCCAGCGCGCCGGCGACCCGATCGAAGGTCTGACGAACATCGCTTTCGCCCGCCGCCATGCCAGCCCGAAACGCCTCGACAGCGGCTGCTGTCCAGGTGTCCGGCGCCACGACAGCATCGCCCGCCTCCAACGACCACGCTGTGAAGGTCAGCCCCTGCTCCGGGGCGCCGGGCTCTGGGGCGAGGCGTCGGGGAATGCGCATCAAAAGCTCCGTCAGATGGCGGAAACTGTACGGCATGGTCACGACGAGGCAACCGTATCTTGTGTAACGTGCGCCCTTATCCCCAACATTTAGCGTGCGCAGCGTCGGTTGGCTGGGCTGGACCGGCTTTGGCGATTGAGCCATAGTCCGGCGCGTCATCAGGCTGATTTCAATCAGGTCTCGTGGAAGGTGAGTTCGTGCTCGACAAGATCTTCACGTGGTGGAGCGGCGCAACGATCGGCGCGATGTTCGACATTGGCCGTCGCGCACGGCTGGTGGGAAGCGACGAGCAGGGCAACCGCTACTTCGAGGAGCGTCAGCCAAGCCTTGAGGGCCGGCCGCGTCGCTATGTTCTCTACAAGGGATACGCCGAGCCGAGCCGCGTTCCCGCTGATTGGCATGGCTGGCTGCACCATACGTTTGAGCGGCCGCCCACCGAGGAGCCTTTCCGCCTGAAGGCTTGGGAGCAGCCGCATCGGCCCAATCTGACCGGCACGCTCTATGCCTATCGCCCGTCGGGCAGTCTTGCAGCGCCCGGTGAGCGGGCGAAAGCGACCGGCGACTACGAGGCCTGGCGACCGGAATGAGGCGCGCTCGCGTTGCTCTCGTCCTTGGCGCGCTGACGGCGCTCGGGCTGGCGGCGACGGCCGTCGCACAGGCGGTAAACCGTCAGGAGCGGACCGCCCAGCCGTCAGGCGCCGTTCCAGACTCCTCCGATGATATCCCCGCCAGCGTCATCCCGCCCAGCGACGAGATTCCGGCAAGCGTGGTGCTGGACGATCCAGCGTTGACGGCAGCCGGCGAGGGCGATGGCGAGGCGGCGATAGCAGCTGGCCCGGCTGCGCCGCTTGCCCCGCCCGGCGAAAAGGCGCTGGCGTTGGCGCGCGAGCAACTCGAAGACAGTTTCGCCGACCTTGAACAACCCTTGCCGGTTCGCGGCGAAGGCGGCGCTTTCGCCGTGGTCAGAGCTCTGGACCGGACGCTGGCGCGGGTTGAAACCTTCGAGCTGCGTCCTGGCGCGACCCGTCAGTTCGGGGCGCTTCGGATCACGCATCGCGGATGCTGGACGGCCGACCCCGACGATCCGCCCGAAGGTTTCGTCTATCTCGAAGTTGTCGATTTCGGCAAAGCTGCGCGTCGCCAATTGGCGACGCTTGCGCCTGCCGGAGCAACGCGGGATTCCGCAACGGCTCGTGTTGCGCCGCGTGTGATCAAGCAAGGCTGGATGATCACCTCAAGCCCCGCGGTGACCGGGATTGATCATCCCGTCTACGATGTCTGGCCAGTGCGTTGCCAGGGCACGTCAAGCGAAGATGAGATCAGCGTGGCGCGTCAGGGAGCCGCTCCGGCTCGTCCCCGGTCTGCAAGCGCGCCAGCGTCAGAGCCAGCGGCCCCGGCGGCAGCTCAGCAGGCCACGCCAACGGCTCCGGCGGGGCCAGCGCCTGCGCCAACGCCAAGCGATAGCGAGCCCGGCTGACCTCGATCGCCCCGAACTGCGCAAGGTGATCGGTCAGGAATTGCGCGTCGAGCAACCGATAGGAGCAGGCGCGCAAGATGCCGACGAGATGCACCAGCGCAACTTTGCTTGCGTCTCGCGCCTGGCTGAACATGCTCTCGCCGAAGAAAGCCGCCCCCAGCGAGACGCCATAGAGGCCGCCCACGAGCGTCTGATCATGCCAGCATTCCAGCGAGTGGGCATGCCCGCGCCGATGGAGCGCCCCATAGAGGGCCCGGATCGGCGCATTGATCCAGGTTTCGTCCTTTTGCCCGCGCGGCGCGGCGCACGCATCCAGCACAGCTTCGAAGGCTTGGTTTGTGGTCACGCGGTAGACCCCTTGCCGGACGGTCCGGGCAAGGCGGCGCGGAACATGGAAGCGCTCCAGCGGCATGATCCCGCGTCTGTCGGGATCGACGAGAAACAGGCTCGGATCGTCGCGTGAGTCCGCCATTGGGAAGACGCCGCGCGCATAGGCGTCCAGCAGATGCTCCGGGCCGAACGGCGCGCTCATCGCTGCAGCCTATCCTTTGTCTTCGAGATACTGCTCCAGCCAATGGATGTGGTAGTCGCCGTTCACGATGTCGGCCTGCGAGACCAGGTCCTGAAACAGCGGCACCGTTGTTTGCACGCCTGTCACCACGATCTCGCCCAGCGCGCGACGCAGCCGCATCAGGCACTCATTGCGCGTGCGTCCGTGCACGATGAGCTTGCCGATCAGGCTGTCGTAGAACGGCGGGATCCGATAGCCGGCGTAGATCGCGCTATCGAGGCGCACGCCAAGCCCGCCTGGCGCGTGGAAATCTTCGATACGGCCAGGCGACGGCGCGAAAGTCCGCGGGTTCTCGGCGTTGACGCGGCATTCGATCGCGTGGCCCTCGAACACGACATCGTCCTGGGAGAACGACAGCGGCGCGCCGGCCGCGATGCGGATCTGCTCTCGCACCAGATCGATCCCCGTGATCATTTCGGTCACTGGATGCTCGACCTGGAGCCGGGTGTTCATCTCGATGAAGTAGAACTGCCCATCCTGATACAGAAACTCGATGGTCCCGACGCCAAGATAGCCAAGCTTGCCAATGGCGTCCGTCACCACTTTGCCGATGGCGTCGCGCTCGCTGGCGTTGAGTGCCGGGGAGGGGGCTTCTTCCCAGACTTTCTGGTGACGCCGCTGTAGCGAACAATCGCGCTCGCCAAGGTGCACCACATTGCCATGGCTGTCGGCCACGATTTGAATCTCGATGTGGCGCGGGGTGTCGAGATACTTTTCAAGATAGACACTATCGTCGCCGAAAGCCGCGCGCGCTTCCGCTTTCGCGGTCGCCACAGCTGTCGCCAGCTCCTCGCGCGAGCGCGCCACCTTCATGCCCCGGCCGCCACCGCCAGCAGCTGCCTTCACGAGAACCGGAAATCCGATTTTCTCGCCCCAGGCCAGCGCTTCATCCTCGCTGGAAAGCGCGCCTTCGGACCCGGGCACGACGGGGATTCCCGCTTCTTTCACAGTCTTCTTGGCGACGATCTTGTCGCCCATCATCCGGATGTGGTCTGGCCGAGGCCCGATGAAGGTGAGGCCATGGGCCTCCACGATTTCGGCGAAGCGAGCGTTTTCGGACAGGAAGCCATAGCCGGGATGGACCGCCTGCGCCCCCGTGATTTCGCAGGCTGCAATGAGCGCAGGGATGTGCAGATAGGATTGGGCCGCCGGCGGCGGACCGATGCAGACGCTTTCATCGGCCAGTCTGACATGCATCGCGTCGGCGTCTGCGGTGGAATGCACCGCGACCGTGGCGATGCCCATCTCCTTGCAGGCGCGATGGATGCGCAGCGCGATTTCGCCGCGGTTGGCGATCAGGACTTTTTCGAACATGGCCCGGCGCGCTCCGGGTCAGGCCAGAATGACGAGCGGCTCGCCGAACTCGACAGGCTGCGTATCAGAGATCAGGATTTGCTCGACCCGGCCTGCGCGCGGCGCCGGGATGGGGTTCATCGTCTTCATCGCTTCGACGATCATCAGGGTTTGCCCCTCGCTGACGGTGTCTCCGACCTTGATGAAGGCCGCCGCGCCCGGCTCTGGCTGGAGGTAGGCTGTGCCGACCATCGGCGATGTCACCACCCCGGGGTGGGTGCGCAAGTCAGCCGCCACCGGCGCTGCGACCGGTGCGACAGCTGGGGCTGCAGCGATCGGGGCGGCGGGCGCAGGAGCGGCTGCAATCGTCATGGCAGGGGGAGCGGCAGCATAGACCGGCCCGGATCGCGCCACACGGATCCGCAGGCCGCCGCCTTCAACTTCGATCTCGGTGAGTTCGGTGTCGCGCAGGATGCGCGCGAGATCGCGCACGACCTTCGGATCGATCTGGGCGTCGCTGTGGGTGTCCTTGCCGTTGGGCATGGTCTGCTCCTTGAAGCTTGGGATCAGGCCGCCTTGGCGGCGTGTGCGGCGGCCTCGACGGCCAGCGCATAGGAATGGATGCCGAAGCCTGCGACCACGCCGCGGGCCGCGCTGGCGACAAACGAGACATGGCGCACCGGTTCGCGGGCTGCCGGATTGGACAGATGACACTCCACCACCGGGATGGAGAGCGCCTTGAGCGCATCATGGACGGCAAGCGAGGTATGGGTAAGAGCCGCTGCGTTGAGCACCAGAGCCTTGGCCGAAAGGCGGGCTTCCTGGATCCAGTCCACAAGGACGCCCTCGTGATTGGTCTGACGGAACTCGATGGTTTCACCAAGCGCGGCGGCGCGTGTTTGCGCCACGGTTTGCGCGTCCTGCAACGTCGCGGAGCCGTAGATGTGCGGCTCGCGCACGCCAAGCAGATTCAAGTTCGGCCCGTTGAGGATGAAGATCGGCTTCGCCATCGCCAGCCGGTTTAGGGGCGCCGCGCTGCTTCGGCAAGGCGAGGGCGCGGCGGCGCGCGGAAAGGATGCATTTACCAGGTTTTTTAGCGAGGCTTTAGTCTCCCGCCGCTATCTCCAAAGGGTGAAAACCGAGCGTAGAAACGCAAGGGGTGGTGGGAATGGCCGACGCGAGCTTGCGTCCGGGCGCTGCGGAAACCGACAGCGCGCCGGACATTGAACTGGAGTACATGCGCGCTCTCACACTGGTGGAGCGGCTGCATCGCCAGATGCTTGACGTGATCAAGGACGATCTTGAGCGTCATGGTCGCGATGACATCAACTCCGTTCAGGCGCTGTTGATCTACAATATCGGCGGCGACGAGATGTCTGCCGGGGAGTTAATGAGTCGCGGGCACTACCTGGGCTCGAACGTGTCCTACAATCTCAAGAAGCTGGTCGAGGCTGGCTATATCAACCATCAGCGCTCAGAGACGGATCGGCGCGCCGTCAAGGTCAGCCTGACTGCCTCTGGCAAAGCTGTCCACAGCCGTCTTTCAAGCCTGTTCCAGAAGCATGTGCGCACTCTTGAGCCTGTTGGCGCGGTCCGCGCCGAAGACCTCGCGCTGACCAACCGGACGCTGATGCGCCTCGAACGGTTCTGGTCGGATCAGATCCGCTATCGCATGTAATCGATGTCAGCGCCGCTTTGGCCGTGGCCAAGGCAGAAACGCTGGCACGCGCGCCGCATAAGCTGCAAACTCCGGCTTGTGCTCGGCCATGCGCCGGTCGGCCATGGCGACGCCTGACACCTTGAGCAGCAGAAGGGTCAGAAGCGCGGGGGCAAGGAGCGTCCAGACGGCGCCGGTGGATGCCGCAACGATGCCGCCCAACGCCCACCAGAAGATTGCCTCGCCCAGATAGTTCGGGTGCCTCGACCAGCCCCAAAGGCCGGTCTGGAGCAATCGGCCGCGATTGGCTGGGTCGGATCTGAAGCAGGTGAGTTGCAGGTCTGCGACGGTCTCGAGGGCGAGCCCACAAAGCGCCATGAGCGCAAGGCCCCAAATCAAGGGGTCGATGGTAGTGGGCGCAGGCAGTGCTCCTGCCGCCACAAGCGGGGCTGAAATCAGCACGGCAAGACCCGCCTGAAGCCAGAAGATCGCATAGAGGCTCCATCCGGCGAACGTATCGGCGCGTTCGGCCCGCATCGCGGCATAACGCGGGTCTTCGTGGCCCTCCCGGCGCCAACGCGCGTTCATGTGCCAGGCCAGCCGGGCGCCCCAAAGGACGACAAGGAAAGTCGCCAGCCCGCTGTGCGCGCCCGCGCCAGCGCCAAGCAGGTGCGCCAACACGCCCACGCTGGCGAGCGCCGGCCCCCAGAGCGAGTCCAGGGGTGTGACGTCACGCAGTCGAGTGCATATGAGCCAGGCAAGAGTGAACAGCGTCAGCAGCCATGCTGCAACAATAGCCCAGAGCGTCCAGAGCTCCATTTCGCCTCCTCAATCGAAACAGGGAGTTGGCCTTAGCCCGCGTTCAGGGCAAGCTCGCACCGCAATCTATCGCGGTGGAGCGCAACCTCATGGTCAAGCCCGATCCTCTGGCCGGCAGGGAGATCCTGATCGAAGAGGTGCGACTTGGCGATCTCATCGAGGTCCGCGCCATAGACGCGGAGACAGGGCTCGAAGCGGTCATCAGCGGGCCGGCGCGTGCCTCGCGCCATGATCTTGAGACGCTCGCACTGCGCAAACTGGCGTTTCTTTGGCGAAAACGAAACGGGGGCGCTGTCAGCGCCCCCGCTCCTCGATCCGGGCGAGGAATTCTCGCCTGACGGATTGGCTCAGACCTTGCGGCGCACGCCGCGGCCGAGGCCGATCTTCTTGGCGAATTCCGACCGGCGTTGCGCATATTTGGGCGCAACCATGGGATAGTCGGCAGGCAGACCCCAGCGCTTGCGATACTCATCGGGCGACAACCCGAAGTTCGAGCGAAGATACCGCTTCAGCATCTTCAAGCGTTTGCCGTCTTCGAGGCAGATGATGAAATCTTCCCCGATCGATTTGTTGATCGGCACCGCAGGCTTGGGCTTCTCAGCCGGCTTTTCAACTTCGCCCGAAGACAGCGCGCTGATGGTGCGGTGGACAGAACGGATCAGCTCGCTCAAGCCGTCGGGGCTCACAGCATTGTTGCTCACGAAAGACGATACGATTTCGGTCGTCATCTCAAGAACGTCTTCTTGGCTCATCGAGCGCGCGCTCTCTTCCCGCATGGTTATTCCTTTCGTTGCTCCAGCGTTTTTTAGGCTGGTTTTTGATATCGGGCGCTTTAGCGCTCAGGCTAGTGAACTTCAAGAGAATTGATGACCACTAGTCGACGGTTTGGCAGAAAATCGATTGGCCATATCGATGAAATGGTGAGTTTTCGTGCGCGACTTTAAGGCGTGCTGAGCTACCTGCTGCTGGCTATTCTGACGTAACGGCGCCTAAGCATGCTCTGCGCGTGCGATTTGCGCCTGACCGTTCGGTTACGTTATCACACCGTACCGTCGCTCTGGAGAGATATGCCGATGTCCACGTCCACGCTCGCGCCGTCCGCCGCCTTCTTTTCCAGGCCCCTCGACGCGGCGGACCCGGAGCTTTCCAAGGCGCTTTCGCTGGAATTGCATCGCCAGCAGGATCAGATCGAGCTGATCGCCTCTGAGAACATCGTTTCCAGGGCGGTCCTTGAAGCGCAGGGGTCGGTTCTCACGAACAAGTATGCCGAAGGCTATCCGGGCCGGCGATATTATGGCGGCTGCGAATATGTCGACCTCGCCGAACTTCTCGCGATCGACCGGGCCAAGGCGTTGTTTGGGTGCGCCTACGCCAATGTGCAGCCGCATTCCGGCGCTCAGGCTAACCAGGCGGTCTTTCTGGCGCTCCTGAAGCCGGGCGACACGTTCCTCGGGCTCAATCTGAATGCGGGCGGGCATCTGACCCATGGTTCGCCAGCAAACCAATCTGGCAAATGGTTCAACGCCATCGCCTATGGCGTGCGGCCCGATGATCACCTGATCGATTATGACGAGGTCGCCCGATTGGCCGAGGCCAATCGTCCTAAACTCATCATCGCAGGGGGATCGGCCTACCCTCGCCAGATCGACTTTGCGCGCTTCCGCCAGATCGCCGATTCGGTTGGGGCGTTGTTCATGGTGGACATGGCCCACTTCGCCGGCCTGGTCGCGGGCGGAGTCCACCCCAGCCCGCTGCCTCATGCCCATGTGGTCACCACAACGACCCACAAGACCTTGCGCGGGCCCCGGGGTGGCATGATCCTCTCCAATGATATGGAGCTGGGCAAGAAGTTCAACTCAGCGGTCTTTCCGGGGCTCCAGGGCGGGCCGTTGATGCATGTGATCGCGGCGAAGGCGGTGGCGTTTGGCGAAGCGTTGCAGCCGGGATTTGCAGACTATGCGCGTCAGATCGTGGCGAACGCCCGGGCGCTCGCAGAGACCGTGAAGTCTGGCGGCTTCGACGTTGTGTCGGGCGGAACCGACACTCACCTCGCGCTGATCGACCTGCAGCCCAAGAACCTTACAGGAAAAGCCTCCGAGGCCGCACTCGAACGTGCCGGAATCACGTGCAACAAGAATGGCGTCCCGTTTGATCCGCGCCCGCCGGCCCAGACCTCAGGGATCCGGTTGGGCACGCCAGCAGGCACCACGCGCGGTTTCAGCGAACCCGAGTTCCGCCAGATCGGCCGCTGGATCGTCGAGGTCCTTGATGCGCTGTCAGAGACGCCGGACGGCGATCCGGCGGTTGAAGAGAAAGTGCGCCGCGAAGTGTCCGCGCTCTGCGCCCGTTTTCCAATCTACGGCTGATCCGTGCGCTGCCCGTTCTGCGGCCACCCCGATACGCAGGTTAAGGATAGCCGTCCGACCGAGGACGGCTCCTCCATCCGCCGGCGCAGATCGTGCCCGTCCTGCGGCGCGCGCTTCACCACGTTTGAACGGACCCAGCTGCGTGAGCTTGTCGTCGTCAAGCGGAACGGGCGGCGCACGCCCTTTGAACGCGACAAACTGTTGCGCTCGGTGATGATTGCGCTGCGCAAGCGTCCCGTGACGCAGGATGCCATCGAGCAGATGGTATCTGGCATCGTCAGACGCCTTGAAAGCATGGGCGAAATCGAGATCCCGTCCGAGACGATCGGTCGTGCGGTCATGTCGGCCCTGCGCGCGGTCGATCCGGTGGCCTATGTGCGCTACGCGTCTGTCTATCAGGACTTCCAGGAAGCATCCGACTTCGGGAAGTTTCTCGACGAGACGCATCTGATGGATGAGTCTGAACCGGGCGATCCCGCTCCGTGAGCCGCCCTCGGGTTACGGTAAAGCTCGCTTCCAGCCTCGATGGCCGAATCGCGCTTGCGAGCGGAGAAAGCCGTTGGATCACGGGGGAGGCCGCGCGCGCGGAGGGCCACCGGCTACGCGCCAGCCATGATGCGATCCTTGTCGGCGTCGGCACGGCGCTGCAGGATGACCCCAGCCTCACGGTGCGCCTGGCGGACTATGGCGGGCCTCAACCGCTTCGTGTCGTCCTGGACACACGACTGAGGGTCCCGAAAGACAGCACGCTGGTGCAGACCGCCCGTCAGGTTCCCGTTCTGGTCTTGTGTGGCCCGGTCGCCGACCAGGACCGGCGCCGCGCCTTGGAAGGCGCCGGCGTGCGGGTCGTGGAGACCAACCTGTCGGAGGCGGGACTTGATCCCCTGTCGGTTCTTGACGCGCTTGCTCTTGCGGGGGTCGGCTCGGTCCTGATCGAGGGCGGCGGTCGCGTGGTCGGTTCCTTTCTCGCCGCGCATGCCGTCGACCGCATCGTCTGGTTTCGGGCCCCAATCCTGATCGGCGAGGACGGCGCTGCTTCTGTGGGCGCGCTCGGCCTTGAAGCGTTGCGTCACGCGCCAACATTCGCAAGAACCGGAATTCGGGCGATCGGGCCCGACCTGATGGAAGACTACGAACGGTCCTGAATGTTTACTGGCATCGTCACGGCCGTTGGGCGCGTCTCAAAGGTGCAGTCGGCACCCGGGGCTGACACGATCTTCCAGGTGGAAGGGGCCTACGACCCCGACGGCATCGCCATTGGCGCCTCTATCGCGCACGCGGGAGCTTGCCTGACAGTCTTGGAGCGAGGGGCGTGCTCAAGCGGGGCTTGGTGGAAGGTTCAGGCCAGCGCCGAAACGCTTAGCCTGACCACCCTTGGCGCATGGCGCGAAGGAGCGGCGATCAATCTCGAGCGCGCGCTAAAGGCGGGTGACGAGCTTGGCGGGCACGTTGTCTCCGGGCACGTTGACGGGGTGGGGCAGGTGACTGCGCTGTATCCGGAGAATGAAAGCTGGCGGCTGTTCATTCGCGCGCCCCGGCCGCTGCATCGCTTCATTGCGCCCAAAGGGTCGATCACGGTCGATGGCGTGTCGCTCACCGTGAATTCGGTCGAGGACGATGTGTTTGGGCTCAACATCATTCCGCACACCTGGGCGGTGACCACGCTCAGCACGCTACAGTCAGGCTCTCAAGTGAACCTCGAAATCGATATGTTAGCCCGATACATGGCGCGGTTGCTTGAAACACAAGGGGAGGGGCTTTCGGCATGAGCCATCCTGCTATCTCCCCGATCGAAGAGATCATCGAGGAAGCGCGTAACGGGCGCATGTATATTCTGGTCGACGCAGAGGACCGGGAGAACGAAGGCGACCTGGTGATCCCGGCTCAATTCGCCACGCCGGAAGCGGTCAATTTCATGGCCAAGCATGGCCGCGGCCTGATCTGCCTTGCCCTGACCGAGGCGCGCACCCACGCGCTGGAGCTGGATCTGATGTCGCCGCGGAATGGGACGCGCCATCAGACGGCCTTCACGGTCTCGATTGAAGCGAAAGAGGGCGTCTCCACGGGGATCTCGGCCCACGATCGGGCCCGCACGATCGGTGTGGCGATCGATCCCGCGAAGGGTCCAGACGACCTTGTCACGCCTGGCCATGTCTTCCCGCTGATCGCCCGCGATGGCGGCGTCCTCGTGCGCGCGGGCCATACGGAGGCCTCGGTAGACATTGCGCGACTGGCGGGTTGCCTGCCTGCCGGCGTGATTTGCGAGGTGATGAACGACGACGGGACGATGGCCCGCTTGCCTGACCTGATCGCCTTTGCACAGCACCATTCCCTCAAGATCGGCACGATAGCCGATCTGATCGCGTATCGGCGTGCGAAGGACGGTTTTGTCACGCACCTCGGCGAGACGGCTTTCCAGAGTCGGTATGGGGATTTCCGCCTGCATCTCTATCGCAACAGGCTGGATGGGGTGGAACATGTCGCGCTGGTGCGCGGCGCGGCGCCTTCGGACCGTCCTGTGCTGGTGCGGATGCACAAGGTCGACATCACGACCGACCTTTTGGGCGGCGGCGGCGTGCGTTCGCGGCTGATCGCGACTGCGCTGGAAGCCATCGCCGCTGACGCCGATGGCGGTGTCCTGGTGTTTCTGCGTGAGAGCGACCCAGCTGCGCTTTCGCGCCGCCTCATGGGGGGAGAAGAAGCTGAGGATCAGGATGGAAGGATGCTGCGGGAATATGGCATCGGCGCTCAGATTTTGCGCCATCTCGGCGTTCAGCGCATGACTTTGTTGACCAATGCACCGACTAAAATCATTGGCTTGGAGGGTCACGGCCTTTCAATCGAAGGGTATAGAGCGCTGGGCTGAGCTTTCAGGGCCGGACCGGAGGGAAAAAGAATGGCAATGTCGCAAGACCCGCCGCACGTGCTCATCGTCGTGGGGGCATATTACAAGCACATCGCGCAGGAACTGCTGATGGGCGCGGCCGCTGCGCTCAAGGAAGCAGGGGCGACGTTTGACATGATGGAAGCGCCAGGCGCCTTCGAGATTCCGGCTGCTATCGCCCACGCCGATCGCGCCTCTCACCGCCCGGTAGGGCGCGCCTACAATGGGTATGTGGCGCTCGGCTGTGTCATTCGCGGCGAGACGACGCATTATGACTATGTTTGCTCAGAAAGCGCTCGTGCGCTCATGAACCTCACGCTCGATCCGGGTCTGGCGATCGGCTACGGCATTCTGACCGTGGAGAACGAAGCCCAGGCGCTCGAGCGCGCAAAGATCAGCCACAAGAACAAGGGCGGCGAGGCGGCGCGCGCCTGCATCGCCATGATCGCCATGAAGCGCCGTCTGATGACGGGCGCCTGATGGCTGGCAGCCCGCGCTCCGATTTCGCCCGCCGCCGGCGCGCCTCAAGGCTGGCCGCCGTGCAGGCTCTCTACCAGATGGAGATGGGCGGGCATGGCGCAAAGGCGGTGGTGCGCGAGTTTCTGGACCATCGCATCGGGCTTGAGATCGACGGGGTCGCTCTTGACGAAGCCGATCCCGATCTTTTCCGCGCAATCGTGGAAGGCGTGGTCGACGAGCAGGTGCTGATAGATCGCACCATAGCGGCACGCTTGGCTTCAGGATGGAAGCTCGACCGGATCGATTCGATCGTTCGGGCGATCTTGCGCTCCGGTGTTTGGGAACTGCTGCGTGAGCGCGGAACGCCGGCCGCAGTCGTGATTGACGAACATGTCGAGCTGGCGCGGGACTTCTTTGAAGGGCCAGAGCCTGGTCTGGTCAACGCCATCCTTGATCGCGTCGCCAAGGAAACAGGCGCGGCTGGCGCCTGACGCCGCGATGGACGAGTTTGATCTCATCGCAGCGTATTTCGCGCCGCTGGCGCAAAGCCCCGGCGCTCTCGGCCTTGGCGATGACGTGGCGGTGCTTCAAACGCGCGGCGAGGTCGTGGTGACGGTCGACGCCCTGGTGGAAGGCGTACACTTTCTTGCCGACGATCCGCTCTCCATGGTGGCGCGCAAGCTTTTTCGGGTGAATGCATCTGATTTAATCGCCAAGGGCGCTGTGCCGATCGGCGCGCTGCTGACACTCTTCTGGCCGAGCGGACGTCCCACCGAGCAGATCGCCCAGTTTGCGGCCGGGCTCGCCGAAGAACAGGAAAACGGGTTCGCCCTCCTCGGCGGTGACACCGTCTCAACCCCTGGGCCCTTCAGCGTCAGCCTGACCATGATCGGACGGCCTGTCGGGGCGAGGGGGCCTGTGCTGCGTCGTGGGGCGCAGCCGGGCGACGTTCTCGCGGTCACGGGTGTGATTGGCGATGGTTATCTCGGACTTCAAGCGCGACTGGAACAATTGGGCGGTCTTGCCGCGGAAGATCGCGCAGCGTTATCAATGGCTTATCGCATTCCGCTGCCGCCGTTCGGCGTGGAGGCGGCAGTCGCTCGCCATGCAACCGCCGCGCTCGATGTCTCGGACGGCCTGATTGCTGACGCGGGTCACCTCGCTGGAAGATCCGGGGTGCGATTGGAAATCAGGGCGGACGCAGTTCCGCTATCCCCGCCGGCTCGTCGCTGGCTGAATCAGGCCGCCGAGCGCCCCCTGGCGCTTGGGGCTCTGCTGACCGGCGGCGATGATTACCAGACGCTTTTCTCCGCTCCAGCCGATGCCATCGAGCGGATGCGTGCGGAGGCTCCCGATGTGGCGATCACTGTGATTGGTCGATGCACAACAGGGCAGGGCGTGACTGTTCTGGATGCGGACAACATCGAAATGACGCCGCCCAAGCCAGGCTGGCGCCATTTCTAGCCTGCATCCGCCCCCAGCCTAGTAGCGGCGTACCAAAGCGGCGAGCCGGCCTTGAATCTTCACGCGGTCCGGCCCGAAGATTCTTGTCTCGTATTTCGGATTGGCGGCCTCCAGTGCGAGGGAACCTCCCCGCTTTCGCAGCCGCTTCAGCGTGGCTTCTTCATCATCCACCAACGCCACCACGATATCGCCGGTCTCTGCGGTGTCCTGACGCTTCAGGATGACCACATCGCCTTCGAGGATCCCGGCCTCGATCATCGAATCGCCCTTCACTTCCAGCGCGAAGTGATCGCCTGCGCCCATCAGTTCCGGCGGCGGCGTAATCCGTCCGATCTCGGTCTGAATGGCTGCAATCGGCACCCCGGCCGCGATCCGTCCGAGAATCGGCAGATCATTGGCCGGCGCTGGCCGCGGAATATCTGCCGCGCGAGGGTTGACCACGACGCTTGGACGGAAGGCCCGGCCGGGCGCCGGAGCGGGGGGAGTGGCCGCTTCCGGAAGCTTCACCACCTCCAGCGCCCGGGCGCGGT